>JBGTMB010000357.1:0-7301 GCA_041743755.1 Nitrospiraceae bacterium | reverse complement strand
CAGATAACAAGGTTGCGCCTACCTTAGAAAGGGTCTGTTGGTCTAAGGCTGGGCGAAATTCAATCAGGTAATCCGGTCCACATAGCTTGGCACTACTGGCGCACACTAGTCCTCATGCATACGAAGCAGCCGTTGACGCTGAAGCGTCGCCACCCATACTTCTTTCAAGACGGCAAAAGGCTGTGCAATCGAAGTCCGCTTGGGGAAGACGACGAGCGAGTGCCCAGAAATCAATTGCCCACGTAGTTGACGAGTGAGCTCTCGAAACAGACGCTTGCCGCGATTTCGACTGACGGCTCCCCCGAATCGCTTTCCCACCACAATACCAACGCGGCTGCCATCCACATCGGTCCGACAAATCATAAGATTAAATAAAGTTGTCGAAATACGATGGCCATGTTGCTTCACATACTCGATGTCACGACTACGTTTCAGAAACAGATCCCTGGCGCCTGCACCCTGCGACATCACCATCATCCTGGGAGAGGGTCAGCTTGCACAGGGCTTTCTTTCGAGCCTGGATCTCCAGACTCGACCATGATGTCACACCATCGTCCTGTGATGGGAACTACCCTGTGTGGGTCACATAACGGAGGGCAAAGATTCCTTCGTGCAGCCCCTAGTCAGTGTCGCTCGACCTACACCGTTAAGCGGGCTCGCCCTTTGGCGCGACGACGAGCCAAGACCTTCCGGCCATTCTTCGTGCTCATCCGCTTACGGAACCCATGTTCACGTTTCTTCTTGAGATTCGACGGCTGCTGCGATGTAAACGACATGCAATCACTCCTAGCCTGAGAAGACTTATTAAATTATCCCGGCATTATAGGGGCGGCCTGGTACCCTGTCAAACTGGGTACGATTCATCCGAGGTCGGTCGTCTGGCACCGGGAGATCTCTCTCCCGCTCTTTTCAGCAAAGTGACGAACAGTCCTTCTCAACCATGCATACGGCTGTAAAACTGCCAAGCCATGGTTCCCTGTACTCGGCACAGCTATTTCGTGGGTAAAGTGGTTGTGATGTCACGTGTGTGAACCCTGGGCTTTCAAGCAGATGATGTCGTTCTACTTCTGCCCGCTCAAACTCAGGGGGACATAAGTCTTAACCCATTGATAACTCTTTTATATTGAGGCAGTTTTGTTCCTGATGGACTAGATTGCCCCAGGGCCGTATAAGCCAATCGCACACTCCTCTTTCTATGCTGCTGTAAAGACGCCTCCTTCTCCCAATCCACGCGCTGCCGGCCGTGGCATTCCCCTTGCGAACATACCCATGCGCTCAATTAATGGAAGAGCCGTCATGTTTCGGCGAAGAGGGCAGAGGGGATGTTTTCCCTATCGCTCCAGACAATGTAAGCTTGCCCAGGATTTTCGATGTGATTTTCCACGAACACGTGTGAGTGGTGCGGGTGGAGTCATCGTTCACTCACGCACAGTCGGCGATCGACATGACTGACTCCTCCAGCGTACCAACGAGGGCGAACGCTTAATGCGGAAACCGTCTGGCCGTCTCCCTCGAAACCGAGACGAGGCTTGCCAAGATCAAAAAAAGAAAAATGCTCTACGTATATGAAGAAGTAAGGTACATTTGTGGAATGACTAGTCATTGTCCACGACTCACGCGAATCTTGTTTGGATGGGGAGCCATGGCACTCGCCGGCTCTATCTCCGGCTGCATAGAGGCCGTGCCTCAAGATGTGGTTGAAGCGGTTAGCCATATCGATCAAGAATTAGTGGAATTGCGAGCGGGTGAGTTCTTGCCCACCGACTACACGCAATTCTCTCACCAGTGGATGGCCCTTAGAGCCCGCGTCCAGGCCGACGAAGATCTTATCCGTTGGCCTTGGGAACCCAATGAATTGGACGTTGCCCTTCGTCAGTTGCACGCAGAAGGGTCTCGTATTGTTGCCCGCCTTACAAAGGAACGCGAGTCGCTCCGTCACTCGACAGAAGCCAATATCGCCCAGGTTGAGAATCGATTCCAGCCTGCGACTCTGCAAGTAAGTGCCATTGATGGTCGTACGTTATCCGGACAGAGGCCGGACGAAATCGAACGATTGATGAATCAGGCCCGTGTGCTCTATGAGCTGGGCCAGTACGATCAATCTCTCATCGCATCCGCCCGAGCTGCACAGAGCCTGTTCACACGCTCGGCCGTGTTGAGGGGCGAGTTGAGGTCACACACAGATGGAAATTGAATCAGCGGCTGGCAATAGATGCCCATAATCGCCCCCAGCCGCTCTCTCGACTCGCGCATTCTCCATCAAGGCAAATCGTACAAGACGGGCCTTCTGCCATTCGCCGAACCACTAGGGTATAGGTGATGCCTCATGTTTGTGTTTCTCTTATCCGATAACTACAATACGTAGAGGGCATACTATGACACGTGAGATTGATCGATCATTTCCCCCGGAACTTCAATCCCTGGTTGCTGCAGGGCATGCACGCCTCGACGCATCCCATGCGGTCGAGCGGCTCTGGGCACAAGACCATCGGCTCTGGAAACCAGATCCTACAGACATTGCCAACCGGCTCGGTTGGCTGACCGTCATCGAATACATGAAAGGTCGGGCGGAGGAATTGCGGACCTTCGCCGCTTCGGCCAAAAAGCGCGGAATCCGGGACGTAGTCCTGCTCGGGATGGGCGGCAGCAGTTTGGGCCCAGAAGTCTTTCGCACAACGTTTGGATCGTCACGCGGGTACCCACGTCTGTGGGTCCTTGATTCTACCGTCCCAGGTTGGGTCCAGCAGGTCACGCGGGAAATTGACCCGGCGCGAAGCCTGTTCATCCTCGCTAGTAAATCCGGCGGAACCATCGAAGTGATGTCCCTCTTCGCCCACTTTTGGGAACTCGTGCACCAGACCCCTGGCCACCAAGGAGGCACTCAGTTTGTCGCGATTACCGATCCCGGCACCGGGTTGGAAAAACTGGCAGCAGAGCATCAGTTCTGGCGCACCTTCACCAACCCACCGGATATCGGTGGGCGGTACTCGGTGCTGTCCTATTTTGGATTAGTCCCTGCCGCCTTGATGGGAATTGATGTCTCGCGATTACTCACACGCGCCATCGCGATGGCCGAGGCCTGTCGAATCCCATCCCCTCTCGAACAGAACCCCGGAGCCGATCTTGGCGCAGTAATGGGCTCACTGGCGCAAGCAGGACGCAACAAGATCACCCTGATGACATCACCGCAGATCGCCGCATTTGGTCTGTGGGCGGAACAGCTCCTTGCGGAAAGCACGGGAAAAGAAGGCACCGGTCTTATCCCTGTGGCGCATGAACCGATTGTCACACCGACTGCGTACGGCACGGACCGGCTCTTTGTGTATTTGAGGCTGAAGGGAGACGAGAATAGACAGCTTGACCGACAGATCGCCGGGCTCGCACGCCAGGGTCACCCAATCTTAACGCTCACGCTCCAAGACCGGTACGATCTCGCCGGAGAATTTTTCCGATGGGAAGTCGCCACGGCTTTGGCGGGGCACCTTTTGGGGATTCATCCGTTCGATCAACCGAACGTCCAAGAAAGTAAAGACAACACGGCCCGCGTCCTGGCGACCATCCAGTCTACCGGCCGATTGCCGAAACAGGCTACTGTGACGGCGGCACAGGCTGCATTACAACTCAAGCGTCAGTGCCGGCCAGGTGCCTACGTCGCGATCTTGGCCTATACGACACCATCTTCCAAGATGGAACAAGGTATTCGCATGCTACGAAAATCACTCGTCTCACATCACCATGTGACCACGACGGCTGGTTTTGGCCCGCGCTATCTCCATTCGACGGGCCAACTCCACAAAGGGGGCCCAAAGAGCGGAATATTTTTACAACTCGTCGATCAGATGACTCCCGATCTCAGCATTCCGGGAAAATCGTTCACCTTTCGCACCCTCGCGCAGGCCCAAGCCATTGGTGATATCCAGGCACTCCACGCGCATGAACTTCAAGGCATCGTCTTGCCTCTGGGCAAGAATCCAATCGCGACGATTCAGACCCTGACGAAACTCCTGACCCCACGCACGCGGGTGCAGCGCCCCGCGACGCGGCGTACCAAGAGCAAACGTACCCGCAAGAAGTAGAATGTCCGCAGTCCCTGAAATCTGCATCCATAGCGATAGCCAAGCCGTGGCAGAGGCGGCAGCTGAATTCATACTGGAAGTAGGTAGAGAGGCTGTTCGTGCGAAGGGTCAATTCGTTATCGCTCTCTCAGGCGGCACGACGCCGGAAATCCTCTACAGAGCGCTGGCCTCTCCCGCCTTTGCCGATCGCTTCGATTGGTCCAGGACCATCTTTTTCTTCAGCGATGAACGCTGCGTCCCACCGAATGACCCTCGGAGCAACTACGCCTTGGCCGGTAAAACGCTGTTCACTCCTCTGAACATTCCGTCCTCGCAGGTCTATCGTATGGCAGGGGAATCCAGTGACCCGCAGGCGGCGGCGTCTGAGTACGAACAGCAGCTGCGCCTCGCAACGAACACCGCACCATCGGTCTCGCCATCACTCGACCTTATCCTATTAGGGCTGGGTGAAGATGGGCACACGGCATCGCTGTTTCCTGGAGCGCCAATCTTGCGGGACTATCGACGTGCGATTGCAGCCACGCAATCTCCGAAAGATCCACCTCACAGACTGACCATGACCCTAGCTGCGATCAACAGTGCGAGTGTGGTACTGTTTCTGGCTGCAGGAAGTGGCAAGGCAGAAGTCGTCAGAGCGATCCTCGATCCGAAGACCGAGGCAGAACGACAGTTCCCGGCATCGTTAGTCAAGCCAGAGGAGGGCCGGCTCATCTGGTTCCTCGATCAGGCCGCAGCTGCCGAGCTTCCGATGCCGTAATAATGGGCGAGCACATGAGGGCGAGATGATTATTGCCGGAGATATCGGGGGCACGAAAACCCACCTGGCTCTATTCGACTGGAAGAAGGACCGCGTAGACCCTCTCCGGTTAGAGTCATTCCACAGTGCCGATTACACGTCGCTCGAGGATATGCTCACGGAATTTCTTGCCCCACCGACTGCTCCCCAGTCCATCGACGACGTTGCAGCGGAGAAGGGTGATGCTGTTGAGGTGGAGCGCCCGGCGGAAAAACCGCAGAAAATCGACGCGGCTTGTTTCGGTATCGCCGGCCCCGTGATTGAAAACCGTTGCCAAACGACCAATCTCCCGTGGGTGATCGATGGCGCAACTCTGGCGAAACAGTTCGACATACCGAACGTGAGGCTGCTCAACGATCTCGAAGCTATGGCGTATGGCATTCTGTTGCTCAGGCCGAACGAAGTCGAAATTCTCAATGTCGGAACTCCACCGGCGCAGAACCAGGCGCTTGCCCTGATTGCAGCGGGAACAGGACTCGGTGAATCCATCCTCTTCTGGAACGGCTTGCGCTATCAGCCAATGCCGTCGGAAGGGGGACATGCGGATTTCGCACCGAACAATGACAACGAAATTGAACTGCTGCGCCATCTGCGCAGCAGCTACCTGCATGTGAGTTATGAGCGTGTCTTGTCAGGCCCTGGTCTGCATGCGATCTATGATTATGTCCGAGACAGTAAGAAGAATGAACCGACGTGGCTCGCCGAGCAAATTAAAGCCGGTGACCCTGCTGCGGCGATCGCAGAAGCCGGGCTCAAGGGGCAGGCAGATATTGCCAAGCAGGCGCTCGATCTGTTTGCCTCCATATATGGAGCCGAAGCCGGCAATCTTGCTCTGAAGGGTATGACACTCAACGGCGTGTATGTGGGCGGCGGCATTGCACCGAAGCTGTTGGCAAAACTGAAAGACGGCACATTTATGAAGTCGTTCACGAACAAGGGCCGGTACAAACGGTTGATGACTTCAATCCCAGTGAAAGTGGTGATGAATCAGAAGACCGCCTTGCTTGGCGCCGCATCCGTCGCAGCATCCCTCTCCCATACCCCCGCATCGTGATGAGCAGCCAGGATCTCGATAGCCTGAAGAAAGCCGCGGCGCTCAAAGCGGTCGAATTCGTACGTGATGGGATGGTCGTAGGCCTTGGGACCGGCTCAACGGCGAAGCACATGGTCATCGCCCTGGGTGAAAAAGTCCGCACAGGCATGAGACTCAGCGGAGTGCCCACGTCGAAGGAAACGACCGAACTCGCTCGGCAACAGGGAATCGCGCTCATCGATACCGACCATGCCTGGGTGATTGATGTCGCGCTCGATGGGGCAGACCAGGTCGATCCTCGCTTCAATCTCATTAAGGGTGGTGGTGGCGCGCTCCTGAAAGAAAAAATTGTCGCGGCTTCGGCCAAGCAGTTCATCGTTGTGGTCGACCACACGAAGCGAGTCCCCGTGCTCGGGGGATCGTTTCCGCTTCCCATCGAGGTGATCCCGTTCGGTTGGGGAAATACGGCACGAGAAATTGAGGCCCTCACGCAGAGCCGCGTCGTGCTCAGGGAACGGAACGGAGCGCCATTCACCACGGAAGCAGGGCACGTGATTCTGGATGTTCATCTCCCACGGATCGACAATCCTCGAGAACTCGAAATCGCCTTGAATCACATTCCCGGAGTGGTTGAGACTGGCCTCTTTGTCGGACGAACAGACTTACTCATCGTGGGCACCGAAAACGGAGTCGAGTCGTACCCTGCGACGAGGACATGATCAGCAGGCGGCAAATCCTACAGGCCCTCACAACACATGCCCGACTCCTCTTGGCCCTCCCACTTGCGCCTCTCTTCAGCTCGTGCCTCGGGACCCCCTCAGCACACACGACGACCGAACAATCGAAAGGTGAGGACATGAACCAGGACTCTTCCCCCAGCACACTCGATCCCTATCGGCTTCCGAGACATGTGGTCCCGATGCGCTACGATCTGCGATTGGAGCCGGACCTGTCTGGCGCAAAATTTTCTGGACAGGAGACCATCACTCTGACGATTCATCAACCAACCGCCCACATCGTTCTGAACGCCATTGAACTCGACATCGTGTCGGCTCAGATCGAGAGAAATTCGGGCCCAATAGTGCGGGCCACGATTGCATTAGACGCGTCGCTCGAGCGGTGTCATCTCACATTCACCGAGCGTCTTTCACCAGGCACCTGGAGGTTGATCATCGCGTTCCGCGGCACGCTCAACGACAAGCTTCGCGGGTTCTATCGTAGTACCTACAAAGACGAGCGCGGTATGACTCACAGCCTGGCCGCAACACAATTCGAAGCGACTGATGCCCGTCGGGCATTTCCTTGCTGGGATGAACCGGATTTCAAAGCCGTCTTTGCCACGACACTGGTCATCGATCCCACACTCACCGCAGTGTCCAACAGCTCGGTCGTAACG
>JBGTMB010000356.1:0-1902 GCA_041743755.1 Nitrospiraceae bacterium | reverse complement strand
GACGTAGCGCCGAATTGCAGACAGAGTACCAGCACAGCCACGCAGGCCAGCAGCAATCCACCGATCACCGCTATCCATCGATGAACGGTCAACACTGCGCCGGTCGGTGCCCAAGGTGAAACAAGATCTGCCATACGCTATTCAGGTTGCTGTTCAGCTCGGCCGCCCGCCACACTGTCCGGATGTAAAATGGCCGCAAGCGATTCAAGCCCTTGGATAATTCGTGGACCAGGCCGGTTGAGCCAATCAGCGGAAATTTGGTGAAGCCGGCCCTGTTTGACCGCCGTCATGGTCGACCATTGACGCCAGGCCTCCTGTTCACTTTCAGAAATACCCTCTGCCTTGCCAACAGGAAATACCAATACTTCCGGATCCTCCTGGAGCACAGACTCCATACTGAGCCGTGGATAGGGAGTGGCGCTCTTATCGGCCACGTTGATCCCCCCGGCCATTCTAATCAGCTGGTCGATGAAGCTTCCCGGGCCGACGGTGATCAGAGGCTGGCTGTTCAACACATAGAGCATCCGCACTGGAGCCATTCCTTTGATACGCTGTTGAATCACGGTCACTTGCTGTCGAAGCTGCATCGCAATCGTATCGGCTTTCGACGACCGCCCCACGATACGTCCAAGCGTTTGGATATGTACAAAAATCCCCTCCACATTCTTGTCGGCCATGATGAACACGGGAATCTTCAGCTGTTCAAGCTTGACGATGACATCAGGCTTGAGAAAATCGTTGGGCGCTACCACCAGATCAGGCTGGAGTGCCACCAACAATTCCAAGTTCGGATTCGAGTAGCCCACTTTCGGCTTCTGAAGAACCTCAGGGGGATAGTCGCAAAAGTCCGTGACACCGACCAGTTGCTCTCCCGCCCCCATCGCAAAGAGCATTTCGGTGATGCTGGGAGCCAGTGAGACGATCCTCGATGGAGGCTTCGCAAAGTACATGCGCCGACCGGCATCATCAACATAGGCGCGCGCAGAGACGTGTGTCATGAACGGCATACCGGTGAGAATACCTTGCTGTCGACGTGTCATGCCCGACTTCCCATCGTCTGTATTCGCAAAAGTTGTTGTCGCACCGATGAGCACAACTGCGCCGATCAGCAGCCCAGCCCACCATCGACTATGCCGTGCAGAATACAAATAAAAATCCCCAAGGCCTCGACAGACCCTGAGGATTGCTCCCGCAACTCATCCTCGCCAATTCCCCAGCCCACGAGGGAATGTCGGTCAACTGTCCTGGGAGGTCTTCTGGCTCATGGTTCACCCTACTCCCCGCGCCTTCCCATCCACGAATCGGACAGTGGCATTCACGGGTTTCGTCCCCATTGACAGCGGCGGGACCGCGAGGGATTTACACCCTCTTCCCTTACCCAGGAGTCACAATGTGGAGGGCACTGTAGGAGACAAGGAAGAAGGTTGTCAAGTTGATTTACCAGCAGGCCTCTGCCCAGCCATTTGATTTACCCGCTGCGAGCTCGATAGCGCACCTTCAGCACAAGTATCGCACCAGTTAAGAGCAAGGTGACGGCATTGGTCACCATGATGGGCCAGGAATAGAGGACCAGTCCGTACAAAAACCAGAGGCAGACGCCGGTTGAGAATATGGCGAGCATACCCAGCGATACATCGCCAGCAGATTTCGAGGTCCACGTCTTCTGCAGTTGAGGCCAGAAGGCACAGGTCGTCAACGCCCCTGCCGCAAATCCCAGTAGATCAATTCCCGTCATGGCATGCTACCCTTTCGCAGTCTCACGCTTCCATCCTGATAACGGCTAGGCCCACAAACCTGCTTGTCAAGATGAATAGCCCTGTGATAGATTTTAAACCTTGAGCACGTATGGTGATATGACTAGATGAAGGAGTGTACCCGTGGCATTTACTTGTGATCTCTGTA
>JBGTMB010000355.1:0-28339 GCA_041743755.1 Nitrospiraceae bacterium | reverse complement strand
GCCTCCTGATACGCCTGGCATGCTGCTGATCAAAGGCCCCAACGTCATGAAGGGGTACCTAGGACGCGAAGATCTGACGGCTAACGCCCTACGCGATGGCTGGTACATCACCGGCGACATTGCGATGTTGGATGAAGACGGGTTCTTGACGATCACCGACCGTCTCTCGCGCTTTTCGAAGATCGGCGGCGAAATGGTCCCGCATGGCAAGGTCGAAGAAGCCTTGCACCTTGCCGCGAATATCGACACACAGGTCTTTGCTGTTACCGGCCTACCGGACGAGAAAAAGGGTGAGCGCTTGGCTGTACTACACACACTGGATGAAGCCCGTATACCAGAAATCCTTGGTCAACTCGCCGCCAATGGCCTCCCTAACCTCTTCATCCCTTCCCGCGGCAACTTTGTCAGAGTCGAATCTCTCCCGGTGCTGGGAACAGGCAAGATGGACTTGCGCGGTCTCAAACGGATTGCCATGGAACGGCTCAGCGAGCGTGAAGGGTGAGGGGGAAGGGGTTGGAGAAGTGCTGAGGACTGAGTCCCTCGGAAAACTGAGAGCTGACTGCTGATGGCTCTTCACAAACAACGTTTCACGAATGACGCATCACGAGCTACGACCGGCAAGACGCTGATCGACTGCCATGTCCACCTTGCTGCGCTGCCAGACTGTGACAACGGATGCTACATTTCGCCGAAGATTCTCAAGAATCCGTTGTTTCGATTCTTGCTGTAGAAGCACCTGCCGTACAGAAAATTATAGATATTAATATTATGCGTTACTTCAATTGCTTATACGTCAAACATATTTTTTAACATTATGTTAATGCGGCCATGTCCATCGGCATGGGTGGGGCCGAGGCCAGAACAGCCTGCTCAATCAGCCACACACAGATTTTCCGACCATCAACGATTACGTGCTCAAGACTGCGCACTCTCACCCCAATGAATTTCCTTGTCTGTGGAGTAATGTCTGGAACCGTTATCGGACTTTCTAGTCTCGTTATCATGGGACTACCCGCGCTACTAACAGGAGCTGCATTCGGATACGTTGCAGAACGGTTGATAAGAAAACCCGCACAACTTCCTTGAGAAGACCAGCCTTCCCTTCAGTTGACTCTACGCTCCCCTATAGATCGAGATCAGATACTTACTGGCATGCAAGACAGGATTCTGGCTTTCGTCAAATTACGAGCATCGAGGGCACCGGCCGAGGATTTGACTCAACAGGCGCCTGTTAGAGCGCATGATTGATGACGGTTCATGGAGAAACTCTGGAAAGGCCAGGCGAGGGGGGAGTGAGAACAGGCGAGAGGGAAGACATTCCTTCTATTCTCTTCGCCAGAATATCGAGGCATGTAACAAAGCGGTCAAGAAAGATGTTGGACTAGCCTGGTAGCTTTGCCGCAAGAATATCGACTTTTTCGATGGATGGCGGTTTGGCCAATAATTCACCGGCCTTTGCCATCAACTCCGCAGCGACCCGACCGGAAAGATGAGCCTGACGGCCGGCTTCATCTGGAAAGGCATCAAAGATGCCGAAGGTAGACGGCCCCAGGCGGAGCGCGAACCAGGCCGTGGTCGCCGGCTCTGCCTGCACGATTGGAAGACCAGACAAGAGAAAACTTTCGACCTCTTTCTCTTTCCCTGGCTTTGCGTCCAGACGAACGAACAACGCAACCTTGACCATGATATGCCTCCGACTGCTTCTGTGCGTTCAAAGGCCTGTCAACAATTCCCACATGACAGGATAGGCATGCTCAACTTACCGACAGCGTTCCCTTATTGCAGCGAGGGGGAGATTCCCTCGGTGAGAGCATCCGCCAGAGTCCGTACCATTTTTCCACCCAGATACATGCGGCTAGATTCTACTACTCCCCACACGCTTGGGTCTTCCGATCCTCTAATGCTGAAAGCGCATCCTTTCGAATTTTTATCTCCGCCGCCTTCTCACCCTCAGGAGCGCGCACGTCTGTGTCTAACGCTTCTGCCCAGAGGCGGGCGGCCTCAACACACGCCGGAGTAGGAGGCTTCTTTGAATCACATGCCGCAATGAATATGATGCACCCTAGCGCAGCGGTAATAGGTATAACAAAACGTGTGGTCATTGTGTCCATCCTCCAATATTAGACGCCCAGCGTCTACATGTGCTGACCACCATAGTACGCAAAATAGGGCAAAAAATTCCACTACGATTGTCGCGCCGAGACAAGCCGCGTTAGCGAGCCTGCACCCGTCCAATTTTGCTATCGATCGCCCTCTGTAGTTTGTCTGCGGCCTCGGTCACGGCAATCTCGATAGTCGGTGCCAGATGGCTGACTGCGATAGGCTGGAGACCGGCCAGTCTGGCTTCGAGCAAGCACCGTTTGTCGTCACCCTTCGATTTATGATTGTTTGTGTCACTGAGGTGAGCCTCCACGCGGGTAATCCGGTCGGCAAATCGGCCTATAGCCCCCTCTACAGTGGACTGGACGAGGCGGACGACATCTTCACGCCCTGTGATGTTATTGTCTGTATGAACCTGAATCTGCATGAATTCACCCCCCTCACAATAACCATAGTTCTCAACAAGCCGGACCCTAACCACTAGCCTAAGAAATGTCAATCGGATGAATGTACGAGGCCCAGACCTCGTTGTATCCTTCCATGGCTATTGTTTTCACAACTACGGGTCAAGTTGTCCGAGCAACCCACTGTCATCGGTCACAGTGGAGTGGCGCTTCGAAACACACTGCGATGGCCCGCAAGAATGCCTGCGCTACAAGTCCGACCTAGCCGATCGCTACCAGGCAGGGGCCGAGAATGAGGCACAAGGCGAAGGAGAATAAAGCAGAGTGTCTTCCTTTATTTCCATTTACAGGCGATCTTCCATTCGGTTTCGTTATCGCTCTCGGGAGTCACACGCAATTTTGAAATTTTGGGGTCAGAAATTTTGGGGTCACATCTTGTACTATGATGGCTTCTCTTGCGCCTTGATCAGGCGACTAATCGTGGCATAGTGCAAGCCAACGGCCCGGCTGATCTCACTGAGCGTATACCCATGTATGAGGTAGGCCTGAGCCATGGCGATATTGCGCGCCGTCTTTGAGTCCATCTCTGCCAGGAGCGTCTTGAGAGACGGGCGATGCACCAAGCGCTGCAGCTTGGGGATTTCCCTCGTTGAGCATTCCTGAAGCTGAGGTGTCAGCCGTTCAATGAAGGCCTCGCTGCCTAACAATACCTGCCCTTTGACCTCTTCCCAGGGGCCAGGCACACCGATCCCGTCATGCACGAACTTCACATAGCGCCGCCGAGCGGTGGCTATGGTGTCGGCGAACTGATTCAAAATCCAATCAGTGGCCAAGGCAGGCGGCACAGGGGCTAATCCCACCATCGCACGGTAGCTACTCCAAGGGTAACGCTCCGGCGTCTTGACCATCTTTGCCCGCACCGGGTTGAGAACGATGTAGCGAGCCAGCTCCAGCAAATACCCCTCCTTTTCGACCAGGATAGCCTTAAATCGCCCCTGAAATAGATGCCCCACTTTTCTGTGGCGACGATTGAAGCGTTGAGTATAGACGCCGTTTAACTGACGCATGCCGCGGGAGAGATTGGGTAGCGGGGTTTCAATCAAGAGGTGCACGTGGTTGTCCATCAGGCAGTAGGCGTGACAGCGCCAACCAAAGCGCTCTACCACCCAGGCCAGGGTGGCCAGGAACATCTCGCGGTCCTCATCGTCCAGAAAGACTCGCTGCCGCGCGTTACCGCGTGAAGTGACATGATAGAGTGCCCCGGGGAATTCAATACGTAGCGGACGAGCCATAGCATATACTGCACCAAGCCAGTATGATATTACAAGACGTGACCCCAGCTTAACCTTCTGATAGATCTCCACATCGAGCACACAGGAAATTCAAGCGCGTGAAGAAGCAAGACGGCTTGACGAGCCAGACCTGGATCTAGACGCACGATAACGGCACCCACTTCAACCAACCAGTGCGGCGGCTGAGCAACCGTAACGCGACATTCCTTGATGCGTTGGAGATTTTTGAGGGCTTGGAGAGAGGCTTACGGTTTCGTAGCGGATGCTCTTCGTAGCCGCTGCAATTCTGTTGTGAGCCATTCCGCACTCGAAACCTGTTTTCGTCCTTCGCATTGTACTTGATACGGCTTTCCGCTCATGCTGCTCGCCGTAGCTGCGCGATCAATGAAGTCTTCTGTCGTGTCCACCCATCTCTTATCGAGGAGATAGCGATATTTCTTCTCCAAATGAGCACGCGCGTCCGACGCGCCGTACCAGCTTCCGTTGCGGTACACCACACAACCGGAATGCTCTAAGTAATCCAGTAGCTGTCTAATTTCCACGTCGGCGACCGATGCTGCAGTCGCCTGCGACAGGATTCCGCAAAAGAGCACCGCAATCTGATAGGTCGCCAATGGTCCTATCTTTTTACCTATCATCGGAAACATCCCCATTGGGCTAACTATAACCTGCGTGACCCGATCCACGAGGAACTATTTTCTGCAACTGACGCGCGAGACAGATTTGATCCTTGGAGAGGACGATTGAAGATTTACCCGCATTATTCATGAGTTGTTATGAGCGCGAGGCACTCACCCTGCCGCATAAAAATGGCCCTGCTGCACGTGGATAATTTGACATACCGATCGATTTTTCAAACACTCGGTAGGCAGGTTCGCCTCTCTCACTCCCTCGACGTACAGTTCAAGTACGCCTCGGGGTTCACGGCTCCGCGTGCCCGTCTCGGTGCCCTTTTCCCCATTCCTCCTCCATACTATCGCGGAGGAATGGGGGAAAGGGACCGAGTAACCATCATGAATAATGCGGGGTAAGTGATTGCATTCCTCCTTGGACTGGTCCAGGCTTGAAGAACGGTCCTCAAGGCCCTGACAGCTATTCAAGCGCAGCCGCTTCCCGATAATGATTAATCCATCTTCCCCTAAACACTTCTCGATGATTCGTGAGTTTCACTTGGCCGACTTTTTCACCCTGGCTAATGCAGCCTGCGGGATGGGAGCCGTGTTGTTCAGCATGATCTATATGGGGAGTCGGTCGATAGACCATTTTTTCGCAGCCGCGGCCTTAGTGCCGGCGGCCCTGGTCTTCGACACTCTCGACGGGCGCATCGCACGATGGCGGCACATGCATTCTGCGCTTGGGCGCGAATTGGATTCACTCGCGGACATCATCTCATTTGGGGTCGCCCCAGCGGCGCTTGGATTCGCCGCAGGCTTGTGCGGAGGATGGGACTGGATTGCGCTACTCTATTTTATCTGCTGTGGAGTAAGCCGACTGGCCAGGTTTAACGTGACTGCCGAGAGCCTCTCAGAGGGCAGGGATGCGGTAGCCTATTTTGAAGGCACACCTATTCCCACAAGCGTGGTACTGTCCGGCATACTCGCCCTGGTCGCTTGGCAGGGCAAGCTAGGCGAAAATCTGTATTGGGGCGCCTGGCGAATTGGCCCTTGGGATCTGCACCCGTTGGTCCTGCTGTTCGTCCTATCCGGAACTCTGATGGTCAGCAAAACGCTGCGCATTCCCAAATTTTAGCAGGATGCTGGAGCAATCAATGGTTCCTGGAACCTTTCTTAGCCCAACGACGACCAACCCGTTGCGAACCTAAATGGTCACAGGCGCGGCCCCATCCCTTTCTCCTCAGGCCGCTAGACACTTGTGCCCTTATTCGCCTCCCTCCTACAAGACGCCACCCTGCGAGGCTTCCATGAGCGTAAATGAATTGGGATTTCTTTCGCCAGAGATTGAACTATACCGACAGAGGATTAGGCAGCGCTATGTTGAATTCTTCAATCTGATTGAACGAGCTTGCCGGTGCTGTGTTTCCGTACTACAAGAAGGGCACTCGGGAGTTCGTTGCTGTTACTTCTCGCCATCTGATGTTCCCTGGCGAAGACGGTGAATCTCCTTTTCCCAGTCAGCGTCATGGAACCTGTCGGGTCTGGGAATAGTTACGAGGTAATCAATGGTTCCTGGAACCTTTTCAGCCCCATTTTTCTTCAGGGATCAGGGCTGATTGATCTTGCACCGCGCGCGTCCAACGAGAGTCTTCTGAGACCGCGCGTTGCGCGAGCACAGGAAACCATCAGTTTGCCTATTCACTCCGATCCACCTCTCCTGGGAAGTAGCCAGACTGTCCTTTACTACGCGCATCGGACGAGCACAGTTTTATCGTGCGCGTTCTGCGAGCAAGAAGAACGGTCTGACTACTCCCCATCCCACTTTTCTTGACTGCCGCAGGGGGCCGTGTTAGCATGACCGCGGTTTCACAAGGATTTTTGAGACTTTCTGAGTCAACCAACATGGGGCTGTAGCGCAGTTGGGAGCGCGCGTGAATGGCATTCACGAGGTCGCCGGTTCAATCCCGGCCAGCTCCACCAAATCTCACCCGTATGTAGGAGGCACACGGCAAGGGGCTAGCAATACAAGCAGTTTTCGGATTTGGATCCTGGTCTCACGCCGAACTGACCTCTTTCATTTCTCCACTGTAGCCTTGCTCCCCTAGCCTGTCCAAACATCCATGCTCCAAGTCGAGTCAGTTCACAAACAATACTCCACGAGAGTTCTGCTGAAGGATACGTCGGCGCATCTTCGCCCCGGCTCACGAGTCGGCTTGGTGGGACCCAATGGCGCTGGCAAGACCACACTCTTCCGGATGATTCTCGAAGAGGAATCGCCGGACAAGGGGACCATCCGCAAGCGCCCTCGTCTCCGAATCGGCTACCTCCCGCAGGAGCTCGAAACCATCACGGGCAAGACCGTGCTGGACGCCACTCATCGCGATCTGTACCCCGAACATGAAGCTGAGCGTATTCTCATGGGGTTAGGATTTTCAGAAATCGACTTCAGCCGCCAGATCGAAAAACTGTCCGGTGGCTATCGAATGCGTGTTGCCTTGGCGCATCTGTTGCTCACCAACCCTGACGTACTGCTGCTCGATGAGCCGACCAACCACTTGGACAAACCGACGCAGCGCTGGTTCGAGCAGTTTCTATTGAACTCGGAAATGACGCTGTTGATTATCAGCCACGACACGGCGTTTCTTGATCGTGTCGTCACGCATATCTGGGATCTCCGGCACCATAAGATCGAAGAATACCGGGGCAACTATACCTCGTTCATCAAGATCCGCACAGAGCGGGATGCGCAGCGTGAGGCCGCCGCAGGGCGGCAGGCAAAAGAGGTCGCGCGGGTCCAAACCTTTGTCGATCGCTTCCGCTACCAAGCGAACAAAGCCAGCCAGGTCCAATCGCGTATCAAAGCACTTGAGAAGGTCAAGATGATTGAGGTGAAGCGCGATCCCAGACGAGTGAAGTTCAAGTTCCCTCTCCCAGCAGCGAGCGGTCGGCAGGTCCTGGAACTCGAAGGCGCAGCCAAGCGCTACGGTGAAAAAATCGTCTATGAGCGAGTAGATTGCTCGGTCGAACGGGGTCAGCGCATCGCGCTGGTGGGAGAAAACGGCGCCGGGAAAAGCACGTTGCTCAAGATGCTGGCGGGAGTGTTGGAGCCTGATAAAGGCACCAGGACGGTCGGCCATGGTGTGACGCTGCACTATTTCGCCCAACATCAGGCAGAGACTTTGAATCCCGAGCATACGATTCTCGAATCTCTTTCCGAAGTGTCCAGCCAAGCGGAAACGAATTTCCTCCGCGGGATTGCCGGCGCATTTCTGTTTACCGGTGACGATCAAAAGAAGCCGATCAAGGCACTGAGCGGAGGGGAACGCAATCGCGTCGCGCTCGCGCGGATGCTGGTTGAGCCGGCTAATACCTTGTTACTCGACGAGCCGACCAACCACCTCGACCCAGCTTCGGTCGATATGCTCACCGATGCGCTGTCGGACTTTCCTGGTACGATCATCTTTATTTCCCACGACCCTACATTTTTGACCAGAGTCTGCACGCGCGTCATTGAAATCGAAGAGGGCAAGGCCCGAAGCTTCTCCGGCGACTACGAGTATTATCTGTGGAAAAAAGCACAGGAAGTCGAATCCATCAAGGAAACGAGTGATGACCTGAAAGGAGTGGATCGCGGGAAGGCTGTCGGACCGACCAGGGCCATGGCGTCGCAAGCCCCATCCAAACCCTCAGCCGGAGATCGCCGCGATTTGAACAAAACCCAGGCCCGTCTGGAGAAGCAGGTGGCGCGGGCTGAGGCCGAGATTGCCGAATACGAAACCAAAATCAAGACGCGAGACCTAGAACTGGCAGACCCGGCACTCTACAAAAATGAATCCACCAAGTGGGGCGCTCTACAGATTGAATACGATGGGTGGAAAAAAGATCTTGTACGGCTCACCGCCCGGTGGGAAACGCTCTCGGCTGAGCTGGAAGACGTCAAACAGAAGTTGACGGCATTTGCGTAGCGCGTTAGCGCGCGGGACAGGAGCGGCTGGCGGGAAAAGCGAAATACGTGAAACCAGGACTTGCACATCGCACCTATTGAGCTATCGTGGCATGGTGGAAATTCAATGGTTCGCACGGCTGGAACAGCAGGATGCTCAAAAAGTCCGTTCAGCAAGGCCGCAGCGAGTGAAGACCGGAGGAGGTACCCACCGCACTTCGTGGAGCCGTTCGCCCGCACAATAGATCTTGGCGAACGGAAAATCCCCTCCAGCGCTTCTGATCTCTGAAAATTTCATCGGTACGTTGAAGGTCTGAACGATGCGAGAACGAAGCTGGCGGACTTTTTCAGCATCCTGCTAAACGGAGGACTTGGCCGTTTCTTCCAGATAGTAATACAACCAGCGGTTTTTCTCTTTGGTGACCAGCTCATCCCAGATCACGCCGATCAGAAACCCCTTTTCCCATGGCTTCATCCAGACGACTTTCCCGTCGAGCTTTTCCATCTGTTCCGCGCGATCCGAATCGAGAAACGCAATCGACACCGTCACCGGCTGAGCCATCGCTAATTTCTCTTTCGTGTGCAACCCTGCGCCGACTTTATTGACGTTATCCAACACAGCCGTAATTGCCTTGGCGCCGCTCTTCGGTGAAATGAGCGCGGATCCGACCAAGGTCGCACGAACAAACTTACGCCGTTCGTTCGTGGCGGCGATTGCTGTCCGCGGTTTCGGGTTCTGCCGCTTCATAGGCCGAAGTATAACCGATTAGAAATCTTTGTCCACCACACTCTTGAGCCCCCGTTTAGGTGTCCTTAGGCCGATAGTAGCGACGCCCCTTGAGTGGTTCCGGGAAATGATCCTGCGTTCTGGCCTGGGGATCGTCATGGACATAGCGATAGCCTTTCCCATACCCAAGCCCTTTCATCATCGAGGTCACGGCATTCCGCAAATGGAGTGGGACCCCTAGATTTCCATGGGTTTTCGCGTCTTCCATGGCCTCCAGCAGTCCGGTATAGGACGCATTATCTTTGCGCCTGGTCGCGAGGTAAGTTGTCCCTTGGGCCAAATTGATCTGCGCCTCAGGGAGCCCAACGAACTGTACCGCCTGTGCTACTGCGGCCGCAACCACCAGCCCCATGGGATCAGCATTCCCCACGTCCTCGGAGGCAAAAATAACCAGCCGGCGGGCGATAAACTTCGGGTCCTCGCCCCCTTCCAACATTCGGGCAAGCCAGTAGAGCGCGCCATCAGGATCAGAATCGCGCAGGCTCTTAATATAGGCAGAGATAACGTTGTAATGTTCCTCTCCTGACTTGTCGTAGCGGATCGATTTCTTCATCAGCGCGGCTTCCAGCGCAGCTCCATCGATCAGGCGCGTGCCGTCAGGCCCGACTGGTTGTTGCCTGACCACAAAATCCAGCGCCGTCAGGAGCGCTCTCGCATCGCCGTTGCCGTAGGCAATCAATCGTTGCTTGGCGTCTGTCGACAGGCTGGCGTTCCACTGCCCTAACCCGATCGCAGAATCCGCGAGAGCCCGATCCAGAATCTGCCCAAGCGCGTCATCCGAAAGGGGCTTGAGCACAATGACCAAGGAACGGGACAGAAGCGGTGAGATCACTTCAAACGAGGGATTCTCTGTGGTCGCACCGACCAGAATGACCGTCCCCCGCTCGACGTGAGGCAGAAAGGCATCCTGCTGCGCCTTGTTAAAGCGATGGATCTCGTCAACGAACAGAATCGTCCGTTGGCCGCTGATTGCCTGACGTTGCTCTGCCGTCTTGATCATGACCCGCAGCTCGGGAACACCCCCTGTGACCGCCGAGAAGGGGACGAACTGCGCCTTCGTGTGTCGGGCGATAAGATGAGCCAGCGTCGTCTTGCCAGAGCCGGGCGGCCCCCAGAAGATGACGGAGGAAAGTTGATCCGCCTCAATGGCCCGTCGCAACGGCCGATCCGTCGCAGTGATGTCCTCTTGCCCAACGAAGTCCGTAAACTCTCGTGGCCGCATACGCTCGGCCAATGGAGCCTCAACGGATATCTCTCCCTCGGGAGTACCGAATAAATCGGAGGTCTGATCGCGCGAAGTCGTCATATTAGTTCTCAGCAATGACAGGAATTCTATACGCCTCTTCGCATCAGAGCAAACAGCCACAGACCAGCTCTTGACGCTGCCGACAGCCGATGTTACGAAAGGTGCGAAGCGGAGAAAACATGAAAACTCAGATCAACGGAATCACCATCGCCTACAGCGACCGGGGAACCGGTCTCCCCATCGTCTTTCTCCACGCCTTTCCCCTGAACCGGACCATGTGGGCGCCACAAGAGGAAGCCCTCTGCTCACAGTTCCGGATCATCACAATCGACCTGCGCGGGCATGGTGCGTCGGACGCGCCGCTCTGGCGCTATACGTTGGAGCAATCCGCCGACGATGTGTGTGCGCTGCTGGACCAGCTCGCAATACAGCAAGCAGTGTTCGTGGGACTTTCGATGGGCGGCTATATTTTATTTGCGTTCTATCGGAGGTACGCCGCTCGCGTGAAGGGACTGATCCTGGCGGACACGAAGGCCCAGGCAGACACAACAGAAGGAAAAGAGGGACGGTTCCAGATGGCGCAGACCGCCTACAAGAAGGGCTCGTCAGCCATAGCAGACATCATGCTTCCCAAACTCCTCAGCCCCGCAACCATCAAGACGAGGCCAGCTCTCGTCCAACAAGTGAGAACCATAATCGAGAATAGCCAGATCAGCGGAATCGCCGGAGGCCTCATGGAAATGGCCGAACGGCTAGATTCAATCCCCCTCTTGTCCCAGATCACCTGCCCCACTCAGATCATCGTCGGCGAACTGGACCAAGCTACCCCACGCTCCGATGCCAAACTCATGGCTGATCAAATCCCCAACGCTCGCCTAGCCATCATCTCCACCGCCGCACACCTGACCAACCTGGAACAGCCGGAAGCCTTTAACCAGATCGTTGCTGCCTTCGCCTCGAAACTTGCCCCCAAAAAGCATAGCTGACCGCCAACCTCTGTACGCCGAGACGCGCCACTCCCAAGTCAAGGCTGAAGAAAACGAAGACCTGAAGCCTGTTTTCCTAAAAGTTGAAGAATGGATCGGTTGGGATGATGAAAGAGCGGCAGGGTGTTCAAAACTGTTTTCCAGCGCGACCGCAGTGAGTGAAGATCCGAGGCGTACCCTCTGGGGCGCACGGTGCGACGAATACGGAGCACCAAGTCTGTGCGCGCCGCCGAGTGGTGAGGCGGCCGGGTCCCCGTTGAGGATCTGAACAATGCGAGAACGACGCTGGGGGACGTTTTCAACGTCCTGCTTAATCGGAGTCGGCGACGCTACCTCGGCGGATCAGCTTCAGAAACTCCTGCCTCGTTTGCGGCTGACTGCGGAAGGCGCCCAACATAGAGCTGCTGACCGCGATGGTGTTCTGCTTTTCGACCCCCCGCATCATCATGCAAAGATGCCGCGCTTCGACGACCACGCCCACTCCATGAGCATTGAGCTTCGACTTCAGGGTTTCAGCGATTTGGACAGTGAGTCGCTCCTGGACTTGCAGCCGGCGCGCAAAGACGTCCACGATGCGTGGAATCTTGCTGAGCCCCACCACTTTCTTATTCGGAAGGTACCCGACATGGACTCTGCCATAAAATGGCAGAAGATGATGTTCACACATGCTGAAAAAGTCGATGTCTTTCACGATCACCATCTCATCGTACTCGATTGGGAAGAGGGCGCCATTCAGGAGATGATCGATATCGCGATGATAGCCCTGGGTCATGAAGGCGAAGGCCTTGGCGACCCGCTCCGGAGTCTTGAGCAGCCCGTTCCGGCCCGGCTTTTCGCCGATGGCAAGCAACATCTCTGTCACCAGGGATTGCAGCACAGCCAGATCTGCCGGCCTGCCGCTCCCGTTGATATCTTCGACCGGCTGCCGGCCCTGCCGCTTGACTCCTTGCTTAGCCATGACGCCCCTCTCTAAGCACCGGGGCTTGATTCGTCGCCCCCGCATACTCGAAATAGTTGTCGCGTGTTTCAATGAGCCCGACCTTCTCCAGTTGCCCATCTGGAAGGCACGGTACTAGCAGATCCCAGATCAGCATCACCAAATTTTCTCCCGTCGTGGTGCGATCGGCAAACTCAGGATCTTGATTGAGGTCGCAATGGTCGAATCGCGTGATGACGTGTTTTTCCACAATCTGATCCAGCCGACCGAGGTCCACACCTCCACCAGCCTCAGCCTGCACCCTGTTCCTTGCGGTTACCAGCACCACATAGTTATGACCGTGTCCATTGGGATTATTGCACTTCCCAAACACAGCCAGGTTTTCCTGGGGTGACAGATCATCCGTGTGCAGTCGATGCGCGGCGCAGAACCGATATCGCCGCGTGACACTTGCCTGTCCCATCGTACATCCAGCTCATATCCGGTGCAGAAATAGAGAAGCCAGGATTGCCGCGGTATTCGAACAATCCTGGCTCCCCCTGTTACTCACGCAACCGACCGACTCACACGCTTGCCACGCACGTTCACTAGGAGCTGAAGGAGCTACCACAACCACACGTCGTCTTCGCTTGCGGATTCTTGATCGAGAACCCGGACCCTTGGAGGCTGTCCACGTAATCGACTTCGGCACCCTGAAGAAGCGGAGCACTCTGGGAATCCATAATGACCTTAACGATGCCCTTTTCCACCACAGTGTCGTCGTCACCCATTTTCGACTCGAAGGCCATCCCATATTGATATCCGTGGCACCCGCCGCCCTTGACATAGACGCGCAGGCCGACGATATCCTTCTCCTCGACCATCAATTCCTTGATCTTTTGTTCTGCCACCGGTGTAATCGTCAGCATGGTGATCCTCCTCGTTGTGGCCAAGCCGTCCTTCAAAGACCTGCCTGGAATGATTTAGTGTAACATCTCTTTACTGGATTTCAAGACCCTGCGACTCCGACTGCGGTATCGTGGGTGCAACCCACTTGCCATCCGGCACCCGAACAACCACGTCTCCGAGCACTTTGGCTTGACATCCAAGACGATGCCAGGGCTCGCTGAGGGCTTCCCGATCAAGAAGATCTTGCTCATCGAAGTCAATGTCAGACAGGTTCTCGACACCCATCTGCACCTCGACCCGACAGGTGGTGCAGGAAGCATTCCCACCACAATCGTGATTCAACCGACACCCGAGCAGCTTCGACGCTTCCAACAGCGATGTATTGATCTCAACCTCTCCACTCCTGCCTTCAGGAAGAAGAAACGTCACATGCGGCATCGTAACTCGCTCCTCAATGCACCGTGGCGCCGACCGTCAAGGCTGATAAGGACAGCGCTGCAATCGGATATGTTCTTCGAACTCGTGGCGAAACAGTTTTATGCTGCTCTGAACCAACACGGCAGCCCCGGTTACCAGTGTACAATAGCCCGTCCCCTTCACAAATCCACAGAGCTGGAGGAGACTCTCCATATCTTTCTCCGTCCCCTCTCCCTGCTCGATCTTCGTCATCAGCGCAGCGAGATTAATGGTCCCCATTCGACAGGGCGGACACTGCCCGCAACTCTCAGCCTTGAAGAAATTTGAGAACTTGAGCGTAAGGGCCACCATACATGTCGCATCATCGACCACGATCACGCCAGCCGATCCAAGTCCTGTTCCCGCTTTCTTCAACGAATCGAAATCCATCGACAGGTCAAGCTGATCGGTGGTGACCATCGAAAACGCCGGTCCACCGGGGAACACCGCCTTGACCTTGCGCCCACCCGGCACTCCGCCACCGCATGTATCCACAAGTTCCCGGATGGTCGTACCCATCGGCATCTCGTACACACCAGGCCGATTCACAGCACCGCTCAGAGAGAACATCATCGTGCCCGGACACTTTTCCGTGCCGACCTGTGTGAACCAATCCGCACCTTTCAGAATGATCCGGGGAATATTGCACAACGTTTCGACATTATTGACTAATGTCGGCTTGCCATAGAGGCCGAAGTCTGTAGGATAGAAAGGCGGTTTCTGTCTCGGCATCGCCGGACGCCCTTGCATCGATTCGAGCATCGCTGTTTCTTCACCAGCCACGTAGCTCCCGTGGCCTTCAAAAACTTGTAGGTCGAGATCTACACCGCTCCCCAGAATATTGTTGCCCAAGAACCCATGAGCCTTCGCCTGTGCCAAAGATTTCTTCAGATTCTCACGTTCTTCGTGGTACTCATGGTTCACATAGATAAAGGCCGCCTTCGCTTGCACCGTATAGGCGGCAATGAGACAGCCCTCGATAAGTTGGTGTGGCGCCTGCTTGAGTAAATAACGATCTTTAAACGTCCCTGGCTCATGTTCGCCGGCATTACAGACAAAATAATGTTCTTTCACCCGATGATTCAGAACCTTTTCCCACTTGATGCCTGTGGGGAAACCCGCCCCCCCTCGCCCGCGCAGGCCAGCTTTCTTTAGTTGATTCACGATGTCGGTCGCGCTCAACTCTTTGACACACTTTTCCCATGCCTCGTAGCCCCCGATCTTCTGGTAGGCCTCAATATCCCATGGAGCGCCATCAAGTGTTTGGAGAACCCGCGGTTCTGTCGCAGTCGTCATGCGCCCTTCCTGACCAGTTTGCTTCGATGAATGGAGCGATACTATAAAGTGCCTGGCCGGTATTCGTCAAGGTAATGACGGGGCAATAGGCCTGAATCTCAATGACTTAGGACCACTGCCCCATCATGGAACTGGCCATATGGCCCCCGAACTACATACAGCGGCGTTGAAGAACGGAAACGGAAGAGATGGATGGACATGCCGACGGGCTTTCCCGCCGGCATGTCGACCAGCATCTTACCTGAGATGGCTACCAGCCCCCATAAATAACAGCATGGGGATCGACAACATAAAGTTGACCCGTGAAGCAAGGAGTGCGGTCCGACCCCACTGGGCCATTTCCGGCGGCGCAGGAGTCCCCTGAGCTGCTGCCGTCACGGCCGCAATAATCCTTCGTTGATTCGGCCAAATGATCGCGTGAACATTGGCCATCATAATGATACCCAATAAGCCGCCGATTCCCAATGCAATCGCCCCTGTTCCGCCTCGTTGATACATGTAGAGATACAGCACAATTCCCGCAAGCACCGTCACCGTGGCACCATGACGGAACCAGCCAAGCGCGGCAGGCATCAGCTTGGGAATCACGATGTTCTTCGTAGGACCATCCAAGCTCTTCAAGAACGACGCATTGACCAGGTTAAAGAAATACAGCAACCCGATCCACACGATTCCTGCTAGGAAATGGACCCACCGGAGCAACAGGCCAAACCAATCGGCATCACCGACCGCAATGCCGACCATAGCCAGATACCCCATGATCAACATCATAGCGAGCCCAAACCCTACGGCTATCGTCTGCATCGGACTCTCAAGAAATTTCATAATGTCTCCTCATTTAGTGCGCTGTCAGGTTGCTCTCTGTACTGTAGGCCCTCTTCTCCTGTCAAGCAACCAAGTCTGTCACTCCTCGAAATGGTAACCGGCCTACCGAGATCCATTTTCACCAAGCAGGTCGATTGGTGTCTCCCGCTTGGCCGGCTTTTCAGACCATGAGGCGGTCAACTGCGGCACAGAGCTCGCGCACCGCACCGGCAGAAGTTTCTAATGCCGCTCGCTCCTCCGCCGTCAATTCATACTCGACTATCTGTTCCGCCCCGCCTCGGCCCAACTTAACCGGCACCCCAACGACGACATCCTGCAATCCATACTCGCCCTCGCAGAGCACCGCACAGGGCACCACCCGCTTCTGGTCCTTCATGATCGCCTCGACCATGTCGACCGCTGAGGCTGATGGTGCATAGAACGCGCTGCCCGTTTTCAACAGGCCTACGATCTCAGCGCCCCCCTCGCGTGTCCGCTTCACAACCGCCTCCAACCGGTCCTTCGACATCAACTCCGAGACCGGCTTCCCCTTGACCATCGTGTACCGTGACAACGGCACCATCGTATCGCCATGTCCGCCCAATACCATCGCCGCCACGTCAGGACCCGGCACGCTCAATTCCGCCCCGATGAAGGCACGCATGCGGGCGGAATCGAGGACTCCCGCCATACCCAAGATCCTCGACTTCGGCAATCCGCTCACGCGACGCGCCACATGGACCATGGCATCCAGCGGGTTGGTGACGAGAATCAGAATGATATTCGGCGATCGAGACACCAGCGCAGACACAACGGACTTCACGATCTTCGCGTTCGTGGCCAACAACTCGTCACGGCTCATCCCAGGCTTGCGCGGGATTCCGGAGGTGATCACCGCCACTGACGAGCCGGCCGTTTCATCATAGCCGTTCGTGCCCACCACGCGGGTACTATAGCCGCAGACTGGCCCAGCCTGTGTGATATCGAGCGCCTTGCCTTGCGGGACGCCCTCGGCGATATCGACGAGCACCACCTCGTACTCGTCCTTCTCAGCCAGCCGCTGCGCCGTCGTGCCTCCGACGTTCCCCGCACCCACCACCGTAATCTTCGGTCTCCCCATCATCGACTCCTCGTTAGGCGTAAATCGTGAAACGCAAAATCCCCTTACCCCTCACCTTTCACTTTTCACGCATGTTCGTGCTCCGTCCAGCCTGCGACTTTAAAGTTGATCGTGCAAACGAAATTATCTCCATCATAGAAATTGACTTTGATCTTCTTCTTGCCATACGTCTTTGCCAGAAACGCGTCCGGATCATCGACCAATTCCTGATACCCTCCGGCGGGATATTCACCAAGGTCGTGAAAGACCACGATCATCCCTACTTTCACTTCTTGAAGAATCTTGGCCCAACAGCGGGGATACACTTCCCAAAACTTGGCCTCAATCAAATCTTTCGACGGCTCCTGGCGATCTTCTCCCGGCTTGATAGGTTGGGCAAACTTCGCCAACCGACGGACATAAGGATACTGATGTCCCGTAAACAACTTGTGCAGCCAGGGCGGAACTGTGGGTCTCTCCGCTGAATTCGTCATCTTTTCTCGCGCGTGGAAGGTGAAACGATAAACGTGAGATGTTTGGTTCTAGATTGCTGCGTTACCATTCTTCCACTTCTCACATTTTACCTTTCACGTTTTACGTCTTCTACGTCGTCAGCCGCTGATAGATCCGGGGCAATCGCATCGGTAACGCTTCGAGATGATCGATGACCGCGAATTGTACGTCTCCATACATTCTCCTGACATAGCCATCAGCCTCCCGATCGATCGTGATACAGAACGGATGCACTCCTCGCTGACGCGCCTCCCGTAACGCAACTTTGGTATCTTCCAGCGAGTACTCGTCTTTATATCCATCGTCGAGCGGACGCCCATCACTGATAAGAACAAGCAACCGCGTCCGAGCCTCTTGGGCCAGCAATTTGGCAGTGGCGTGGCGAATAGCCGCCCCATCACGGTTTTGCCGCATAGGAGCCAGTCCACCCAAACGCTGCGCCGCTTTCCCACTCAACCGATCGTCAAAATCTTTGATCACAAGAAAATCCACTTGCCCGCGGCCTTGGCCCGAATAGCCGTAGAGTGCATAGTGATCTCCCACCGCTTCGAGCGCCTCACACAAGAGCACCAGCCCCTCTTTCTCCAGATCGATGACTCGACGGCCGTTGTCCAATTGGCGGCTGGTTGACCCACTTACGTCGACCAGAAACGCAGCGGCGACATCGCGTTCTTTTCTCTCCCGCCTCACGAAAATTCTGTCCGACAGATCTGCTCCCGCCGCCCGCTCAGCGCATAGACGAACCGCCGCGTCCACATCGAGATCGTCGCCGTCGGCTTGGCCCGACACACGCCGCAGCCCTGGCGGTCTCAGACCTTCGAAAAATCGTCGAAGGGCCGAGACTTCACTCCCGTGCGCACTCAGTGTGGCCCCCACAATATCCCCGCTCCCCTCTTCCGCTGCCCGCTCGATGACGCAACACCAGTTGAGGCGATAGTCATCGATCCTTTGATCCCACTCCGGATACCGCACCGCATGATCGCCAGTCTCTGCATGATCGGTCGGCGTCGGCTGCTCGACGTCCAAGGCCAAGAGTTCTTCCACATGAGAGGGCCACTGTCGCCCACCGGCAAGCCGGTCACTCTCGGTTTCTGTGTGGTGTCCTTCTCGATTCCGTCGACCCTGTGCAGATGACTCCTGAGCCCCACCGGCTGCACTCGCCATTCGCTCAATGTCCGCCGATTGTTTCTTCTCGTCCGATACCCGTTCATTCTGATCAGGCTGACGAATGAACTCAGGTTTCATGGCCCCACGATAGACCCAATTCGTGACAGGGCGATAGTCTTCACCCGTCTGTTCGGACGCTGCTGGACCAACACCCAGTTCCTCTGATGCCTCATCCTTCGTATCGGCTTGGATCATCGCGCCCTTTGGTGCCAGCAACTCCTCGAGCCGAATATAGAGGGCATGGGCCACGCGTACAGCCTCTTCCGCCGTTGCGGTTGGAGAAAGAATCGTCTGGCACATCGGCCAGAGGAGGGCAATCTCATCCTTGATGGCTTCGTGAATGGCGACGGGCTGCGAGGCAGCGGTCGAGAGCTGAAGCAATTGATCGACAACAAGTTCTTTGACCGTCAACCCATGTGTCAGCGACCTTGTCGCAACCGCCTCCAACGCCAATCGCTGCAAGTCACGTTGAAGTCCCGGATACTCTCGCTGTAGCAGAAATTCCACCCGCGCATCTTCTACAAGCATCCACAAATCCTGAATCAATCCCGGATGGGGATACAGGTGAAACAGCGCCGCCAAGGTGTCCGGCTCAGCGTGCTTCGACTTGCCATACTTCTGGCGCAGAGCCAGGACCAAGTCTGCGACCGGTTCAAGGGTCAGCCGGTAGGTTCCAAATTCCACGTGCCCCGCTTCGTGTGCCGCCATCACCAAGTACAAGCGCGTATTCTCCTCGGCCGTAGGGTAACGACGAAGGAGTGCCGGCAGTGAGATGGTGCGCCCGTCTTGGCTCACTGTGGCCCGCACCGACATCTCCTGGTTCAGCGAATCAGGGAGCGCCTGAATCGTCAGATCCGTTCCGCAAAGCCCCTGCACGAAGAGCTTCACAGTACGGGCTACCTGCCGAAGCGGCACTCCGCTTAACGCCGCTTCCACCGACGTCAGTGCCTTCTGCGACTCCAGCGCAAAGTAGGCTCTGGCCCCTTCCACACTATAGGCCAGAACTTCCATCCCGGCGGTAAACCAGGCCTCGAAACGGGCCATGGCTTCGGCAGACTCACCGATCACGCTCACCAGTTCAGGCGCACGTCGTAAATAGGCCAGCGCTGTGTCTACGTCACATTCTGCCACTAACGCCCCGTACTGCAATATTTTTAATCGCCAGCCTTCATGTGGCACAACACGCAACAGGCGCGGCGACTCCGATAACCAGGCAATGCCAGACCCAGGATCACGTTCGGCTAGGAGCGATCCAACCGTGATGACCTTGGCCCGCACCGAGAGGTCTTCGTGATCGCCGAGAATGAGGGGGCTGGTGCGGAGGAATTCGATGGTCCCAAAATAGTCCGTCTTGCCAAAACTATTCTGGGAAATCAGTTTCAACCCGAACATCGCCCAAGCCCTGGCGTGCTGGATCGGCAACACTCGGGCCACAGCGGGAAGTTGGCGGATGTACTCCAGTGCCACGACAAAATCGACTTGCGTCAGCTCAAATCCGATTTCCAACCAGGCCTCGAACTGATCCGGTGGAATCACCCTCACCATGTCCGGTGAGATGCGGAGAAACTCCAGCGCGATATTCGCATCGCGCTCGGCTAACTCCAAAGCCCTATTCAGCACCACCGATCGGACCGATAATGGCTCGATCATTCCTAGAACCAGCGGGCTCTCTTTGAAATACTTCAGTCCGATCGCACCGGAGGATTCGGCCAACACAATTCCCAGATCCAGCCAGGCCACCGCATCGCTGAGGCAGCCCCGCTGTTGTAAATCGGGAAACGCTTCGATGGCGGCGCGAACTACTTTTGGGGACACCTCAGTTAATTCATCCAGCAACAGAGAGATAACGTCCACCTGGTTCGGCTTGGTCGTGGAGTCGGCAAGACTAGACACCAGTTGCTGGCCTGTGGCCAACCCCAGTTCCTGCGCCAACTTGGCGATCAGCTGCTTATAAGTATCCGGCCTCTCCATGCTCGATCTAGCCCAACGGAATGTTCGAGACGTGCAGCTCCTAATCATTCGTGACGGTTCGTTGCGCCATCGCTGAGCCTCGTTGCGAGCGCGGCGCGCGGAGCCCTGAGGCCCCGATGCGTACTTGTGCAATACCTTGAGGTCCGAGGGGCGATCCCGCCGGCCGAAGGCCCGTCATGCAGCGGATCGGCGATTGCAGCAGAAGCCGTCATGAATGATGCGGGCTTGATTGTAAAGAACGCTCTGGCACTTGTAAACTATGGCGTTCGACGCAAGGCGTTCTTCTAGCCCCCTTGACCCGGTGACTGTTGCCAAAGGAGTTGCGATGGCCGAGCCCAAACAGGAGAGTCTCGATAAGATGTGGAAGTTTGTAAAGGGATTCGCGGAGAAGAGCGGGACAACCATGCATCCCATGCCTGCCGTCACCGAAGCCGTGGTCAAGGGGCTCGCGATGCATGTGGACGAACTCGGCAAACCACTCTGCCCCTGCAACTTCTACAAGGATAAACCAGCAGAAGCCAAACTCCGCCGCTGGATATGCGCCTGCGACGAAATGCAGATCTACAAATACTGCCACTGCCTATTATTTGTACGTGAAGACGGCTTGCCGATCACGGAATATCTCCCGGAAGGCCACGAAGGCCGTGAAGTCTACGGGATCGTCACCGACCCGACCCCCGACAAAGGCCGCGCCCTCAGACACAAAGCTGCTCCCGTACCGGTACCCTCTGATCAAACCCCAACATCGTCCTCGTCTGCTTCCTAACACCTATGCCACTTCGCAACCATCTTCTGTGCGCCGCAGTCATCGTATCCCTAATGGGAAGCCTGTGGTCCGACCAAGTCTGGGCCGCTGAACCAGGCAACGCGCCTCCTGCCAAGACCGCACAGCCTCCAATCCTGAACGAAAAAGATTTATTCGCCTACAAACAAAAAGGGCGAGGGACTCTGACCGGACAAGCCTTTCTTGTATCCCCTTCCGGAAAGGCAATCACCCAACCAGGCGCTCCAGTCCATCTCATCCCCATCACTCCCTACACACGTCATTGGTTCGACCACAACGTCAAAACCACATCCTGCTCAACGACAGAAACCCCTGCCTCAACTGAAAGCGCCACAGCAACTCCCCGCACTCCGACCGACTGCCCTCACGAGGCGCTGACCAGGCTCCAGACAGAGAAACGGCTACTTCCCTATCTCCGCACAACCAGAGCCAACCCGACCGGACATTTCTGGTTCACCAAAATCCCCGCCGGTCGCTACTACCTCGTCAGCCTCATCGAGGAAGGATCGGGACCCCACAAAGAAGAACAACTAGCAGGTCTGGCCTGGCTGGCTCTCGAAATCGACGCAGGTGAAAAACTCACAAACCTAGTAGTGACCGACTGCAAAGGCAGCCTCTGCTGAGCCTGCCTTCTTCAATGACCTCGCGTTGAACTCGAAGTGAGTGTGGGACGATTTCACAGTGTGTTGAACTATCCAAATTGCCTGTTCAAAAACGAATCTTCGTGAATTCATTGCGTCACTACAATTCTTCGAAACCTCAGACGAACAAGCCCAACAGAAACACATTTTTAGGGTTTTGTAGATACGATACATTGCGAGGGGGACTAGAATCTTACCCTGCTTTAGTGGCATCATATAGTGATCCCATGGATCGGGTCATGTAGCAAGACGTTGAGCTGGCAATGGATTCGTCATACGGGGCAGGGCTTTATCGCACGCCCCGACACAGGAAGGTGCCGCATATTTATGGTTAGGCAGATGACAGGTGCAGGCCTTATGGTGCTCATGCTTCTTGCCGCATTGTACGACCCGGAGGTCGTTGCTGCTCATGGAGCCACGAGCGGAGAAGATGATCCATGCCTGCGCCGAATCGGAGAGAGATTGATCCATTTCAGCGCCTATCAGCCACAATACGAATTGAAAGAAGAATATTGCACAGACATTCCCAAAGAAGGCGACACCTTTCTGGTCGTAGACCTTGTCGACCCGTTACTGCGCAAAGAGCTGGTCGGAATGAGGGTCGTGAAGGGAAACGGGAGCAACGAGGCAGAGGATCAGATTGTGGCAGATATTCGCCCAACCACCCACCCAGACGGTGTACTCCGGGGCGAAGCCAGGCTAGCTGAAGGCGTTTATACCGTTATCATTTCTGCGGAAAAGCAGAATCTGATGAAGCGCCCCCAGTATCTCTTGCGAGTGCATATGGTCGATTATCAGAAGCTGGTGCAATCCAAAATTGTCCCAGCACTGGCCGTGCTGGTGGGAGTGTGGCTCTTATACAAGCTCCTACGATCGAAGCGGGTACGCAATTGGTGGGCGCTTCGCCGTTCGTAGGGAGCCGAGCGTCCCGGCCCGTGTGCAAATGATCCAATATTCGAGAGGGAGGATCTTGGCAATGGTGAAGCAATTACTCAAACCTTTCGGTTTGTGCATGTTGATGTTGGCAATCGGGGTGCCATTCTTCTCCTCGCAGGCCCAGGCTCACGGAGGGTTGGCACTGGCCGAGGATATGTGCAGACTCACGATCGGCCCGTATAACATGCACTTTACCGGCTACCAGCCGGACAACACGCGCAATAAGGAATTCTGCGAAGATATTCCGGCGACCGGTCGCACAGTCGTGGTGCTCGATTATATGGAAGATGAACTCCGCCCGATGCCCACCGAGGTGCGAATCATCAAGGATACGGGGTCAGAGAAAGACCTGCAGGCCATCACGATCTTGCACCTGCCGCCCAAGGTATACCCCGCCGGCTCGGTAAATTTCGAACATAATTTCGACCAGCCCGGCAAATTCATTGGCCTCGTGACTGTGGGTGACAAGCATGTCTCGCGATTCCCATTCTCGGTAGGGGAAACAAAAATTTGGTTGCCCCCCAGCTACTTCTTGATTGCGTTCGCAGGAGTTGCGGTGATCCTGGTGATCATCTTTTTTACCATGCGAGGACGCGGCAATACTTCTAGCAAGACTGTTTCCTAGATGGCTGGCCGGCAACCCCGTGGTGCAGGCGCAAGCGCGGTTCTGGGTTAACGAGAATATTTGAAGGCGGCTAAGTAATCACTACGAGAAGGATACTGATGATGTCTTTGCGATGTCTTTTGAAAGCAGTCATTGTGTTCAGCGTGATGCTGGCAATCGGAGCTCCACTGTCCGCACAGGCCCAGCACTTTCATGAATTAGACAAAAACTTCTGCATACTGAAGTTTGGGCCCTACGGTATGCACCTGACCGAATATCAGCCTGACACTTCAGATAGGCAGGAACTCTGCGGGGATATTCCGTCAACCGGCCGCACCGTGGTCGTGCTCGATTTTATCGAAGGGGAGCTCCGCTCGATGCCCGTCGAGATTCGGGTCATCAAGGATACGGGTTCGGAACAGGATCTTCAGGCCATCACAGTCGTGCACCTGCCGGCCAAAGTCTACACGGGGGGGTTCATCAATTTCGAACATAGCTTCAGCCAGCCTGGCAATTTCATCGGAATCATCACCGTTCGCGGCAAGGAAGAACATGTCGCTCGATTCCCAATTTCGGTCGGAGAAGGGGGAGTCGTTTCCCACTTGATGCACTACATGATGATCATCGTCCCGGTCGCAATACTCGCCGCTGGAGCAGCAATCTTCTTTATCATGCGAGGTCGTCGCAAGTCCCCGGTGAGCACCGATTCCTAGGCAAGCAGCCATCCGGTCTCAGGAGTAGAATGTGTCGAGACAGGTGGCCACATGACGGGTTGCTGGATCCCGGCTCAGCAGCAGCAAGAAGAAGGAGCTCCGATGAAACCATGGGCAGTTTACGCACTCAAGCGCATCCTGGCTGGCACAGCGGTCGCAATGGTGCTGTGCGTGCATGCCGCTCCAGTGCTGGCACATTCAATGCTGGTCAAGGCAGAGCCGCCACGCCGGGCTGTTCTTGCCCAAGCGCCGGCTCAGGTGCAACTCTGGTTCAACGAAGAGATTGAAGGCGACTACGCATCGCTGATCGTGCTCGATGCCGAGAAGCATCCTGTCACCGAGGTCAAACCAAAACTGGCTCCAGAGGACCGGAAATCCATCGTCCTGCCGTTGCCGGAGTTGACGCCTGGAAAGTATTCAGTAAAGTTTCGGGTGCTGTCGGTTGATGGTCATGTGGTAGAGTCGTATTTCGACTTCTCTGTAAAGGGCAAAGTGCAAAAGAAATGATCGAGGTCATCGGCGCGCTGTTTCGCTGGCTGCAGCTTGCGTCCAACATGATCCTGGTCGGCGGCTGCGTCTTTCTTGCGATTGCCGCTCGCGCGAATACTGCGTTCGACTCCCCTTGGCTCACCCGCCTAAATCGAGTGTTACCGTGGCTGTCGGTCACGCTTCTGGTGGGCTTGGTTGGCTTGCTGGCCACCACGACCGCGCAAGCCACAGGCGTGGCCGAAAATGCCTGGCGTCCGGGGGCCTGGCTAGATCTCTTACAGAAAACCCGCATAGGGCTCGTTTGGATGGTACGCGCTGCCCTTGCACTTCTCGTGTTCGGAGTGGCGCTCTACGTCCGGTTCTCATCCTGGGCACGCTGGCAGTATGTGCTGTATGCGACCGTCGCGGCGCTCACGCTGGCTGCTGGATCATTCGCAAGTCACTCTGCAGCAGATGAGCTGTCCGTCATATCAGTGCTGCCTTACGCACTGCATATTGTTCTGGCAAGTGTCTGGCTCGGAGGGCTGCCGGCCGTTCTCTCAATAATGTTCGCCGCCACCGTGAAACGATCACACGAGGAAGTGGATCGGTTCGACATCCAAACCCTAAAACGTTTCTCTGCGATAGCGCTTCCTGTGATGATCGCTGTTGTAGCCACAGGCACCATCGTTGCCAATAACATGGTGGGCACGAGCTATGCTGCATTGGTCGCGACGAGCTGGGGCTGGTTTCTCAATACAAAGATTGCGTTGCTCGCACCGATTCTGGTGATCGGTGCATGCGCGCGACACATCTGGATTCCGTCACTCAACCAGAACACTGATGTTGCTGCAGCCGGCGGACGAGGACTTCGAAAGTGGGTCACCGTCGAAGTCATGCTCGCGTTGGTACTGGTGTTGGTGGCGACAATTCTGACTAACGCCGTACCGGCGAAGCATGCCGTCATTGAGGACTGGCCCTACCCATTCCGCTTCTCCATCGACGCCACCTGGGGAGGGGTAGGCATGATGATCGGCGCCGGGGTCGGAGTCACACTGCTTATCTTAGCAGTTGGGGCGGTTGTCCTTGGTCGGTTCAGACGCTGGGAGACGAAGTGGCGCATTGCCATCCCCGCTATACTGGCGGTCGGTGCGCTGGTTGCGGCGCTACCTCCTCTTGCCACTCAGGCTTTTCCAGAAACCTACCGGAAGACACCGGTCCCGTTCGATACCATTTCCGTTGCCAACGGCGCGGCGCTATTCGCGGCAAACTGCGTACCCTGCCATGGCCCCCAAGCCAAGGGCAATGGCGTTCTCGCTAAGACCTTCCCGATTCCACCAGTCGATCTGCTCACAGAACCGCACACGGCCAAGCATACCGCTGGGGACTTTTTTCACTGGCTGACCCACGGTATTCCCGGTACCGGAATGCCGGCGTTTGCGGACAAACTCTCGGAAGAGGATCGTTGGGACCTGGTGAACTTCCTCCATGCCACTTCCCGTGGCTATCAGGCACGCCTGATCAACCCCTATGTCGCCCCCAATCAACCGTACATGGCCCCACAGAACTTCTCCTATTCCACACATGACGGAACAAGCGGCACCTTGAAGGATTTCCGCCGGCAGAAAGCGATTTTACTGGTTCTATTTTCATGGCCGGAGTCACAGGCAAGACTCAGTCAGTTGAGACAGGCTGATGCCGCCCTACGCACCGCCGATACCGTGATACTCGCGGTGCCCCTCAATGATCTCAAACCGCAAGACCTGACGGCAATCACTGCAGCCACCCCTTTCCAGGTAACAACGCAAGGAGCACCAGAAATTGCGCGCAGCTACGCTCTATTCCGCAGAACCCTTAGTAATCCCGATCTAGCCGGCGAAGGAACAACACCGAATCATATGGAGTTTCTCATAGATCGTTACGGCTATTTACGGGCACGCTGGATCCCTGCGGTGGATGGATCTGGATGGGCAGATATCGCAGAATTGACGCGACAAATCGAACAACTCAACAGGGAAAAGGAAATTCGGCCGCCGCCAGACGATCACGTCCACTAAGTCTCCACGTGAACATCGACCGTAATAGCGAACGGATTGCGAGCGCATGTTCCCTCGGTCACTCCCCTGATTAACTCAATGGAGTTAATAGGCCCCGATACCCCGAGTCTGGCACGCTTGTACAATCCATGTGTTCGGGATCATCAAGGATTGATGTCCCTTGAAGCTGTTTCACTCCAATGTTTATGTATATCAGCCCACGTGGTTGGGCGGACCACGACCGTGCCTGTCATGATGTTGTCTCACACATGGATGCACGATACCGGCACTTGATTTCCAATGCATTTTTGTATATTGCTTGTCCTCGAATAACCTATGCACTTAACTCCAGCATGCCCAATTGTTCCAGAGTCGCACCATGGAGGATTACATGCGAGCCCTCGCTAAGTTCGAACAACGCTTTGCAACTGAAAGTGCGTGCCGTGCCTACCTGGCTCAGCTGCGGTGGCCAACTGGGTTCTGTTGCCCTCAGTGCACAACCAGTGGCAGTTGGACCACCACGAGATGCCTCCTGATGTGCCGCCGATGTGGATACCAAGCTTCGGTCACGGCAGGAACGATCTTCCATCGAACCCGCCTTCCATTACAGGACTGGTTCCGCGCGATGTGGTGGATGACTGATCAGAAACAACGCCTCAGTGCGTTGGGACTACAACGACTCCTGGGCATCGGCAGTTACAGAACGGCATGGTCGTGGCTACAGAAACTGCGACGCGCATTGATACTGCCGGATTGGGACAGATTGCGAAGCCACGTTGAAGTGGACGAAATACAGATGGGACGCATTGAAGCGGGAGGAAGCCGCCGGAGCTTAGAAAGCAAAGCCCTCGTGGCAATCGCCACGCAGATCGATGGGAAAGGGGTTGGCCACATCCGGCTACGCCGAATTTCCTCCGCCTCTCCAAGTCAGCTTATCGCCTTCGTGAAACACGTCGTTGAGCCAGGCTCCATAGTCATTACAGACGGATGGAAGGCCTATGCGGGGTTGAAGAAGGAAGGCTTCAAACACCGACCCCGCTTAATCAACACCAGCGGCAAAACAGCGCCGGCCTTGCTGCCTCGCGTGCACCGAGTAGCCTCCTTATTTAAACGCTGGCTGGTGAGTACGCACCAAGGTGCCTTGTCCCGTGAACAACTAGATTGTTATCTCAATGAATTCACGGTTCGGTTTAACCGTCGAACCTCCAGAGACCGTTGGCAACTATTCTACAAACTTGTCGCGCAGGCTGTTGTCATTGAGCCTGCCCCCTACTCAAGACTGGTTGCAAGTACCTCCTAGAACTCTGTATTTTAGGCGACGAAACTGGAGTTAAGTGCATAGTCATTCGCACGCATATTGCATGTGGAAAGGATGCAGCTTTCACCTTGGATATTCTACTTGACATCAAGAAACTGTATCCGCTAATCTCCCGCCACGCAGATCAAACGGTAGCAATAGTAGCAATGTTCCGTCGGAGAATTTTTCTCCGGAATAAGCAGTGGGTCTCAATCACTTAACAAGGAGGTCAGGGTATGGCGAGTACAACCACATGGGGGGGTAGCGACAAGAGCGGCTATGACATGTCGCTCTGGTACGATTCCAGGCCCCTCAAGGTCGGCTGGTTTGCAATGCTGGGGGCGGTCGGTGCCGAAG
>JBGTMB010000354.1:0-14917 GCA_041743755.1 Nitrospiraceae bacterium | reverse complement strand
GCCGGAAAATCGTCGCCCTCCTTGAGGGTCACGTCGCTGCCCTTCAGCACATTGTCGATTTTCCAGCGCCACCGGACGATCGGGTACTCTTTCGGATCGATCACCACCGGCTTGGTCAGCCCAGAAGCCGAGGCCTCACTTACCGCCTTCACGATCGTCACACCTCCATCCTTCACCACTTCATAGGAAGTATGTTTAGGAATCTTCGTAAAGGTGAGCGGCTTCCACCCATCGGGCATCGCCTGCCCGACCTGACTGGCTGAGAATTTGCCGACTTCAAGCACTGCCCCGCTCTCTGCCCAGAGACATGCCGGAGCCATCAACAGCCACGTCGCTAAGAGTATGCCCGTCGCAACTAGCATCTAACCGCTTCCCTCTTTGAGGGCAGACGTGGTTCGCCTTCGACTGTGCGCATCGAACGATCTCATCCCTCTAAATGATCCTTCCAAACTTGCTCGCCTCTCTCTAGGAATGACACCCGTGTTGGTCCCACTGCTCAAGACCTCGATCTCCCCAGGCGCTTACCAACGTATAGCGCATCAGCGTCCTCGTGCCGACGGAGCGGTCGGCCGAAACCGAAACGCTCACTCGAAAAGCGACGTGACGGGTCGAACAAGCCAGCGCACCCGGGTCCGCTGCATGCGCAGGGTAGACCGCACGGTCATTTGTTGAGCCGTGCCACGGGACCCCATTCGTTAAGCCACCTCGTGAACTCGCGCTTTTGAACGCGATACGTGCCATCGGTGATCCGAAGCTGATCCTTGCGCTGAAGGCCTCTCGTCTCCCAACATTGCCGCCCTTCTGTCACCCACAGATAGCTCTGAATCATTTTCTGTGACCCGTGAATGGATCGGAGACGCCGCCACAACTCCCGAGGTGGGATGATAACAAAGTCAATTGTGCGCCTGGCAAACCCGTGTAGCACGAACACCCAGAAATCTGCTGGAGAACCCCGAAGTTTATTCTGATCGATCGTCCACCAACCACAGGAGCGAAGGTCTTTCTGGAAAACCGGGCCCATGTGGGTAACCAGGAAGTCCTTGGAGAACTTGACCTGAAGCGATACTGCACGGCGGTTACGGCGGTCGGAGACGAGCAGGTCTACTCCGGTATCCCGAGACGGAACCCATACGTTCGCGTGTCGAAACTGCTGCTCGATATGTGAGCCGACTAGGTATTCCCCGGCATGGATCGTGAACAGAGGCTTCATTTGTTGTCCTCGTACGGTCTAACGGCTCCGCGGATCTGCGCATCATCCCTATTTAGGGGAGTGGCTAAGGCTGCCCTTTACTGCGCGCATCGAACGAGCACCTTCTGAGCGTGCGCGTTCTGTGAGCAAGAAGGGCACCTGGCCCTCCCTCCCCATCTCCTTCGCATTCATCAAGATTTTCTATACCCTTCTTCCCACCCACTTCTACGGTGAGGGAGGGTCGGTTATCCGTACGTGCGCGCGTCCAACGAGGGCCTTCTCAGGCCGCGCGTTGCGCGAGCACCAGGAATTCAATTCTCTCTTATCTACTCCATGAGGGCAGACGTGGTTCGCCTTCGACTGCGCGCATCGAACGAGCACTTTCTGAATGTGCGCGTTCTGCGAGCACGGAAGGCGACCACGTCTGCCCTCATCCCCGCCTCATCCACGCAAACAACTTCATCAACCAACTCTTCGTCTGTGGTGTGAAATGTGCCTTGCGCCACAGATTCACGACCTTCTTATTGACCTCGGCCTGCGTCGGATAGGGATGGATCGTTCCGGCGATGGTCTTCGCTCCGGCACCGGCTTTCATCGCCACGGAAAACTCACTGATCATGTCGCCGGCATGGGCCGCCACAATCGTTGCCCCCACAATCTTGTCGGTACCCTTCTGGATGTGAATCCTCGCGAACCCTTCGTCTTCACCATCGAGGATCGCGCGATCGACCTCATCGAGTTTGTACGTGTAGGTTTCAACTTCGATCCCCTTCTCCTTTGCATCCTTCTCATACATCCCGACATGCGCCACTTCCGGCTCCGTGAAGGTACACCAGGGCATGATCAAGGATTCGACCGTGGCATAGCCTATGCCGAAAGGATGAGGAAATAGGGCATTCTGAATGACAATCTGTGCCATGGCATCGGCGGCATGGGTGAATTTGTAGCGCGAGCAGATGTCACCTGCGGCAAAAATCCTGGGATTCGTCGTCTGTAACCGCGCGTTCACCTTGATCCCGTTTTTGTCGCACTCGATACCGACCGCTTCCAATCCGATTCCCTCAACGTTCGGGGTGCGACCAACCCCGACAAGAATCTGGTCGACCGTCACATCGTACTGCTGGCCATGTGACTCGACAGTAAGCCGCTTACCGTTATCCGTCTTGTTGATTTTGAGGCCCTTCCCGCAACAGAGCAGCTTCACTCCGTCGCGCAACATCTGCTGTTCGACAATGTCTGCTGCATCGCGGTCTTCGTTCGGCAGGATGCCGTGACTCGTTTCAATGAGAAAGACCTGGCTCCCGAAGCGGGCAAACGACTGGGCCAACTCACAGCCAATGGGACCGGCACCGATCACCCCGATACGTGCAGGCAGTTCTGTCAACGAGAACACCGTTTCATTGGTGAGATAGCCCGCCTCTTTTAATCCGGGTGTCGGAGGCACCGACGCCCGTGCTCCGGTGCAGACAGCCGCCTTCGCAAAGGTGAGGGTACGATTGCCGGACGGCCCTTCGACCTGAATGGTATCGGCGCCGTTAAAGCGTCCGTTGCCGATGTAAACGTCCACACCCAACGTCGTATAGCGATGAGCCGAATCGTTCTGGCTGATTTGTGCGCGCAGCTTTCTCATGCGCGCCATGACCGCGCCAAAGTTGTACTTCACCCCGGGAGGAATATGCAGGCCAAACTCCTCGGCATTCCGCAAATCGGCCCAGGCCCTTGCGGCGCGAATGACGCCTTTCGAGGGCACACAGCCGACATTCAAGCAGTCACCACCCATCAGATGTTTTTCGATCAAGGCCACTTTGGCGCCGAGACTGGCGGCGATGACGGCGGTGATTAATCCCGCAGTCCCAGCGCCAATGACCACAATGTTATAACGGCCAGCTGGTTCGGGATTGACCCAGTTCGAGGGATGCACGTTGCTGATGAGCGTGCGGTTATGCTCGTCATTCGGCAGCACGAGACTCTCTTCACGCTGACTCATCGCAACGATCTTCTCTGATGGCTGTGTGAGCATCGCGCCACTCTCACGTTGCTTCTACGCCTCACGTTTCACCTTTCACCTTTCACGGGGTCTGCCGGTTTCCCAGACCATTTCTTGTACAGGCTTGGCACAAGCGCCAGAAGGCCTAGTAACACAAATGCTCCAATCACGCCGGGAGACGCAATATCTTTCAAGGAATTGATCGTGCCGAGTTGCCGACCCGCGTAGGCATAGACGAAGGAACCAGGGATAATCCCGAGTGCCGTCGCCACTACGTAGGTGCCGACATTCATGCGAGTCAGGCCGGATACCAGATTGACCACAAAGAACGGAAAGAGCGGAATCAGCCGGAGAGTCAGGAGATAACTGAACGCATTGTTCGTAAAGCCCTGCTGAACCGGGCCCAACCACTTTCCAAACTTCCGTTCGACCCAATCGCGTAGTAAGTAACGGGATGAGAGAAACGCGAGCGTCGCGCCTGTTGTGGCTCCCACGTTGACGAACAGCGTACCCCACACGAATCCAAAGAGGAATCCGCCGGCCAGTGTCAGAATCACAGCGCCGGGGAGCGAAAACCCCGTCACGGCCACATAGGCCAAGACGAACAACGCGGCAGCGACGGCAGCATGTGTTTCAGTAAACGAGAGTAGATCGTCGCGATTGTCTTTGAGCGCCTGCAAAGAGAGAAACCGGCCCAGATCGAAGTAGAAAAATGCCGCAACCGCCACTCCAATCGCGAAGACCACCGCAATCTTCCCGGCATTCAACCCGCTCTTCGCTTCAGTAGATGGCGTCTCAGGTGTCATGATGATGTGTGCACGTATCATGGGGACTCCTTTTCTGGCTGTCAATGTGGATCACTGTTCCTCAGTCACCCAAAGTCCCATGATCTTACAGAAACGACACCCTCCCACAGACAAACTCGTGCTTCTTATAGGTATTCGGCCTGGATCGAGGATTGGATGTCAGAAACCGAAGGAGGCAGCAGAGGCGACTATCGTGGCCGGCGGTCGTAGAGATCGCGGTCCATATCAGGCCGGCCGAACGCCCGTTCAAATGGATCGATCGTTCCATCCTGGTTGCGATCGAGTTCTTGAAAATGGTCGTGGGTCAACTCAGGAATATGCTGGTCCGGAACGCCTCCACCGAAATGATTCCGACGAGGATCGTAGCGCTGAGGACTTTCCAGCATGCCGTAATACATGAGGTCGGTTCTTGGCTGCACGACGACTTTCGGCCTGCTCTTCTTATGAACGTTCACACGTCGGGGGTGCTTTGACCTCTTCGGCTTCACCGCTGTCCATACCGGCTTGGCCTCTTTCTGTATCGCCCCCGATTGACGCTCCGTCCCGATCGGCCTGAAGCTCTTCTTGGCACGTGGGATCGGTGGGTATTCCTCTTGTGCGGCAGACTTGACGGAAGCGGCGACCTGCGCTGACTCCTTCACTTGCGTTGTTCCCGCGATCGTCTGCCCGACCATAGCCGCGAGCATGACTAAGGAGTAGACCACCACGAATACAACAGACTCCAAGATACGCCGACCCATATCTCTCCCAATTTGTGCGTTCTCGCAAGTGTAGCAGGTCTGGCCTTAGTTAGGTATTAGAATGAGTTGCGCGATGTCACACGCCCAATATTTTCCGCCGAATACTTGTAAGACAAGACCTTCTTGTCCTACTCTGTACGGGGAGGCCGACCTATGGATGATTCGAGTCGCTTAACGAAGACAAAAGAACAGTGGGCGAAGGCTCGGCGTGGCGGTGAAGAACGGGAAGTGTTTTACGAAGGAGATGCCCGCTTGCCGCCAGGACAACATCTCGTCGAGACGTGGCCAATCTTGGACCTGGGATTCAAGCCCGATGTCCCGCTGAACGACTGGAGCCTGACCATCGGCGGGTCCGTGACCACCCCCGTCACCTGGACATGGGAACAATTCTTAGCACAGCCCCAATTCAAGGATCTGTCGGATTTCCACTGTGTGACGAGCTGGAGCCGGTTCGACAATGAGTGGGAAGGGGTCAGCTTCAAACATATTCTGTCCGTGGTGAAGCCATTACCCTCAGCGAAGTTCGTCCTCTTCAAATCGTTCGACGATTACACCACCAATTTGCCGCTTGAGGCCTGCGACGATACGGACGTGCTCTTGACCTATAAATGGAACGGCAGGCCCCTCACTAAGGAACACGGAGGCCCGGTCCGCGTGATTATTCCGAAACGCTATGCCTGGAAAGGTGCGAAGTGGGTGAAGGAGATTACCTTTTCGGAGAAGGATGAAAAAGGGTTCTGGGAAGTGCGGGGCTACTCGAATAATGCATTCCCCTGGGAGAACGATCGATATGGGTGAGACCGTCCAGCAGGATGCTGAAAAAGCCCTCCAGCGGCGTTCTCGCTGCGCTCAGAGGTTCAACGTACCGAAGCGTACGCCTCACCTCTTCGCTCGCTGCGGCCTTGCCGGACGGCTTTTTGAGCACCCTGCATAGTGTTCTCCTATTGTCCCAAAGAAGCAGGGCCTTCTCTTTCCAATGGACGATACCCCGCACACCATACGCAAGGTAGAATTCTGGCCCATCGACATCCCCATTACGGACCCATTCGTCGTTGCGACCGGCGCACGAACGATCGCAGAGAACGTGTTCCTTCGAGTCACCTTATCGAACGGCGCACAGGGCTATGGCGAGGCGGCGCCATTTCCAGAAGTTGGAGGAGAAACTCGCGAGACCTGTCTGATCGCACTCCACCGGCTCGGCAAGGCTATCCTCGGTCATTCAGCCGCACGTTATAGGAACATTGGGGACGTGCTATCTGAACAGGCGCTCAATTATCCAGCGGCACGCTGCGGGCTCGAAACCGCCGTCATCGATGCCTATTGCCACACGTTAAACATCCCGATGTGGAAACTATGGGGTGGCGCAGATGTGCGAGCGCGAGAGACGGACATCACCATTCCTATCGCCGACCTCGAAAAAACTGTCACCCTAGCCCGTGGATGGTACGCGAAAGGGTTTCGCCTCTTCAAAATGAAAATCGGCAACGATGTCGTGAACGACATTCGACGCCTGGAAGCCGTGCATCACGCGCTCCCAGGTATCTCGTTCATCGGCGATGGCAATCAAGGCTTCTCGCGCCAGGACTGTCTGCAATTTGCACAGGGGGTGAAGCGATTTGGCGGGACGATGGTGCTACTTGAACAGCCGGTGGTGCGGGACGACCTTGATAGCATGGCGGCGATCCGCAGAGAGACGGGCATTCCCGTGGCGGCCGATGAATCGGTCCGCTCGCTCGCAGACGCGCACGAAGTCGTCGCTCGTGGCGCGGCTGACTACATCAACATCAAGATCATGAAAACCGGCGTCGCCGAAGCAGTAGAAATTGCCTCCTACACCAAGGCTGCTGGCCTCAAGTTGATGATCGGCGGGATGGTCGAAACACGCATCGCCATGGGTTGTTCCTTCAGCCTAGTCCTGGGGCTCGGAGGCTTCGATATACTCGACCTCGACACCCCGCTGCTCCTGGCCAACGATCCCGTCTCCGGCGGCTACCGATACGACGGCCCCCGCCTGCATCCCTGGTCGGAGCCAGGCCTCGACATGAACACTGCACCTTCCCCCAACGTCACCACTATTGAGTAGTTCAACCAGCCGCCTCATCACACTTCTTACAGTTCAACATCTCTCCAAGATGCTGGTTACGCCCTTCTGCCGTCAGGACCCACGGTCGATTCGTCATCGGTGGTTGGTGGCGCACATGCTGACCATGGCCGCATTGTAGATCGGCCACCCAATCGCCATACTCATCCAGATGAAAACCGACAACCGACTGTTGCATTCACACGTCTCCCTTGAGCCCTCGTTCATCATTCCCGAGAGCTATGCTACACTCGCGCACGCGGGCGCATGCTAACACAAACGGAGGAGCAAGCGTGATGAGGCAGTCTGACGTGAAGATCGGTTTTGTAGGAGTGGGGCGGATGGGGGCCAACATGGCCCGACGTTTGAAAGACCAAGGTGAAGCGATCGTCGCAGTATACGATCAAGATCGCTCCACAGCCACCATCCTTGCAGGAGAACTAGGTTGTGAAGCGACTGCGTCCCCGGCCCGCCTTGCAGAACTCTCCAGCGTCATTTTTACGGTGGTGTCTGATGACACGGCGATGCGCCACATTTTTTCTGCCACCGGCACGGAGAGTCTTCTCCGCCACGCCAAGGACCGGCTCTTCGTGAACTGTGCCACCCTTTCCCCCGCTGTGCACATCGAAGTCGAAACGCTGGTGACGCAACATGGCGGGCAGAGCCTCGAAGCCTGCATGGCCAGCAGCATCACGCAAGCGCGCCAGGGCACGCTCTACCTCATGTGCGGCGGGCGTCCGGAAGTGTTCGAATCGGCAAAGCCGCTCTTGGAGAAATTGAGCGCCCATCTTCGCTATGTCGGTTCAGCAGGAGAAGCTGCGAAGGTCAAAGCCCTCGTCAACATGGTAATGAACTGCAATACGGCGGCGCTGGCAGAGGGGCTTGGGCTTGGAGCAGCGCTCGGCCTCGATCTGACGATGGTGCGAACCGTCTTCGCTCAAACGGGAGCTGCGTCGCGTGTATTAGAGACGGACGGCGAGGACATGCAGAACCGCGCCCATGAGTGCTACTTCTCGGCTGCCCATGCCGCCAAGGATTCGGGCATCGCCCTTGCGTTAGCGAAAACCGCGGAGATCACAGTCCCGTTAACTCAAGCGACCTACGATCAGTACCAGAAACTCGTTGCACTCGGGAAAGGTGATCTGGACAAATCCGCCATCTCTGAGCTCACCTTCAAAGACCGTGAAAAGTAAGACGCGAAAGGTGAGACAAGAGAGGCTTACCGCTTCTCAAAGGGGAGTTCCGATCGCTGACCGGCAGGGAAGTACGTCCAAACCTTCTGCTCGTTCTCATCAAAGCTGCCGAGGAACGTCACGTAGCGATCGAGAGTGCGAAACTCAGCCAGTGTGACCGTACACTGCTTCACATCGATGACACGAGCATCGAACTGGCCCACCACATAGAGCACACCCACTCCTGCTTGATAGAGATTCCGCCGGCTCGCATACCCCGTATTCGGAAACAGGTCAACCTCGATGGAGCAGCCCCCAGGCCCTTTGAACGTGAGATGCAAATCATGCCGGGAGAGAAATGGATTGGTGGCCGTTCTGGTGATGGTCAAGCGCACCTGATCGGCCGAAAACTCGACAGCGGCCGGCACCGGTACGTCACTGTTGCAGGCAGCCAGCAGTAGGAACAGGCCGATGAAGCACCTTGCGGGATATATTCCACTCACTTGGGTGCTGGAACTTTCGGCACAGCGCCAATCGCGTCCAGCCCCGCTTGAGCACAGGCATCGTCAAGGTGTGCGCCTGGCGCCCCGCCGACACCAATTCCTCCGACAATCTCACCATCGATTTCGATCGGAAGCCCGCCGCCCAGCATCAATACCTGATCGTTGATGTCACGAAGTGCTTGCAAGACCGGCATCTTATTGATCGACTCAGCCAGCTCAGTCGTAGGACGGCGAAGACTCGCCGCCGTGTAGGCCTTCTTCTTACTGCTATCGACCGTATGGGGCCCGGCTCCATCAGCCCGCGCCATGGCGCGGAGCACCCCGCCTCGATCTACCACCGACGCGCTGACCTTGTAGCCGTCTTTCTTACACGCATCCAGCGATGCCTGAATCGCTTTACCCGCCAGCGCGAGCGGCAGCACCGACTCTTTCGGCAATTCATCAGAAGCCGGCACCGTATACGGCATCAGCAACACAAACGCCGTTGCAATTATGAGCCGATGCACCATTGATACAGCCCCCCTACAGTGAGGATGAACGCATGCCATCGGGTTATCTCCTGGTGATAAAGGATGGTGTACGGGAATAAGCGTACGAAGGCAAGAGCGGGCCTGTCAAGATGTGAGGCGTGAGATCGAGGATTGAGGAAGTGGAGAAGGTGCGGTCAGCTCCAGACGACGCGCTCTTGATTGAGGAGGTAATCGATGACTTCGATACTGTTTCGCATCTGAATCTGTGCCTTTTCCGACATAGGGAGAACGGCGCCGACCAGCTTGCCTGACTCTACATCGTCGAGCGATGGGATGCCGTGAGGTCCACGTTTTTCCAACTCTTGTCGAAAACTTGCCACAGTGTCCTCCTGATTCCCCGACTGCTGGATCAGCAATCTTTACGCCAGACACCTCTACCCATGTGACTGCCAGCGTATAGGTAGCATAGCACATGGAAATCAATGCCCTGGTGAAGGACCTATCGTGTTGATTGAAGACTACTTTTCAGTCAATCAACGGGCTGCGATTGGGACGGGAGCGAGGGCTCCAAGGTAGGGAAAGTGACCGACTTTGAGAAGCGGCGTATCCAGACGTAGGCGAAAATCATCATGTTCTGGGTCAACAAAGTGCGGGTCACCGGCAATATCTGACCGGGCTTTGAGTTCCGGAGCTGGTTGGTTCGGAGTACCCACGCGCAGATAATCGCCATCGGTATTGTAAAACGCGTTGAACGAGCTGGTGGTCTGACTTGTTGGCGCGATCACAAAACCCACTCGATTCAGCCCGACCACATTACCGCTGACATCACTCTGGGACTGCCCGAGAAACGCCGCGCCGCCACCATTCTTGACCAAAGTATTACTCACAATCACAGCACGGGCATGGCCGCTGACCACCACCGCTTCAAAGAGGCTCTGTCTGATCACATTCCGCTCCAACCGTACGTTCGATTTGCCGGCAATCGAAACGCCATGGTCGTTGTCATGAATCACATTCCCTATCAGGACGGCGTCTGAATCGGAAAACTGAACACCGGTCGTCTCGCTTCCTCCGATGACACAATCTTCTATCCGCACATCGTGAACTTGCTGGCTGAACAACATCCCATTGATCTTGATCCGGCGAAGGACAATCCCTTGCCCATTGAAGAGGCCGACGGCATGCCCTCCTCGGTCATTGATGGTCATATCGCTGATTTCAATATCCGTGGCTCCATAGGGCCACTTGCCCACATGCAGCGCGCCTACCACGATATCGCGGCCGAGAATCGTCACCTGATCAACCCCGGCCCCTACGAGTTTGATCTTGTCTTTGCTATGAATGGTGACGTCCTGAGCATAGCGGCCTGCCTTGACGAAGACGGTGTCACTTTTCTTGGCAGCATCGACCGCTTCCTGAAGAGAGACATAGTCCCCAGTTCCATCCAGCGCAACCACGATGGTCCGTGGAACGAGCGGCGGCCCCTCATCGGCCAACACCAGGCCGAAACTCCAGAACCCAAGCGCCGTGATGAAAACGAGCAAGCTGAGGGAAAACCATCTCGGGCTCGCATTGCTTCGATAGTCTGCACATCTGGGGCAAGAAGAGCACACTCCCGCAGGATGCTCAAAAAGGCCGGACTTCTCACCCGCCCATCCCTGGCGCGCCGAGACGCGCCTTGTCCCCGGCAAGGACGCAGCTCTGCTGCTGAACCTCGTTTCACCTTTCACATCTCACCTTTGACGGATCTTGAGAGCGACGTGAAAACGCCGCTGGCGGACTTTTTCAGCATCCTGTTCACATGCTGTTTCATGCAGGAACTCATACTAGCCTCCCAAGTCCGAAGTCAATCACACTCGGTTGTGAGGTGAGAACTCGCGTGCTATGCTCCGCGACCATGATACTAGTCGGCCTCACAGGCGGCGTCGCGACCGGAAAAAGCACCGTTGCCAAGATGTTCAAGCAATGCGGCGCGATCGTGATCGATGCCGACGAACTGGCCCATGAGGCCGTCAAACCAGGTAGGCCTGCCTGGCGAGAGATCGTCGCGCTCTTCGGGAAGACCGTCCTCAATCAGGACCGCTCGCTCAACCGACAGACTCTCGGAGGCATCGTCTTCCGCAACACAAAAAAACGCCGGCAACTCGAACATATCATCCATCCTCGCGTCGCCCGTGAACAAGCTAGACTGACGAAACAAGCTGCGCGAAAAGACCCTCGTGCAGTCGTCATCTACGACGTACCGCTCCTCTTCGAAGCTGGCATCGAAAAGCGAGTCGACCATACCATCGTCGTCACGGCCGACCGCGAAACCCAAATCGCCCGCCTCAAGAAACGTAATGGCCTCTTTCGCACTGAAGCCATCCGGCGAATCCGAAGCCAGATGCCGCTGTCCAAGAAAATCCACCTGGCCGATATCGTGATCGATGGGACGCGGCCACGGCAAGACACCGTGAAGGCCATTCGAGCCACATACCACAACCTCCTACAGCAAGCGTAACCAGCATTATTCGTAAATACTTCTGCTGCAAGCGCCGATCCGATGCTCCGACGAGCCTTCGGTCGTCTGGCTCGGCCCTTTCACAGCTCGAAGAAAGCGAACCTTGACTGCCAAACGCTCCACGATAAGCTTTTCTCCCCGTTCTGCGTTATCATAGACTCATGCCAATTGATCCCGACGACCCACCCATTTGGCTCCGCAAGCTGCATGTGACTGCGGCGCAGATCGATCCCAGCGATTACCCCGCGACGCCAGCTGAGGGGATCCTGCAAGTCTGTCGGCTTTCCGATGCACAGCTCGCCCTGACGAAGGCCTTTAGGAAATCACAAGGATTAGGGGAGAGCCGTTGAGCCGGTAAACTGCGCCGATTGATCCACTTGGTCAGCCACCATGCCCCCATCAGAAGATCATGAGTTCGGCTATCTGGACGTATTGAGCACAGCCGTCGAGGCATTGTCCATTCCACCACTCCCTTATTGTTTGATTGGCGCATTGGCCTTGGGTGCCTATGGCCGCCCCCGTGCTACCCATGACGTGGATTTGTTGATTTTGACTGACCGCGCCACTTCTCATTCATATCTCGATTCTCTGCGTGCCAATGGATTCGCTCTCGCATCCGACTGGCATGAAGCCAATCCGATGGCACGAGATGTCGTCATGCGGTTGAAACACACATCGGCGCCGGACTTTCCACTCGACCTGATATTCGCGACCTCACCGCTGCACCAAAATGCATTGGACAGACGAAAACTTTTCGATCTTCACGGCACACAAGTGTCTGTTAGTTCTGCAGAAGACCTGATCCTTCTCAAGCTATCGGCAAGCCGCCCACGCGACTTCGACGATGTCATGGGCATTGTCGGCAATGCCAGCGCACCGCTCGATCTCGACTACCTCTGGTCTTGGGCGGACCGATTGGGATTGCAGAGTGAACTGCACTACGTGCTGATTTCTGCAAAGCGTTAACCACCCTCCTACCGTCTCCTTCTCGGCTGTGTTACAGTCCCCGCATGCACAACGTCGTCATCATCGGCTCAGGGCCGGCTGGACTTACCGCTGCAGTTTACGCGGCACGAGCGAATCTCTCTCCGCTGCTGATTGAAGGCTGGCAGTCGGGAGGCCAACTCACCACAACCACAGAAGTCGAGAACTACCCTGGCTTTGCCAAGGGCATCATGGGCCCGGAACTGATGAAGGAAATGCGGAGCCAGGCAGAACGGTTTGGCACGGAATTCCTGACCGGCGAAGTTACAGGAGTAGACTTTTCACAGCGACCCTTCACGATCATCGTCGAAGCCGAACAGACCATCCATACGAAAACCGTCATCGTCGCCACCGGCGCGACGGCCATTCAGATCGGGGTGAAGAACGAGGCGCGCCTTACGGGACACGGCGTCTCGACTTGCGCGACCTGCGACGGGTTCTTCTTCAAGGGAAAAGAACTGATTGTCGTGGGCGGTGGTGACAGCGCGATGGAAGAAGCGACCTTCCTGACCAAATTTGCGACGAAGGTTTCGATCGTCCACCGGCGAGACAAACTACGAGCCTCCAAAATCATGCAAGACCGCGCGGTGAAGAACGAAAAGATTACGTTCGTGTGGAACTCTGCCGTTGAAGACATTCTCGGCAGTGATGTCGTCACCGGCGTCCGGCTCAAGAATCTCGTCACAGACAAGACAACAGAATTGCCTTGCGCCGGCGTCTTCGTCGCAATTGGGCACCGCCCCAACACTGCTCTCTTTGGCGGCCAAGTAGACATGGATGCCAAGGGATACATTCGCACAACACACGGAACCGCCACGAACGTGCCGGGCGTCTTCGCCGCCGGCGATGTGCAGGACTCTGTATACCGCCAAGCCGTCACCGCCGCAGGGTCGGGATGTATGGCCGCTATTGACGCAGAGCGTTTCATCGAGAGCCGTGAGGGGTAAGGTGTGAGGCGTCAGGGGTAGGAATACATCGGATGGAAAAGCCACATAGGCGCCTTGACGCTTGGAATTCGTCAGTCGATCTTGTCATGGCTATTTATCAAGTGACGGAACGGTTTCCACAAGAAGAGCGATTTGCTCTCATCAGTCAATTACGCAGGGCAGCCACCAGTGTCCCAAGCAATATTGCCGAAGGCGCGGCACGGCAAACGAAGAAGGAATTTGCAAACTACATCCACATCGCCCAAGGCTCTCTTAGTGAACTGGATACTCATTTAGAAATCTCCCGACGTCTCAATTATGTTCCCGATGGAGACTGGGAAAAGCTTGATGGCCAGGTTCAGCGAATCGACAAAATGTTGAGTGGGTTACTTCGTCATCTCAAGAAGAGTAGCCGCCCACAGACCACAAATGTGTCGGTCGCCCCCTCACGCCTCACCCCTCACGCCTCACGGCCTTAGCCATGCGCTGCGCCATCGTCCACTACCACGCACGCGCCCACAAAGGCCGCAACCGGGACTATTTCGAGGAGCGGCTTGTGCGGAATATCCAATGGACCCTGAAAGATCTCGGTGTCAGACGGGTTGAGAATCTTCGCAGTCGGATTCGCGTCATCCTGCCTGACGAGGTTCCGGACAAGACCATTAATGAGCGTCTCGCACGGGTTTTTGGGATCGCCAACTTTTTGCTGGCCCATGGGCTGCCACTTAATTTAGCCCATCCAGATATTGAAGCGCTCAGCAAAGCAGTCATCGACTCGCTCCGATCTGAATCGTTTTCCACATTTCGCGTCTCGGCGAAACGAGCCGACAAACGATTGACGCTGACCTCCATGGAAGTCGCGCGGGATGTCGGCGCGGCCATCTGCGAAGAAACCGGAAAGAAAGTCAGCCTGAAAGATCCCGACCTCACGGTCTATCTCGAACTGCTCTCCAAAGAGGTCTACTACTCGATCCAAAAGATTCAGGGGCCTGGCGGCATGCCGGTGGGCGTCAGCGGGAAGGTCGCCTGTTTGATCTCCGGAGGGATCGATTCGCCGGTCGCGGCCTATCGCATGATGAAGCGCGGATGCCGAGCTCTCTTCGTCCACTTCTCAGGCCGACCGCTCGTCAGTCGTGCCTCGGAAGAGAAAGTACGCGAACTCGTGCAGCTCCTCACGGCCCATCAATACCGGTCGAAGCTCTACGTCATCCCGTTCGGGGAGATTCAACGCGACATAGTAGCAACCGCGCCGGCTCCATTTCGCGTGGTGCTCTACCGGCGTGTCATGATCCGCATCGCACAGGAACTCGCCAAACGTGAGCATTGTTGGGGGCTCGTCACAGGCGACAGTTTAGGGCAAGTCGCCTCGCAAACACCGGAGAACTTGACGGTCATTGAAGAGGCCGCAGAGTTGCCACTCCTACGCCCGCTCATTGGGATGGACAAAGTGGAAATTACCGACCAGGCTCAACAGATCGGCAGCTTCACCATATCGATCGAGCCCGATCAAGACTGCTGCTCGCTCTTCACCCCACCACACCCCAGCACAAAAACCAGGCT
>JBGTMB010000353.1:0-6038 GCA_041743755.1 Nitrospiraceae bacterium | reverse complement strand
GGGGTAAGGTCGTCTATAAGGAATATTGTTCGCAATGCCACGGCGCAACAGGTAAAGGTGATGGACCTGCAGCCTCCGGTCTGGAACCCAAACCGGCGATTCATGCCAACATTCCATTTGAAAAGCTCCCGATTGAATATCTGTACAACGTCATCAATCATGGCGGGCCGGCAGTAGGCAAATCACCGAATATGCCCTATTGGAATTTGACGATCGGTCAACAGGGCGTGGCCGATGTAATGGCCTATGTGAAGGCGACGTTTAAGGGAGCGCCGGACATGGCCACCGCTCCGAGCGGGGGTCAGGGAGACGTCTGTGTGCAACCGCGTAAGACGGCCAAGGCGCCGGACGAATTCTTGGCCAAGACGAATCCGCTCCCTGCTTCCGCTGAAGCCATTCAGGCAGGGAAAGCCCTCTACTTGAAGACGGCCCAACCTGTGGCCTGTGTGATGTGCCATGGAGAGCAGGGCGATGGGAAAGGAATTATGGGGGCAGCATTGGTGCCGCCGCCGCGCAACTTCACGTGCGGGTCGATGATGCAGGACATTTCCGATGGGCAACTGTTCTGGATCATCAAGAACGGGTCGCCGGGAACAGGGATGATGCCGTTCTCCGGATTGCCGGATGAGCAGGTCTGGCAGCTGATTCACTACGTTCGTTCATTGGCGAAGTAGGATGTGAGGTGTGAAGGGTCAGGAGCGAGGGTGAGAAGAAATAGAAACGCGAACGACAAGGAGTTAAACTCATGGCGACATTTATTGTGTCTGGAAGTCGAGGGACGGACGATCCGACGATGGCGACGCTGCCGTTCATGGCGGCGAAGGTTGCGAAGGAGCAAGGGCACGAGGTCGTGCTCTGGCTCTGGAATGAAGCGGTCACACTTGGACGCAAAGGAACCGCCGATCACGTGACGGGGGTGAATCTGACACCAATGAAAGATCTGCTGACAGCCGTCCAAGCGGCGAATATTCCCATCTGGGTCTGCGGGGCCTGTGCCGTGGCCCGTCAAATCGGCGCCGGGGATCTCGTCCCCGGCGCGGTGATCAAGGGCATGGCGGACTACATCAAGGCCGTTGCCGAACGTGATCGCAACGTCGCGTTCTGATTCTGGGAAACATGGAGGAGCGTTCGTATGGCACCCGATGGCGAATCGACCGGAAAATCAAAAGGTCGAACGGGTCGGCGTGAAGGGGCAGATATCGACGAGCGCGTGGGACAGGCGGGGCCTGTCGATGTCAACGAGTTAGAGACCATTCCAACCATGGTGCCGCGGGAAGGAGACGGTTACCGAGCCTCGCGCATCGGATCTGTCAACCAGGGGCTTGGACGCATCGGCGAACCGGGCCACGGCTTGACCGAGGATGATCTCCGAAGGGTCAACACGAGAAAAGGTTTTTTGAAGCTCCTTGAGAACAAAGCCGTCGATATCGAGGAGGTGCGCAAGACACTGCTGTATGAACAGGAGCTGCGACAATTACAGGTTGAATTGGTCAGGCTTCAACGGTGGGTACAGAGCAACGGAGAACGGATTGCCATCCTGGTCGAAGGGCGCGATGCGGCCGGGAAGGGCGGCACGATCCGTCGATTCACGGAGCATCTGAATCCTCGCGCCATGCGGGTGGTCGCGCTACCCAAACCGTCGGATGAAGAGCGGGGGCAGTGGTACTTTCAGCGCTATATCCGACAGCTGCCCAACAAGGGCGAGATCGTGTTCTTCGACCGGAGTTGGTACAACCGCGCGGTCGTTGAACCGGTGATGGGATTCTGCAGCAAGAAGGAACATCAGCGGTTTCTGCAGCAGGTTCCGGAATTCGAACATATGCTCTACGAAGACGGGGTGACCATCATCAAGTTCTGGTTCTCGATCTCGAAGGATGAGCAGGCGAAGCGATTCGAGGCGCGCAGGCAGAATCCACTCAAGCAATGGAAGTTGAGCCCGGTTGATGACAAGGCGCAAGAGCTGTGGGACTCTTATACCCGCTACAAAGAGGAGATGTTCAGCAAGACGCACACGACGTACAGCCCCTGGATTATCGTCAAAGCGAACGATAAGCAGGCGGCACGACTGGAAAGTCTCCGGTACGTGCTGAATTTGTTGCCCTACAACGGCAAAGACGAAGCTCCCATTCGCCTGGCGCCGGACCCCAACGTGATCACTCGATTCCACCGCAAGATGGTGGTGCTGGATGTGTAATACGCTGCAGTAAGAAACCTTCTGCGTTTGACTCATCCGATCACGGTTCATTTTCCAAGTCGGCCGTATTCATGCCGGGTGCGCCCACCGTTGCATTTTGCCTCAGTTGCCTGCCCAAATCGTTGCAAGACTCCCCAGTCCCGCAAGCACGATAGAACGAGACCAATATTCCCATTACTGAACACGCTGTTAATCCAAGGCTATTTGGAACTCTGATTTTTTCCGATTGGCATAGAGGTTGCTGATCCATACATACGAGCCGTCGAGGCAGCGCTGCTGCTCGATGAGGGGAATGATTTGTGATCACGCAACTATTCAACATCAAGAGGAGGGTGCTATGACCACGTTAGCCAGGCCGGGTGTTCCTGCCGGGGGGTTCAAGACGATTGGACAAGTGCGTGCCACGAACGATCTGGTGTTTACTCGAAAACAAAATGCGATGGGGATTGCCGTTGAATTGTTGACGACACATACGCCGGGAGCGCCGGTGGTCGACGGAGAGGGAAGGTTTGCCGGGTTCATCAGCGAGTTCGACATCCTTCGGGCGCTGGAAGCAGGGAAGGATCTGAACCGGCTGGCCGCAGAGGACATTATGGTGAAAGACCACATCGCCGTGACAGATGAGACGAGTTTCGATGAGGCGGTGAAGCTCATGGAGGATAAGCGGCTTCTCAACCTGCCGATCGAGAGGAACGGCAAGGTCGTCTATTCGATCACGCGGCACGATCTGTTGCGGGCCTGGATCGGCCTCGGAGTCGACATCGAATCCAATATTGCCCCGTAAGCAGTGTCTGTGCCTTGAGGGTCTGAACGATGCGAGAACGACGCCGACAGACTTTTTCGGCATCCTGTGAGAGGAGGAAGGTAATGAAACCGAGTATGTTCCCATTGATCGCCGTCATTGTTTCCCTTGCCATTCCCGCTATGGCTGCCGAACGGCACATGATGCAGTCGCTGGTGCCGGCTGACAAGCTGGTGGAAGCGCGCGCACTGACAAGTCCCTTGCCGGAATCTCAGGAGATCGTCAAGCAGGGGAAGGCACTTTACGACGGCAAGGGCGGCTGCTTTAACTGTCATGGAAAAGAGGGAGGAGGCAATGGGCCGTTGGCCGCCCAGTTGAATCCATCGCCCCGTAATTTCCAGCATCATGGATTCTGGCGCCACCGTACGGAAGGCGAAATCTTCTGGGTAATCAAGAATGGATCGGTCGGCACCGCTATGGTTGGATTCGGCGGGCAACTGACGGACGAAGAAATTTGGAGCATCATCCAGTATGCGCGCAGCTTCGCCGGCGAACATGGACCTGGCATGATGGGGCGTGGAGAAGGCATGGGGCCCATGATGGGGAGAGGCGGCGGCATGGGCCGTATGGAACACGGCGGATCAAGAGGTGAGATGGGGGGCATGGAAGGCATGAGGGGTTGTGAAGGTGATGCCTGCGGTCGGTAACTGTCATACTCAATTTTTATTCTTGAATGTTCAATTGAACATTCAAGAATTGCGCAGTGACTATTTCTTGGGAACGCGAAATACGCGCCATGAAGAACGCGATCTCGGGTGATTGTGCGACAAACCGTCATGAATAAATGGTGGCTCGTGATGCTCTCGTGATAATTTTGGAGGTCATGATTGGGGAGCCGATACTATGCCCCTTCAGTTCCATTAATACCTCGCAAATGAACTAAATCATTTTCAAGCTACGTGTCTCTTACAGCCAGTCGAATAGGTACGGTCTTTCTGGCTTAGATGAACTAGGCGAAGACCCTTCGTCCCCCAACCGCAGGAGGTGTATTGTGATGAAAAGAGCCGCGGTGCGGGATATCACCGATCAGCGCCGAGCGAAACACGAATTGGCCCGGCTGGCGGCGATCGTTCAGTCGTCCGACGACGCGATCATCTCGAAAGACCGAGCCGGCATCATGACCAGTTGGAACCGGGGCGCCGAGCGGCTGTTCGGGTACGCGGCCGAAGAGGCGATCGGCCGGCCGATCACGATGCTGATTCCGCCCGATCGCGACGAAGAGGAACGCCAAATCGTGGCGACCGTGCTGGACAATGGAGAGGTGACGCATTGTGAAACGATCCGGCGCCGGAAGGACGGGACGCTGGTCGACGTGTCCGTGACCGTTTCGCCGATCCACAACGAGCGCGGCGACCTCGTCGGGGCCTCTAAGATCGCCCGCGACATCACTGCGCGGAAACAGGCCGAAAGGGCGCAGTGCGAAAGCGAAGCACGAGTGGCGTCCGAAGCCACCGCGCTCGCCAGGTTGAATGAATTAAGTTCGCTCCTATGGCATACCGCCAGTCTGCATGAGGGGCTTAATGAGATGCTGACGGCCACGATCGAGCTGCTTAGCGCGGACATGGGAGACGTGCAGCTCTTGGACGGCCGCGGCGTGTTGACGATAGCGGCTCAAACAGGCTTCGGCCACGACTTTCTCGAATTCTTCCGCGAGGTGTCGACAGAAGACGATTCGGCCTGCGGGCGCGCCCTGCGGTCGGGCACACGGATCGTGATCGAAGATGTCGAGCTCGACGTGTCCTCCGCGCCGATGCGTGACATTGCGCGAGCCGCCGGCTTTCGAGCCGTGCAGTCCACGCCGTTGATCGCTCGTGACGGCAGGCCGCTCGGTATGCTGTCCACGCACTGGCGGTCGACCCATCGGCCGTCCGATCTCGATCTCCACCGGTTGGACTTGTACATCCGCCAGGCAGCCGACTTCATCGAACGCTGCAACGCTGACAGGGTGATGCATGAAAGTGAAGACCGCCTCCGGATGGCCATGACGGCCGGCCGTCTGGTCAGTTGGGATTGGAACGTACAGACTGGGGAGGTGGTGTGGGACCAGAGCCTCAAGGCTATGTTCGGGATCCCAAATGACACGCCCATGACCTACCGCCTCTTTCTGCAACTCGTGCACGCAGAAGATCGAGAGCGAGTCCATAAGACCTTTATGCAAGCAATAGAAGAGACGCTCAAATACCACCTTGAGACGCGAGCCATCCTAGCAGACGGAAGTGTGCGCTGGTTCGAGTCACGGGGTACCGTCAGGTCTGATGCGACTGGTAAGCCCCTCAGCTTGTCCAACATCACCCAGGACATCACCGAGTACAAGCTTGCGCAGCAGACGCTGGAAGAACTCACGAACAAGTTGCAGGCCGCCGTTGCGTTCGGTCGGGCAGTCATGGCCAATATCAACGAAGGGCTCTACACCCTCGACTCGAAAGGGCTCGTCAGTTATGTCAATCCAGCCGCCGAAGCCTTGTTCGGATGGACGAGCGGAGAACTTCTCGGCAAAAAGATGCACGACATGACTCATTATCAGCATCGGGACGGCAGTCCATTCCCGGCCGAAGAGTGCGCGGGGTTAGAAGACCTTCAGCAGGGTAAGACGATTGTCGAGCATCCTGAGGTGTTTATCAACAAAGACGGAATATACTTCGATGTTGTCTATAGCTGCGCACCGCTCTGCTCGCCTGACGGCAAGATCAACGGGTTGGTCGTGATCTTTCGAGATGTCACGGAACAGAAGCGCGCCGAAGCAGCCTTGCGCGACAGCGAGGAGCGATTGAGGACGGCCTTGACCGGCGGCCACATGGGCGCCTGGGATATCGATCTTGGGACAGGAGCGGTGATCTGGGATGCCAAGCAACATGAATTGTTTGGACAACCCCTCGGCAAGACACCTAGAACCGTAGACGAGTTTTATGCGCTCCTCCATCCTGACGATGTCGACAGGATCAAGAAGGCCGCAGCAGTGACACAACGGACGGGGAGGTTTTCTGAGGAGTTTAGAATCATCCGCCCAGATGGAACAATCCCTTGGATCGCTGGCGAGGGTGC
>JBGTMB010000352.1:0-4834 GCA_041743755.1 Nitrospiraceae bacterium | reverse complement strand
TCCTGACTTTCGAAAAAGATGATGCCACGATCAGTGCCCGTCTCGTACCGGAGATTCACATCGGTTTCAAACCCTGTCCAGCTGAAGAATTTGACGGGGCCGCCGGCAAACTGGCCAGGTGTGCGATCGAGTGGGCCATAGAGAGATTGAAGATAAGCAAGAATCCGATCGTGGGTCACGCTGCCTTGGTAGCGGACAATGACACGAGCGAACTTGCCTTCGGAGGTGACGAATCGCATGGAGTCAACCGGTACTGCGCCAAGCGAAGGAGACCCAGCCTTCGGCTCATAAGTTTGAGAGCGGCCGGTATCCTCAATTTTCACGAGGGTGTCAGTGTCTGAAAAGGAAGCGCCCCAGGGTATTCCCTCAAACCCATTCGGGTCATTCTGCATCGGCACGGCGAACGCCGGAACACCCTGCAGGATAAGTGAGAAGAACAGGCAGACGAGATAAACGCAACAGACCCTAGGATAGAAGTAAAAACGGCGAAGCATGTTACTCCGCTGAATCGGTAATATGGTCGTTGAACCGAGGAGCCAGGGTACGGCTATCGATAAACACAAATCCCCGTTCCGTATCCGCATGGTAGGTTACGCTAATTTCGGTATCAGCCCCACGCCACGTATACTGCTGATTCAGTCCTCGCATCATCTGCCCTGGAACACGATCGAGGGAACCGAACTGTTGCTCAAGGTAGGCAAGTATCTGTTTGTGCTGATCGCCACCCTGATAGTGAATGGTCACGCGAGCAAATTGCTCGTCAACCGATAAGAAATGAAGACTCTCGACTGGAACTCCGGCATATGATGGCGGACGGTCTTTCAATCGGTATTCATTCACATGCGGGCCAGCTCTAGCGATTTCTAAGTCCGGCCTCGCTGTTAAGGCAACTCCCCAGGCTAAGCTCTGGAAACCATTCGGATCGTTCTGCATCGGCACAGCATGGGCGAGAATAGGGGAACAGGTCAGATAGAACAAAAGCCCCAGCAGGGCACGGTATCGAGCCATATGGTTTCGCTGTGGTCCGATCATGGCAGAACGCTACCATGGCCGATCGCATGGTGCAACTCCCGCAGTTTTGTTGAGAATGTCCGAAGGCATAGCTTATAATGCGCGCGCTTTTCCATGTGGATCGAGATAAGGAATCGACTTGATGATTGAAAGTGATGCATTTGTCCAAGCACTCCAAGATATTGGGGTGGATTTCTTTACAGGGGTTCCGGATTCGATCCTGGGCGGCATCATTGCCGAATTGATGGAACGACGGCTCTACACTCCGGCCGTTCGGGAAGATGAAGCGGTGGCCATGGCCGCCGGGGCCTACATGGCCGGCAAGATTCCCGCTGTCTTGATGCAAAACTCCGGACTTGGAACTTCGCTGAATACACTTATCTCGCTCAACTATATCTATTGCCAGCCCTGTATTCTCATCGTGTCCTGGCGTGGGCATGGTGGAAAAGATGCCCCGGAACATCTCGTCATGGGTGAAGTCATGCCGCAGTTTCTCGATACGATGAAGATTCCTCATCGGACGCTGACGGAAAAGACAGCCATTGATGATCTGAAATGGGTAGCCGAGACCTTTATGAAGAAACGGATTCCCGTGGCGCTGAATATCACGAAGGGGGTCGTGAAGGGGCTGCATCCATGAGGCCGGAAGAGGGCGCGATGCAGAGCCGGGCGATGGCGATGGCTGCGTTGTTAGAGTTGCTCACCGACCAGCCCGTCATCATTTGCAATGGATTTCCCTCTCGCGAGGCGCAAAAGATTGCGGACAGGCCGACCCATTTCTATATGATCGGGTCGATGGGATCGGCAGCGGCAATTGGCCTGGGCGTCGCCTTATCGAAGCCGAATAAACGCGTGATCGTTTTCGATGGCGACGGGAACGTCCTCATGGGCATGGGGACACTCGCAACAGTGGGAGCACTAAAGCCAAAGAACTTCATTCATGTGGTGTTCGACAACGAAGTCTACGGCACGACCGGGAATCAGCCGACGATTTCCAATGTCGTTCCGCTTGAAAAAGTCGCAAAGGCTGCTGGATATGCGCACGTTGAACGGGTGCGGGAACGTGAAGATCTCGTTTATGAGTTCAAAGATATGCTGAACAAAGACGGGCCAAGTATGTTGCTGGTGAAAGTTAACGAGATGGTGGAAGATGCCGGGCGCGTGATACTCGATCCGCCGGACATTACGAAGCGGTTCATGCAGGCAATCAAATGACGCGTGAGGGCTAAGGAGCAAGGGAAAGAACGACAAAATGATTTTATTAAATCCAGGGCCGGTGAATGTGTCGGAGCGGGTACGTCAGGCGCTAGTACGTCCCGATGTCTGCCATCGTGAGTCGGAGTTTACCGAACTTTTGCACGGGATTCAGGCGAAGCTGCTGAAACTCTTTGTGCCGGGAGCGGAAACAGAGTATGCCGCGGTGGTGTTAACTGGATCGGGCACCGCGGCGGTGGAATCCGCAGTCATGTCGGCGCTCCCGCACGGCAAGCGGATGCTGGTGCTCAACAACGGCGTGTATGGCGAGCGCATTTCCCAGATGGTCGGCCTCTATCGTCTGGGCGTATCCGAACTCAAATATGATTGGACGACAAGGCCGGATCCTGAGCGGTTGCGACTCGCACTCCGACAACATCCGGAAGCGCATGCGGTCGCCATGGTCCATCATGAGACGACCACAGGGCTTATCAATCCGGTCAAGGAGATCGCGGATGTCGTCGATAGCCAGAACCGGGTGTTCATTCTCGACGCGGTCAGTGCCTTGGCCGGGGAACCGCTGGATATCGCCGGGTCGCACATTTACATGCTGGCGGGCACGGCAGGAAAATGCATTCAGGGATTCCCGGGTGTGTCCTTCGTGCTCGTCCGCAAGGGATTTCTGGAACGGATGCGTAGCTATCCCAGACGATCGATCTATCTCCACCTCACTCAATACGTGGACGACCAGGGTCGTGGAACCATTCCATTCACACCGGCGGTTCAAGTCTATTACGCATTCAACGAAGCATTGGATGAGCTCATGGAAGAAGGAGTCGCCAAGCGCATACAACGGTATAAGAAGGTCGCGACCTTAATCCGAGATCGCATGACGACGCTCGGGGTAAAGCCGCTCCTGACTCCTGACAAACTGTCTAACACGATCACTGCCTACTATCTTCCAGAGGGCATGACCTATCAGTCATTGCACGATCGGCTGAAAGAGCAGGGCTATGTGATCTATGCGGGGCAAGGCCAACTCCAGAGCCAAATATTCCGCGTCGCGAACATGGGCGCTCTGACTGAGATGCAGTTGGTCGGATTCCTCGACGCATTCGAACGAATCATCGGCACAGCATGAAAGCCATCATTCTTGCAGCCGGGGTCGGGAAACGCCTATGGCAGGTCACGCAACATCGCCCGAAGTGCCTGATCGAGATCGGCGGGCAAACCCTCTTGCACCGCTACCTCACGACGCTTCGAAGCGTCGGCATTCACTGCGTGGATATGATCGTGGGCTATAAACAGGAGATGATTCGCACGGCTGTGGCAGCGAACGATTGTGAGACACGCGTGAATTTCCTTGTGAATGAACAATTCCATCGCGGCAGTATTTCCTCACTCTGGATCGCCCGCATGGCATTGGATGACGACGCAATCGTCATGGATGCAGATGTACTTTTTCATCAAGAAATCTTGCGCCGTTTGGTACAATCTCCCTATGAGAACGCCCTGCTCATGGACGAGACCGTCAAGCAGACTGGCGAGGAATGCATGGTCGTGGTCGAAAGCGGGCGCGTGATAGCGCTGACAAAGACGATGCCGTTACACTACGACTACGCCGGGGAAGGCGTGGGGTTCCTCAAGGTCCGGCATGCCGATGCACCACACGTGGTGGCGTCGCTCAAGACCCATGTGGATCGCGAAGACTGGCACATGGAATACGAGGACGCGCTCGTGGGATTTTTTCGCGACGTCAAAGTGGGGCACGAGAAGATCGGCGGACTTCCTTGGACAGAAATCGATTTTATTGAAGATGTGACGAAAGCGGAACGGGATATTTTGCCAAAACTATAGCAATGTCGTCTGCACATTGCTGACCGGTGTGTCGAGAGGTGAGAGACGGAGTAGATCATGAGCGAGAGTATCGTTGAGAAACAGACAGGCCTCCAAGGGTTGAGCACGGCGATTCTCTTGCCGTCAGTGAGCCTGTTCGGCGAGCCAGCCGGATTGTATACCGACGAGGTAGGCCCGCTCACCAGCGTGGTAGGTATCGGCCTGTTTCAGCGAACGGTATTGACGCTGCAGCGCGCCGGTATTCGACAGCTCATGGTGTTGGTGGGGCCGGAAGAAGACCAGCTCAAACAGGCATTGGGCAAAGGGTCACGGGTGACGATTCCCGTGCGCTGGTTGCCGATCCGAGAGTTTCCACTGGATGATCCACGCACGTGGGACACGCTGGCTGCTGAAATCCGTGGATTCTGCCTCCTGTCCAGTGTGCAAGGAGTGTTTGCGAGTCCCTTGATCGAGAGCCTGCGGCATGAGGTGCAGGAAGGGCAAGCGATCGTCGTGGCACGAGCCGATACCGCTCGGAGTCGACCATCGAGCCGTTCGAGCTTGCGCATGAAGGTCCAGGCGGGGCGACTCCTCTCGATTACCTCAAAAGGGGATGATGCCGCATTGGTGGCAACAGACTTGGTGGTGCTTCCTGCCGGTTTCATGAGCTCGGCCGGTCATGTCGAGGTCGAAACCGGCACAGTACCGATCCGTCGATGGCTTGAACGGGCTGCAGTGGATGGGCATGTACGGGTATTGTCTACGGAGACAAACCCGTCCCACTGGTATCAGA
>JBGTMB010000351.1:0-9969 GCA_041743755.1 Nitrospiraceae bacterium | reverse complement strand
CTCCAAATACTGTCGAATGATCAGCTGATAGGCCGTGCCCAGGAAGAGAATCCAGATTCCCAGACGAATCGGCGTAATGACCAGTGCGTCCAGGAGTCTGGCGCGCGTGGACACGGGCACGATATCTCCGTAGCCGACCGTGGACACAGTGATCATGGTGAAGTACACGATATCGCTGAAAGAGATCTCGCCGTCGCTCTGATCGCGTAACCCGTCTCGATCCGCCCAGAGGAGGCTGAACAGCAAGCAAAAGAGCAGGATGACGACCAACAAGCGGGTGAGTAAGACTCTGACCGGAGACCAGGATTTTGGCGTGATCAGTAACTTTGGGCCGCTCGTGCCGACCGAACGCCGGATGGCGGACGCGGATCTACCCATCAGCGCTTCTCCTGTTTCCTATGGCATACTCTCTTCCGGTCATCCGGCTCCTTGCAGGGCTGCTCCTCATGGGGCGATGTTCCTCAATATAGCGAATAGAATAGCGAATAGAACACATGGGCCATTTCGTTCTCAATCGCCTTCTTTCGTGGAGAAAGGAAAATAATCTCCTCCGATACTCTCGTCGAAACCCCCAAGATTATAGACCACATCGATTCCTCGCTGAAACGAATGAATGACGCAGCTTTGCGTCTTGGGCTCCCATTTTCTGCGCACAAAGTGCAGCCTGAGGCCGCTTCCATCCTGTCGCGAATGCTGAAGAGCCCGAAGTGGGGTTCGGTCGTCGCACCGATACGGCCGTCCGCCTCACCGTTTGGGGCTTCATGCCCCTGTCCGTTGTCAATGGCTCGTTGTGGTACTGATATTGGCAATACTCGCCAAGACCTTCCCTGCTGTCACTGTCCTCTCTGCTTTCCCATCGGAAGTGACCCGCTGAACTCTCCTCCGTGCTTCTTGATGATAACGGGCATGAATAGGACGCGATCTGTCGAAATAGCTTGTTGCTAGTGCGGAACGTCGCTGGCCCGACCGCTATTAATGACCCCCCACAGTGGTTCCCGTTCCCGCGAAACAATTTCTATCACCTTGAGACGGAGGCCCGGCCGCCGTCAGCCGCTTAGCGCCCTTTGCGGGCGTGAAAATTGTCGTATGTGCGCGTAAGGCGCAGGCCATGTGTCCTGCGCACGTACGACTCTTCGGCCTGTCCTACCCCTGTCAGCATGCTACCCGCACAGTTCGTATAGCCCCCGTAATCCGTCTATCCACCCTTACCACATCCTCAGGACCCGCGCGCCCGGCTAGGGATTCATCTAGGGTCGTTCCAGCGTTGAAATGATACAGTGGACCTATGGAACTCGACCCAGACATGGACGAACTCATGCGCGTATGTGATGGCTTGGTGCAATATCTCAAAGAGGACGAGGGTCAAGAACGGGTCTGCTTTGTATATTTAGTCCGACAAAAGACCATTCGTTTCTATGGGGACTTGGATGACTTCGCCGCCTCCGTTGCGATTTCCAAACTTCAGACTGATTGTACTCGAAGCGTACGCGTTCTTTAATGATGGTGAAGGCTATGCACTCAATAATGGCTGCCTTACTGGTCTTCGGTGGTACGCTCGCTGTCGGGATCCTCGTCACATGGACCACCTGGCTTCCATAGCTGGATTGGGTGGCTGAAACACGCTGCATACCCTCATACTCCAATCACGGTTTGAACTTGTTCGGCTCTCTCATCACCAATGCTACAGTCGATGCACAATCCTGGGGAAGTGTGCCAATACGCGCGCGCGCCAGCTGTTAATCTTCAACCACTGGGAGGTTTCTCATGTCATTCTCCTGGGCTCTCAAACACTTTCAACGGGCCAAAGAAATGATGCCAACCGATTCTCCCTCATGGCATCTGGCCGAAGGACTTGAGGAACTCACGAAGTCTCTGGAGCGCCGTCTCACTGAGCTTGAGGAGATTCTTCCTCCTAAAGCCTAGCGGCGATCACCGACGCCGGGCGCAGTAACGCTGAGTCTGTTGGACCAACAGATTCGCAATCTTGGCTGAGTCCCCGATTCCTTTTGACTGCAATAGATCCTTCGATCCGGAAGTTGTCTGTTCGATTTCCTCGATCATGCGGCCAAGCTTTTCGTGTTCGTGTCGGACCATGGCCATACCCCCATTGAGTGGAATAAAGCCCTAGGCATTGATGATCCCAAGATAGTCTTTGATGAACTGAACGCTACACACGGGGAAGTCCTATCGTCTTGAAATGCCGGCATTGATCGCCGTTAGCCCGAGAATGGGGAGCAGTGACTTGGGGGTTTCAGGTGCGCAAGATTGAGGCGAATTTTGGGACAGGAACTGAGTTGCTCCGCAGCGACTATAGTCCCGTCGCCGGCAAGGTATAGCGTTCCTCAATGGCGTGAGCGATGCGCTGCCGGCTGTCGTGCGCCGATAAGGAAGATTCCTGTTCGATCTTGCGCACCGCTTCCGCCACGAGCTGATCTTTGATGGCCGTAATCGTATCCGGCGGGACGCGGCCGTCCTTTGCTATGGTCCCGTCGTAATCGGTCGCCACGGCCATGATGTGCAAGGCAGCCTCACGGGGAAGGGTGATAATGTATTTGTTTGATAGGAACGGCGAGCAGTCCGCTGTGCGGGTAGAATAAAGGCTCGGGGCTTTTCAGACTGGGCCTCTTGCTTCGGAATCCACCAGGGGTTCACTGGCATGGGTAAGGAGGCCCCCCATACTCCTGCCGTATTCCCATAATGTCTCTCCTATAAAGCTTGCCCTCAATCTACAGTTGGACGGAAAGCGGGCACACGAGGAACAACCCTAGTTGAGGCGTAGTGTAGTTATTCCAAAATTGCTCAGCTCATCGGCTTTCCTTGAAATCGCAGCTTCACTGGGGTCTTATTAGCGAGTAGGCAATACCACCATCGTTTCAGACGGAACAACGATCTGATCCCCAGGCTTTAATTCCATATTTTGACTCGATCCGTCGCGAACTACAATGTCATCATAGCTTGCCTTGAGCTTCGTCAAACTTTCGCCATCTTTAGAAAAGCGAAAGATTACAATCTTATTTCTCGCAGCCATGGCCGTAAATCCACCAGCGACGGTAATTCCTTGCAAGAGGGTTGTTTTGCTCTTTAAGGGATACTTCCCAGGCTTATTAATTTCTCCAAGCACGTATATTTGATAACTGTTCACCTCTTTAACCAGAATAGAAATTGTAGGACTTTCCATAAACGCCCTGAGCCCTCTCGAGATCTCTTCCGTTAATTGAACCGGAGTTTTCGCAACCGCAGAAATATCGCCCAGCAGGGGGAGAGAGATTCTTCCATCTGGCCGTACCTGCACCTCCTTGGAGAGATCTGCATTCTTCCAAACCGTAATTTCCAAGATATCCTCAGGGCCAATTATATATTCGGGCGTGACAGTCAATAGCGCTTTTTCTGCTGAACCTGAGACTGCTTTTGATGAATGGAGAGGCCTCGTCGCATCCTTCTCTTGTGCAACAGCAGAAGCCAAGGCAATAAAAATACCGACCCCTACCACAAGAGTCACAGTTGAAGACTTAAAAATTCGTCTACTCATTGTTCATGCAGCTGCTGTAATCATTTCAGTCTAACCATATATAATTTAAAAACATTGGCCACTAGGAAAGCCCCCAGGGGCCCCTGGCCATCACTCTTGACATGTGCACCCAGAATTCAGCCACGAATGACATGAACTTCTGCGCCAAGTACTTCGTGGCAGAGAAATCTGTAGCCAGGGCTTCTCCTCAATTTCTTTGCGACTCCAAGGATCCTGAGGTTGATATAAGCACGAAGGCTGGTCAGTATCTGAGGCCCGCTGGAGCCGCCGGCCTGAGTAGCTTGATCTGGGCGACCAAGCAGCCCATGTAGCTAGGGGCAATCTAGGGAACGTCTGATTAATTCACGTTTACACGAAGCAATCTGGTTTTGGATGGATCAACACGAGCAATCAGCGGGGAATCTGCTGGTTCGAGCGCGTCCGTATCGGGGTTTGCCTGTCTGCAGGCCGCCCGCCGCCTCGTTCGCACACACGCCCGCTAGGCTCCCGCCAACAAGCGCCGCCGTGCCACGTACAGATTCGCCAACCCGCAGCTGATATACAGCCAGTGGGTATTCTTCGCCAGTCCACGATATCGAACTTTGGCCCACCCAAAGATCCGCTTGATCACCAAGAACGCATGTTCGACTTTGGCACGGACTTTCGACTTCGTGCGGTTACGGGCCCGCTCGGTCTCACTCAGCGGCCGATGACGATGAGCTTGGGTCTGAATGAAGCTCTTGGCCCCTGGCGCGTGGTGCCGGATCACGTCTTGTTGCCCGCTGTAGGCCGCATCCCCCCGCACGCGGGTCTCCTGGCCATGCAGCAGCTCCGGCAACACCTGGCTGTCATGGGTATTCGCCGCCGTGGCCGCCACCGAATGGATCAGCTTGGTCCGGCTGTCCATGCCGATATGGGCCTTCATGCCAAAGTACCACTGGTTGCCCTTCTTCGTCTGATGCATCTCCGGATCCCGCTCCTTCGTGCGATTCTTTGTCGAACTGGGCGCACTGATGATCGTGGCATCCACGATGGTCCCCCGGCTCACCTGTAAGCCTTGCTTGACCAAATGTTCCCAGATTCGCGCAAAGAGCTGTTCCCCCAGCTGGTGCGCTTCCAGCAGATGCCGAAACTTGCAGATCGTCGTCTCATCCGGCACCGGCTCGCAGCCCAGATCAATGCCCACGAACTGCCGCAGGGCGCGCGAGTCGTACAGCGCCTCCTCCACCGCCGGGTCCGACAGGTTGAACCACAGTTGTAGGCAATGGAGGCGTAGCATGCGTTCGACGCCGACCGGCGGACGCCCCGGGCCCTCGGCCTTGGGATAGACGGGCTCGATCGCGGCCACCAGTTCCGCCCAGGGCACGACACGGTTCATTTCGTCGAGAAACCGCTCCCGGCGCGTCGGCTTGCGATACTGCTCGAACGTGACCTCGGCAAACGTCTGTTGCGGCATGGGGGCGCCTCCAGTTCAGTGCTGCGCTACCCTTAGCACATCATGCGAGGAGAATAAATCAGACCTTCCCTAGAGCTCAGCGCATCTCTGTGATAGGAAATATCGAAGGTCGTACTCCTGCGGTGCCACATCATTTCCATCGTGACTCCTATGGCTCTATCGGGCGGCCGGTTGCGCTCTTTCTCCGCCTGATCTGCTCGTCGAACGGCGCATAAAAAGGCGCGGAGAGCCACCTGGACGTCAGATGGCAATCGAATGCTTAGCTGCGAGACCAGCGTATTTCCATTTCCGCACGCCCATTCAGGGCGCTACGAAGTAGGGAGACTAAGGCCGTATCAGCGCCGCCTTTCTCGAATAGATCGAGCGTAGCCTCTGTGAAGTAGTAGTCCTGATCGTCCCCTGACTCCTCCTCAAGCTGGTCGACAAGGAACCGCAAATTGTCCTCGGTAATGGTGCCTATCCGCGCACCCGTGTCTTTGTCATGTAGTTGAATCATTCAATCTCCTCGGGTGTTCGAGTTCTGCCGCGTCATTGTCACGTTGCCTCCCACTACTTGTCAACGTATCCAGGTGCAATTACCAGCGATGGGTCGAGGCGGCTAGGCGCCACAAAGACATACAATAAGCCAATGGCGAAAACCGTGCCCTGTCATACGCGTTCTTGTATCCAGACATCAAGCCTTGCATCCACCACCATGGGATCAGCCCCCTACAAGTTCCGGCTCCTATTGGCCCCTCGCGCCGACATGCTCACTCAGGCCATGGCGATCAGCCGTGTGAGGAAATGCCCACGCCGGGCAAGATCTTTTCAGTTGCGTGTTACCACACTGCTACCGGAATCCCCCAACCCAGGCCTATCCAGCAAAAACCTCCTTGAGATCAGGGAGAACAATGCGCTGTGCTAATGAAATGGACCCAGCCTTCTTCCACACGAGTCTCATACGAGGCACAATGAGTGGTGTTGCGCGCAACCCACACTCATCATTAGAAAGAAAGGAGGGGCGGTTATGCACATCACGACATTAGGGATTGATTTGGCGAAGAACGTGTTTCAGTTACACGGGGTGGATGCACGGGGGCGCGCGGTGCTCAGCCGACGCGTCAAGCGCGATCAGTTGTTCCACACCGTGGCGAGTCTGCCGCCCTGCGTGATCGGGATGGAGGCGGGCGGGAGTGCACATCACTGGGGTCGGACGTTTGAACCGCTTGGACATACCGTCAAGCTGATGCACCCGAAGTATGTCAAGCCGTACGTCAAGACCAACAAGAATGATGGTCGAGACGCGGAAGCGATCTGCGAAGCGGTGAGTCGGCCCACCATGCGATTTGTCTCGATCAAGACGGTGGAGCAAGCCGATCTGCAGGCCGTGCACCGGATGCGATTGCTCTTTGTGAAACATCGGACCGCCGTCATCAATCAGATTCGGGGCTTGTTAGCCGAGTATGGGTTGGTGATTGGACAATCCCCGGGGAAGGTCCGGCCCGCCGTCGTTCGTTTTTTGGATGACGCGGCGTCGGGATTGACTGCTTTTGCCCGGGACACCTTCGCCGAGTTGTACGCGCAACTGACGGAGCTCGATGTGCGCATCGAGCGGGTGACGCACCGGGTGGAGCGCGTGTACCGGGCGCATCCGGTCTGCCAGAAACTGGCGGCGGTGCCGGGGATTGGTCCGTTGACGGCCACCGCACTGGTGGCGACCGTCGGTCGGCCCCAGGCGTTTCGCAATGGACGACATCTGGCGGCCTGGTTGGGGCTGGTGCCTCGGCAATATTCGAGTGGGGGTAAGGACCGGTTAGGCGGGATTTCGAAACGAGGCAGTCGGTATGTGCGGACGCTCCTGATTCATGGGGCGCGCGCCGTTGTGCAGCGAGCCGAGCGGCGGACCGATGCGCAGGGGCGGTGGCTGTGCGCGCTCAAGCACCGCAAAGGCACCAATGTCGCTGCCGTGGCCTTAGCCAACAAAAATGCCCGAGTGATCTGGGCCTTGTTGGCCCATGATGCGGCGTATCAACCACCTGTCTAGGTCAGGAAGGGTCGCTACGGTTTTCAGGAGGAGAGGAGAGGAGACGCGAGCCGCATCACATCAGGAGGATTCACACCACGGAGTGCAGCGCGGACGATCCGTGATGACACCAGAGGGACACCCAGCGCGTTCAGACCCTGGACAAATTGTCGGCCCAATCAAGGCCGTTGTGCTCATGAGGAGAACGCGCGCGTATTTCATCAAGGCCCGGACACATTGATTGTCCACCAAGAGGCCGGATATATAAACGCAGCCCTGTGTTTACCTGGTGCATCGCGTGACACGTCGTCGTTGCAGGGAAGGCTGGGTCCATATATATAAATTTGTGCTAAACATATCGGAATCCACTAGAACCTCTGAAATCAATAGTGCCGCTGGAAAGCTCCTAAGCTTCCGTATTCAAATATAAAACGGGGAAACCATTTGAAACACCGAGCCTTTTAAAAACGTCTTCTCCACATTCCTAAACCGTTTGTCGTACTTTCAATTCATATCGGGGGCACCAAATACCAATCGCTCGTGCCGTCGGCCCCTTCCCTGTGCGCACTGGACACATCTTCTCTCATCGATACGGAGTTCAAATTCGCTTGCCCGCTGGGCGTGGTTTCGTATACTCATTCTGAAGAAGCGAACCACCTTGAGAAAGGAGCGCCCGTGTCGAAGCGAAGCACCTCGAAGCCAAGAAGCCGCCTCGCCAAGCCGTGTGTCGTGGAATACCTTAGGCCGAACTTTACGGAGCAGGGAACGATGACGGATCTTTCTGGCGATGGAATGAAGATCCTCGGCACCCGTTCAGTTCATGTCGGTATGCGTCTTGCCCTCCGACTATCGGTCGGTGAATCTGCCACACCCATTCAGATTCCCTGCGCCTATGTGCGATGGACGCGCAATCAAGAGTTCGGAGTCAAGTTTGGCCCGATGGAGCCAGCAGTGATGGCGCAACTCCATGACCTTCTATTGGTCTACTAGGGCTCACCAACCAACAGGCCCCAGAAAATTTATTTTCCTCTGATCGAGTTTTGAGCGGCGCAGCCTCGCTTCCCCTTTCCCTCCTCCCCATAGAATCGCGGAAGTAAGGCAAGGGACAACGAGTCGTCATGAGCGATGCGGGCTATGTGACGTCTCCCCTCGTTTGATTTACATCTTTTCGGTCTAACCACCTCAGAGCGATCCGGTATTCTTGTGACTAGATTGGTACACAAGGAGGGCATTATGACCTGTACACGTTGTCAGGGTTATATGGCGAAAACTCACTTTTTGGATCTCATGGAGAGCGCGGAAGATATGTGGCTGGCAGGTTGGCGCTGTTTCAACTGCGGACACGTCCTTGACCCCGTGATGGAGCGGAATAGACTTGGGCAGGGGCTGGCTGCCGTCGCCTCAACTGTACGAGAGCCAGGCCAGAAGATGGAATCTAGAAACATCTCGATGTCATCGTAGGCGTCGTAGCCTCATCGTTTGGCCATGAGTGAGTCGCCGTGTGAGTGGGGGGATATGCCGTCCTGTTTCAGAGGTGGGTTCGAAGATTCTCGTCAACTTTCCTATGTTTTCTTGCCACGTTGTGGAGGCTGGGCTAGACTTCCTCAAGATTCTATGGCACGAGCAAAAACATCAGAACCGTCTCGCGCGCGGTCCAAAACTTCCACAGTTGAAGAGCTCACCCACGGCGTCGAAAACCTCCAGGAATTTCTCGCACAGGTGGAAGACCTGGGCCGAGAAGGCTTCCCCTATCTCGACGCGGCCAGAGCAAGAACAGAGTTACAATTCCGCGAGTGCATTCGCCGTACGTTTGGCGAGAAATCCCCCGAGTTCCAAGAGCATCGCCATCACAGACTTCTCATGGATACCCCTGAGGGTACGCAGCAGAGTATCGCCCTCATTAAAACCCTTATTGCCACGCTTGAGCGAAAAAAACGTGAGCTGCAAGGAGGACCGCCACCTCAGCAAATCCCTCCAGCGCCGCCGGTTTCACCCCTGTCTGCCCCCGTGCGCCCACAGATGACCGTCGTGCCGGCATCGATCTCGACCGTGCAGATGCCCCTGACGCAAACGGGAACGATTTCGCCCTCGCCGGTGACCATGACGACGAACCTCGGCGTGGCCCAAGTTGCCGCCGCACCGAATCCACCTCCGGTTTCTTTGGTTCCTCCGGTCTCTTTGCATAAACCTGAGCCACTGAGTCCATCGACGTCTGTGCCCGAACTATCATCGATTTTACCAGCCACGGTTGCGATGTCGCAGCCCCATTTCCCTACGCAACCAGTGCTTCCAGTTGCTCCGGAGCCCACGCCTCCACCGCTACAACTTGGCTTGGCCCCAGCCACCATTGTACCGAGCCCACCTTCGGCTCTCTCGGTTTCTCCAGCTCCTGTGCATAAGCCTGAGGCAATGATCCCATCGATGGCTGTACCCGAACCATTACCAGTTTCACCAGCACCGGTTGTGATGGTGATGCCGCATGCCCCTTCGTCTTTGGAGCAAGTGGTTCCAGTCGGCCCAGAGCCACCGCCATCACTAGCGGGACAGACTGCACAAGCCGATGGGTCTTTAGTCGGCCAGTCGGCCCAATCGCCACAACCTGAACCGGAGCCCAGCGTGCACCAACATCCCATTGCCAGCCCACAGCCTAAAATGCAGGAAGCCCCGGCTGTTCTTCAGAGTCCGAAGCAGGCTCCCGTAGTGCCAACCAGCGCTTTCTCGCCTTTGGAGCCTGGACGTCAGCTTGCTCAGGCCGCATCGGACCCTGTCGCACTCGTGAAGGTTGTCTGCGGCCGATTCCATGCTGTTGTCAGGCAGTTGCGACTTCGTGGGGAACATCGGGCGACGCTACAGGTGGAAGATGAGGTCGATGCGCAAGATCTTCTGCATGCGCTGCTACGGGTTCAATTTAATGATATCGACACGGATGAATGGACGCCGAGCTATTCGAGCGGGGCCCTGCGCACGACGTTGTTGCTGGATGAGAGCCGTCTTGCGGTGATC
>JBGTMB010000350.1:0-4862 GCA_041743755.1 Nitrospiraceae bacterium | reverse complement strand
AACCGTTGAAACACGTTGAACAGCTTGTGCACGTATTTCATATCGAACCCCACACCGTCGTCCTTGACATAGTACGTCACCACCTCTGCGCTCGCGTCGTCCGGCATCCACCCCACTTCGACCCTGACTTCATCCCGATGCTTGGCGTACTTGATAGCGTTCGTGAGCAAGTTGGTCCAGACGAGTTTCAACAGCCGCCGGTCGCCCAGGCAAGAGGGCATGTCGCGTATGATCACATCCATATTCTGGTCCTTCTGTATGAGCTTCAATTCGTCCGCCACCTCCCGTGCCAGGTCCTCCATCTTGACCGAACCGACACTCATGGCCAGCCGACCCAGTCTCGAAAACTCCAGCAGATCGTCGATCAACTCGCCCGCCTGCGCGGCAGCCTTCCGTACGATGGTCAAGCAGCGATTCGCCTCGGCGTTCAGATGAGGGCCATGATCTTCTTCCACAATACGGCTGAAGGCGTCGATGGTCCGCAACGGCGCACGTAAGTCGTGCGAGACCGAATAGGAAAATCCTTCCAACTCTTTGTTGGCTTCGGCCAGTGCTGACGACTGTCTCCTCAGTCGTTCCTCGCTTGCAAGCAGAGAAGCTTGCGCCTCGCGTAGCTCGGTGATGTCCGTATTGGTGCCGAACCACCGAATGATTCGACCCTCTGCATCTCGAACGGGTAATGCGCGAGAGAGAAACCAGCGGTAAGCTCCGTCAAGGCCGCGTAGAGGAAATGTGTCTTCCCACGGCTCGCCGGTGATATGCGCGTGTTTCCATTTTGTGACAACACGCTCGAGATGGTCGGGATGATGAACTTTCTCCCATCCCCAGCCCTGCATCTCTTCGAACGTCGTGCCGGTGTACTCATACCAACGCTGGTTGTACCAAAAGATCCATCCGGTCGGGTCCGCCGTCCACGCGAACTGCGATAAATTGTCGGCCATCGTGCGGAACCGGTCTTCGCTTTCCCGCAGCGCCTCCTCAGCACGCTTGTGCCTGGTCACGTCACGGGTAAAACAGCGGGTATGGATAAACTTGCCCTCTTCGAACAACACATTTGAATTGATGAGCACGTCGAGGATCGAACCGTCTTTGCATCGGATTCTCGCCGGGTATTCGAGCAGGGTCTCTCCACCGGCCAGCTTGACGAGGATATCCTGAATGGTAGGCTGATCGACGTGAAATTCGGCGATGTGATGGCCGACATATTCCTCCCGGCTGTATCCAAGCAGGTCCAGCTCAGCCTGGTTCACCCGCATAATGATCCCGTCCGGTCCGACCCAGTGCAGGCCGGTGCTGGCGTTATCGAAGAAGTCGGAGAGATCCTGTTCACTTCGGCGCAGCGCATTCTCGACGCGTTTCTGCTCCGTGATATCCCGCGCGATTTTTGAGGCTCCAATGATTCTCTTTTGAAGATCGATCACAGGCGACACGGTCAGCGAAACAGAGACTTCGGTCCCGTCCCTGCGACGCCGGATCGTTTCATAACGCTCGACTGTCTCGCCCCGCTCAATCCGTTCGAGAATATGGGATTCTTTGTCAAGGAGGTGCGGGGGGATGATCCGGGTCAGGGGCTGTCCGATTATTTCATGTGCGGCATACCCGTATAATTGTTCCGCTGCGCGATTCCAACTCGTCACGATGCCGAACAGATCTATTCCAATGATAGGGTCGACCGACGACGTCACGATAGAAGCCAAATCAGCGACCGCCCGCTCGCCCTCTTTGCGGTCCGTGATGTCGACGAGCATGTTGATGGCGCCGACGACCACTCCCTCGGCATTCCGCATCGGCTCGGGATGAGGCAGCACATGGCGTCTTGTCCCGTCCGGCCGCTCAATGACAATTTCCTGGCCGCGTATTGCCCGGCCTTCACGCAACGTGACCGCCATCGGACATTCGCTCAATGGAAGCGGAGTGCCGTCGGGACTGTAGATTTTCCACGATCCGCACCACAGATCCTTGCCGACTTCCGGTTCGCGCCCCCACAAGTCGACCGCAGCTTGGTTGAAGAGCGTCACGCGGCCCCGCTCGTCGCAGGTATAGATGGCGCCGGGAAGCGCTTGGATGAGATCGCGATACCCGGCTTCCCTGGCTCGCACCTCGGTTTCGGCTTTCTGTCGAGCCAGAATTTCGCGTTTCAAAGCAGACACTTCCTCATTTAACTTCTGAAACCCTTGAGTCGTGGAGAGGTGAGGGGACATTCGAAGCCAGACGGTCGTTGATGACTTCGAGTCTCCTTGCTGCAAGAGGGCGCCTCGCACACGGCAGCGGACGAGATCTCCTTGTGAGGTTCGACGATGCGTGGCAAACGGAAGGGGAGCAGATGTGCGGCAGCATCGCTCGATGATGTCTCGAAACGCTGATTCATCTGTTCCCATGATGTGGGAGATCGAGCGACCGGCGATCTGATCCGCCCCAGTTTCGGTGAATGCGAAAAACGCCTTGTTCGCCGACTGGATGACCGCATCGGCAGACACGACAACGACCGGTTCAGGGAACACGTTCAGAAGTGAGTCGATTTCTCGCGACATCCTCATACCCCCTTGAAATACTCTCGCCCCTCGACCCCTTCCGCCTCAGGCGTCGGCTTCACATACACGACCACCCGGCAACCGGCATCGTGTTGCGCAATCGTCTGCTCCAACACCACCTTCGAATAGCCGAGATTCTGGGCGGTGATTGAACCGAACACATTGGACGTCATCATGCACAAAGCCGGTCGGTCGAGCACTTTATCGCCGAACGGACAGCGCCGGTTCCCTAGAACGATCTTGTCGTCGGTCTCCTCGATGACGTAGAAATCGCCTTGGATACGCCGCTTCAAATCGACCAATACATCCCGCACTTGCTCGCGGGTGAGCGTTGAGACTCGTAACGCCTGTTTATACTCGCGATCGATCTGGTCGCCGATTTTCTGGCCCACCAGGCTGATAAACCCCTCGGCCTCCTCAATCCCAACCACATCCTGCAACGTGCCGCTCAATTCTCGAATCAGCATGCGAGAAAAACCATCCCGCTCCAAGGGAACGTCCAGCTCGGAAACGGGCACATCAGCTCGATCGATGGAGGGCGACATGAGAGCTCCTTCGTTGGGAGGGTTATCAGGCATCACAATTGGTCTGTCATTCTGAAAACACAACCATGCGAAGACTTCAATAGTCTGTGACTTATCGTACCGCCTGAGTCAATGAGTGTGCGGCGAATATACCGATTAAACAACTGGACGGACCCTAGTGGTATCCCTAGTTCACGATGGTTTTTCAGTCAACGTTGAGCCTGATCACCGCTCATCGCCTACGCCGCCAGGGTTTGACATATCGCTCGGTAGAGTTCCTCCACCGCCGCTTCCTTGGTGAGCAACATCGAGGCACCGGCTTTCTTCATTGCCTCCTCGTTGGCCCCGCCGGCTTGCACGGACATGCCGATCACGATGATCTCAGGGTGCCGTGCCTTAATGTAAGCAGTGGCCTCAATTCCGTTCATCTTCTGCATGTTGATGTCCATCACGATGATAAGGGGGCGGAGCCGTTCGGCTGCCTCCACGGCGCCTTCCCCGTTCCAGGCCTCCCCGACCACCTCGATGTCGGCATAACTGTCCAAGACACTCCTCAGTCCTTGCCGAACCATGGCATGATCATCTACCAACAAGACACGAATCTGTTTCGTGTCTTGTTGGTGGCCTGCTGAATTCTCGGCGTGGGATGCGGCACTTCTGAATGGCTTAGCAGTCAGGACGTTTACCTCAGCACGCTCCAGCGGCATCACGAGCACGGCCGTTGTGCCTTCGCCGCAGGACGATTTGAGTTCAAACCATCCACCCAGCGACTTCATCCGCTCTCGGATACTGAACAGACCGAACTTGGAAGACATGGCGGTAGGGCTATATGAATCAGCAGCAACAAGATCGAACCCCACCCCGTCATCACATATCTCAATGCGCAGCCGCCCGTCTGCCTGCTCCATACGGACCACGACCTCGCGACATTCGGCATATTTCAACGCGTTCAACAATAACTCCCGGACCGATTGGAACAGCAGCACCGCGCTATCGTCGAGAATCTTCACATCACCTATACCCCCGGCATCGACCCTCACCGTTAGACCACGGCGTGCCATCTGTTCCCCGAGCCAAAGGAGGCCGGCCGGGAGACCATGGTCATGCAAGACCGGCGGACTCAGCTCGGCCATCAAGGTGCGGCTGTAGTGCAACGCCTTGCTCAGCACCTCTTCGGTTTCTCCGACCTTCTCCTCTACCTTCGGAGACAAACCGATCCGTTTCATCTGAGCGAGATTGAGTCGACAGAGCACGAGCAATTGCGAGAGATAGTCGTGCAGCTCGTCAGCCAGGCGTTTACGCTCCCGATGCTCGGTAAGATTCAACTCCTTCGCGAGTGCCCGCAAGCGATCCTGTGACTGCAACAGTTCCTCGGTGCGCTCCTTCACCACATGCTCCAATTGGCCGGCCAAGGCGCGGAACCGCTCCTCGCTGGCGCGTAAGGCCTGCTCCATGCCCACGCGCGCAGTCATGTCGTGGAAATAGCAGACCACGCCGTGCTGACCATCGGGAAGCGTCACTCGCTGCGTTTGCCATTCGTAGGCTTGCTCCGTACCAAGGTCGTGGCGTTGTTCGACGAAAGCCGGTGACTCATAACGCTCGCCCGTCTCCAGCGTATGGCGGAAGATGGTCGCGCATTGCCGCCCGATTTTCGGCCCCCACAGGATCTCCAAGACTTCGTTAAAATCGCGCCCGATCAGGGGGCGCACGGTTTCGAATGTCGGCATCGCCTCGGTGTTCACCTGTTGCAGCCGGAATTGCGCGTCCACCACATACACGCCCATCGGTGCCTGCTCGATCAGGGTGG
>JBGTMB010000349.1:0-7901 GCA_041743755.1 Nitrospiraceae bacterium | reverse complement strand
GCCGGCATGCCTCTTGAGATCACTCAGCAGGAAGTCACGCTCCAAGGCTATGCGATCCAGTGCCGCATCAACGCGGAAGACCCCAAGAACAACTTCCGGCCTTGTACCGGCACCGTCACGGCCTATCTCACGCCTGGCGGGATCTGCGTCAGCATTGACGGAGCGGTGTATAAGGACTACACGGTACCGCCCTACTACGACGCCCTCTTGGCCAAGCTTACCGTGCGCGGCCGCACGTGGGAAGAAACCGTCAGCCGCATGAGACGCTCCCTCGAAGAATACGTCTTACGCGGGGTGAAGACGACGATCCCGTTTATGATGGAGATCATGAAGGAGCCGGACTTTATGGCTGGAGATTTCGATACCTCCTACCTGGAGACGCATCCTACGCTGTTCAACTATGACGACTTCGAGCAACCAGAGGATCTGGTGCTGGCACTCTCCGCTGCCATCGCCGCCTACGAAGGGTTATAACAGGATGCTGAAAAAAGTCCGCCAGCGCAAAAAGACCGTTATTTGGTTTATTTGGTTTGTCTCGTTTGTTTGATTGAACCAGACAGACCAGATGAACCAGATAAACAAAACAAACCAGTTTGAGCATCCTGCGTGTTGCTTTCCGGTTATCGGGCAGCAATAGAACCAACAGATCAGGACACCATGGCAACACGACGACCTTCGCGTACACGAACCCCCAAGAAACAGACAGCTGAACCAGCTATCCGGACGTCAAAGACACGTGCTCGTCGCGGCCAAGATCTGACGATCCAACCGGCCGCAGGCAAGCCCATCCTGATCACTGATGTCGCCTTGCGCGACGGCCATCAATCGCTCTTGGCCACACGCATGCGCACAGAGGACATGTTGCCCATCGCTCAAAGGCTCGACGCCGTAGGCTATTGGTCGCTCGAAGTCTGGGGTGGCGCCACGTTCGACACCTGCCTACGCTTTCTCAAGGAAGATCCCTGGGAACGGCTCCGCGCGCTACGCGCTGCCATGCCCAAAACCAAACTTCAAATGCTGCTCCGCGGGCAGAATCTGGTCGGCTATCGGCACTATGCCGATGATGTACTGGAACGATTCATCGAACGGTCTGCCACCAACGGCATCGACGTCTTCCGCATCTTCGACGCCCTGAACGATCTCCGCAACGTCGAACGAGCCATGCGGGAAGTGAAAGCCTGTGGCAAGCATGTCGAAGCCGCCATCAGCTATACCGTCAGCCCCGTCCACAGCGTGGAACGCTTTGTCACCATGGCAAAACAGCTGGAGGATTTGGGAACGGACACGCTCTGCATCAAGGACATGGCCGGGCTCTTGGCGCCGCTCGACGCCTATCACCTCATACGCCGGATCAAAGCCGCCGTGAAGGTCCCGATCCATTTGCATTCACATTACACCTCGGGGATGGCCTCGATGACCTCCCTCATGGCGATCCTCGGTGGCTTGGATATGTTGGATACGGCCATCTCGCCCTTGGCAGGCGGGACCTCGCATCCCTCGACGGAAACAATGGTGGCCTCGCTGCGCAACACCCCGTACGACACCGGACTGGATCTGGCCTCGTTCCTCCCAATCACTGAACACTTCCGCACCGTTCGGCGAAAGTATCGGCAGTTCGAAAGCGAGTTCACCGGGGTCGATGCCGAGATCCTCACCTCGCAAATTCCTGGTGGCATGCTTTCGAATCTTGCCGCGCAACTGACCGAACAAAATGCGCTCGATCGGATCAAAGAAGTGCTGGATGAAGTACCGCGCGTCCGAAAGGAAATGGGCTATCCCCCGCTCGTCACTCCGACGAGCCAGATCGTGGGCACCCAAGCCACCCTGAACGTCCTGACCGGCGAACGATACAAAGTCATCACGACGGAAACCAAGAACTACTTCCTCGGACTCTATGGACGGGCGCCGGGTCCCCTCGATCACGACATCATGGCCCGCGCGATCGGGGATGACCATCCGATCAAGACCCGACCCGCTGATCGGTTGGAGCCTGAACTGGAAGCAGCCAGAAAAGATCTGCCTGACTCAGCCACCTCGGTGGAAGATCAGCTGTCATTCACCCTATTCCCCTCTATCGCGCGAGACTTCTTCGAGGCGCGCGAGAAGGGGGACCTTGCGCTGGAACCTCTCGAAGTCTTCTCAGCCAGCGGATCGGCTGCGGCCACCGAACTCCATTTGGCCCCGGCCGAATTCAACGTCACAGTCCACGGCGAAACCTACCATATAGAGGTGTCCGGTTCCGGACGGAAGGTAGGTGGCCGCAAACCCTATTACATCCGGGTCAACGACAAACTTGAAGAGGTCTCGTTAGAGCCGATCCAGGAAATCCTAGCCGGTGTGCCGGAAGCTCCCGATGCCGGCAGCAGCGTCAAGCCCAAACGGCCCAGGCCGTCCAAGCCAGGAGATGTGGCGCCTCCGATGCCAGGTCGCGTCGTCAAAGTGCTCGTCGCGGTCAATACCATAGTCAAGGCCGGAACCCCCCTCCTGATCATCGAGGCCATGAAGATGGAAAGCCAAGTCCCAGCCCCGATCGACGGGACCGTCACGGCCATCCTGGTCGCTGAAGGCGACAATGTGAAAACGGATGAAACGGTCATCCAGCTGGAGTAACCTCATAGACCCACGTGCCTCCGTTCATGGATGCAGACAGCCGTATGCTGCACTACTCATCTTCATCCTGCTGTGTCATATCATGACCGCCTGCTCGTCTCCCTCGTCGATTCCAACACAGTTCGACGCCATTGAGCGCATGCCCGTCCACACCGTTCTCGTCCACGGCCAGCGAATCGCCTATCTAGATGTCGGCGCAGGCCCGCCGGTCATTCTGATCCATGGCTTCGGGGGATCGATGTGGCAATGGGAATATCAGCAGCACCAGCTGTCACAGCACTTCCGCGTCTTCACGCTCGATTTGCCCGGCGCAGGCCTATCCGATAAACCTGACATCGACTATCGTCCGGACCAGATGCTGGACTTCTTTGTCGGGTTCATGGATGCCACAAAGATTCCGCAAGCCACGTTAGTCGGCAATTCCATGGGCGCCGGGTTGGCCATCGGCATGGCGCTGACACACCCCACACGCGTCGCAAAACTTGTGCTTGTCGACGGGCTACCGCAACACGTCATGGAGAAACTCACCAGTCCCTCCGTGAGGCGCGCCTTGGAAAGCAGCGCGCCGTCCTGGCTCGTCTCATTCGGCAATACGCTGTTCGGCGGCCTGATGATCGAGTCCGTCTTACAAGAAATCGTGCATGACCCAACACTCCTCACACCGGCCGTCCTCGAGCGATCCAATCGCAACCGGCAGCTCCCTGGACTCATCAAACCTATTATGGCTGTCAGAGAAAACCTTCCGTTATGGGAATCAGGGTTTGCCACACGCCTCGGCACAATCACCCATCCGACGCTGGTGCTCTGGGGTGAAGAAGATCGAGTGTTCCCGATCGCCGTAGGTGAAGAACTCCACCACACCATCAAGGGATCACGATTCATCCGAATCCCCAAGGCAGGGCACATTCCACAGTGGGAACGACCGGATGTGGTCAACCAGACACTCATCACCTTTATTCGCCACTGACAGAGATGGTATGTTGTGCTGCGCACGCAAACCGTGCGTATCTACTTGCAGGCAGGACGTTCGTCGAGGCGTTGCAGTGACGGCAAAGTGCATCTACCGCCTGCTGACGGCACAAGCACAGACCTCGTATTCTGGGGAAACCATTTACCATCGCTTCACCAAAGGAGGGTACTATTATGAAGACATCGCATCGTATACTCATTGGGGCCACACTCTGCATGGCGCTCGGGTTCGCCGGATGCGCAAGTACCGGCAGCTCCAATTTTCTTTACAAGAACTACACCGTCGCTGACGGCAGCGCTGTGGCTGGTGAGGGCCGCACTGTCCTCTTTCAGGGAAACCCCCTGGTTCTCGCGGGAGCTGGCATCAAAGTTGGAGACACCCTCAGGGAAGTGACGCTGACACAGACGGACCTTTCGCCGGTCGCCATCACCGACACCAAAGGCAAGGGTAAGGTCCGGATCATCAGCGTCGTCCCATCGCTTGATACTCCGGTGTGCGAAGAGCAGACCCATTATCTGAGCGAGAAAAATAAGGGCCTCGATAAGATGGTTGAACTGGTCACCGTGAGCGTCGATACGCCTTTTGCACAAAAGCGATTTGCAAAAGAAGCCCATATCAGCAACGTCACATTCCTCTCAGATTACAAGGATGCTGAATTCGGGAAGGCCTACGGACTCTTTATCAAGGGGCCCCACTTCCTGGCTCGCACAATTATGGTGATTGATGCCAACAACACTGTGCGGCATCTGCAAATCACCCCCGAACTGGTCCAATTGCCGGACATGGACAAGGCCTTCGCCGTGGCCAAATCATTGATCACCGCAGGCTAGACCAACGAGAAGGCTGAGGTCCTGGTTGAGGCTGAGGAGAAGGGAGATGTATATTTCTTCTTAACCTTAGCCTCAACCTCAGCCTTCCCTTAGAATGAAGAGATGGCCCAATACGATCTTCTCGTCATAGGGAGTGGGCCCGCAGGCCAGAAGGCCGCGGTCCAGGCCGCCAAACTCGGCAAGACCGTTGGGATTATCGAGCGCAAAGCCGTCGTCGGCGGCGTGTCCACCAACACCGGCACCATCCCCAGCAAAGCCCTCCGCGAAGCGGTGCTCTATCTCTCGGGGTTCCGCCAACGCAACCTCTATGGAACCGGCTATCGTGTGAAAGAGACGGTCACGATCCAAGATCTCGCATTTCGCTCCAACCACATCATCAAGAGCGAAATCGAGATCGTGAAGGATCAGCTGGCACGTAACCGCATCGACCTGATTTTCGGGGAAGCCCGTTTCGTCGATCCTCACCGGCTCCTCGTTCAACAGGCCGGCACGGCAACCGAACATTATGCCCATGTGATCGTCATCGCCGTGGGCACAGTGCCGACCAGACCAGCCGATATTCCATTCGACAGTCACACCATCATCGATACCGACGGCCTCATCACGCTCAAACGCCTTCCGACATCCCTCATCATTGTCGGCGGCGGCGTGATCGGCACAGAATACGCATCGATCTTAGCCATGATCGGTGTGAAGGTCGTGCTGATCGACAAGCGTCCGCGCCTGCTCGAATTTGTCGACGCGCAGATCATCGACGCCTTGCAACGACAGATGACAGATATCGGCGTGACGCTCTACCACCAGGAAGAAGTGGTCGCGATCCTGAAAGAGCCAGACGGACAGGTCACGGTCTCGCTGACACACCGGCCACCGATCACCGCCACGACGCTCATGTATGCCATCGGCCGAATCGGCGCAACACAGCGCTTGAACCTGGCAGCCGTCGGCATCACACCGGATGCGCGAGGCCGCGTGATCGTAAACGGGCATTTTCAAACAGCCATCCCCCATATCTACGCGGCCGGCGACGTCATCGGTTTTCCCGCCTTGGCGTCCACCTCCATGCAGCAAGGGCGCCATGCGGCGTGCCATGCCTTTGGCCATCCCGACCATACCGACACGGACCTCCTGCCCTACGGCATCTATGCTATTCCTGAAATCTCCACGGTGGGACGGAATGAGGAAGAACTGGCCAAGGCGGAGATCCCGTATGCGTCCGGCATCGCCCACTATCGTGAAATCGCCCGCGGGCAGCTCATGGGCGATCAAACCGGCATGTTGAAGCTGCTATTCCATCGCCACACCCATGCACTCCTGGGTGTACATGCCATTGGAGAAGGAGCGACGGAGCTTATTCACATAGGTCAGGCCGTTATGGCCTATCAGGGGAAGATCGACTATTTCATCGACACCGTCTTCAATTATCCGACTCTGGCGGAATGTTACAAAGTTGCCGCGCTCGATGGGATCAATCGTCTGCCGAGACCCTGGCCTGGAAAGACGTTAGACGTGAAACGTGAAACGTGAGGCGATCGGGGACCGGACTCAACACATGGGAATAGCTTCGTTGGTATAATCGCTTTTTCAATCATCTGAGATCGTTCATCTAACGTCTTTACGTTTTACCTTTCACATTTTACGCTTACCTGGGAGAAACCCCATGTCGTTTACGGACCGCTTAAGACAGCTCGCCACACCCATATGGGATGCCCAACTCATTCATCCATTTGTCGTGGCATTGGGTAAGGGGACCTTGCCGGAACAGAAATTCAAGTACTACATTCTGCAAGACGCCAGATTCCTCAGTGACCTTGCCCGTGTGTTTTCTGCCGGAGCGCTGAGAGCGCCGGACTCAGAGTCGGCTCTGCGCCTGACGAAGCTCGCCGAAGACACCATCGTCGTCGAACGCAGCCTCCACGAAGCATATGGATCACGATGGAATATGACCGCAAAGGAAATGACCGCCGTGACTATGGCGCCGACGAACTACGCCTACACGCGGCATATGCTCACGGTTGCCCATACAGGCTCGGTAACGGAGATCACCGTCGTCGCCCTCCCCTGCGCCTGGATCTACTGCGTCGTCGGCCAGCATCTCTTGAAACATGGCCCACCAAAACATGATCACCCCTATCGAGACTGGCTCATGCTCTACGCCTCGCCGGAATTCGCCCAAGTCCAGCAATGGATGCGCAAGAAAGTGGACCAGTGGGCCAAGACGGCGGGCAAGGAAGAAAAGCGACGGATGGAAGAATCCTTCGTCATCAGCTCGCGCTATGAGTGGATGTTTTGGGAAATGGCGTGGAACGAGGAGAAGTGGCCGGTGTGAAGAGAGGACGGGCAGGCAGCAGGGCCGTTCCATTGCTCGCGCAACGCGCGGCCTCAGAAGGCCCTCGTTGGACGCGCGCAGTCTGGCCCAGCCCTGCTACCTGCCCAAAGAGAACCACCGGCCACCAGAGGGAGAGGGGAAAAAAAGAGAGAAGACCGAGGTGGATGCCCCTGTGCTCGCAGAACGCGCACGATGAAACAGTGCTCGTCCGATGCGCGCACAATGGTGCACCCCACCTGCAGCCCCTTTGAGTCCACGGCCACAGGGATGGAGAAAGAAAGGAAAGAAGGAACTCGTTGGATGCGCCCAGCGCGGGACAGCCTGCCGCCCCCCTAAAAGCCATACCGGCTACGAGAAGGGAAGAACAATGCTCATCCTAAAGAAACGATTCGGGTTGGTCCTCGCAGTTTTGTTTCTCGAAGCATGCACGCCTTGGCGCGCCACTTACCTTGAAGAATCTGTTGGCAAAGCGAGTCAAGACGACGTAACAAAGCGGCTTGGCCCGCCACATCTTGAAAGAAGCTTAGCTGATGGAAGTATTGTGTGGACCTATCAACATCGCTCCGCCGTGGTCGAAGGAACAGGTGGAAAGTGCGCCCAGTATGTTTTAGTTTTCGATAAAAGCAAGATCCTCCACAATTGGACTCGGCAAGGTTGCTAAGCTACTGGCGCGAGGCAAGAGGCAATGGCTCCTGAGTACTTCAGTGACCGCGAACTAGGTGACCGTCCTAGAAGTAGAGACGACATTCCTCCCAATGTATGGGGCGGAATTGTTGCCACAATTACATCTCGCGTGGAAAATGGTTCATTTGGTTATCGCTATCCATTAGGGTGCCCTGACGGCAAAGGCACTGCCGGATGCGACGAAACATCGTTCTCGTTAGCGCTGGCAGCAGAAATTCCGGATATATCGTGGCCTCTGAGAGCTAATATAATCCCACCACAACTTGCCATTCTGGATCTTCTGGAATTTTGTTATAGGGCGGTAGCAAAAGCAGAAGCGTATGACTTTCACTCCTTCTTCGGCCACAGCCATTTGTCCTTTAACCTTGAGGAAGGCCGGGCTGCTTTCAGAGACGATGTTAATCGGATTCTTTCTCGTAACGGCCTCGCCTATGAACTGAACGCCGAAGGGCTCATCGTTCGTCTTGCACCAGAAATG
>JBGTMB010000348.1:0-1859 GCA_041743755.1 Nitrospiraceae bacterium | reverse complement strand
CATCGACACTTGTTGTGAGTACATAGCAAGCTTGATGCCGAACCGGTGAGGTCGATGCCGTTGTATACTTATCAATGTGTTATGTATGTTATTCGAACTAGGCCTCACCGCTGGACCTTTGTTTTTTGTGGCGGAATGGCTGGAGGTCAGCTAAACCGCCCCATCGCTGGAATGGCACATTGCTGTCGAGACCGAGACTGCCTACGCCACACGCTTCTATTTCAGGTGGAAAAGCCAGTGAGAAAGATTGTCACCAAACCATCACAAGGGACTCCGTCTCGCCAACGGCTTACTGATCACATTAGGCCAGGGGTCCATATCCTCTTCGTCGGCATCAATCCAGGCCTTCGTTCAGCTGCCACCGGGCACCACTTTGCTGGGCACTCAAACCGTTTCTGGAAACTCTTATACGAGTCAAGACTGGTGTCCGAGCCGCTCACACACCAAGACGATTGGCGACTTCCCGATTGGGGGCTTGGCCTAACAAACATTATTCAGCGGCCCAGCGCAGGGGTGGGCACGCTCAAGCCACAAGAGTATACAGCTGGGAAAAAGCGGCTCGTCGCCACAGTGAAACGGTATCATCCTCACGCTGTGGCCCTACTCGGCGTCACGATCTATCGCACGTTATTCCCAGAATACAGGTCTGGACGAATCAGCCTCGGGTTGCAAGCCAAAACCTTGGCGGGCCGGCCTGTTTTTGCCCTGCCCAACCCAAGCGGACGGAATGCACATTATTCATATCGAACGATGCTGACGGCGTTCCGTGCGCTTCGCGATACAACAGACATGCGGGTTCAAGGTATGACGAAGGGAACGATCACGGTAGGGCCTCCGAGTCAGCCATAGTAAACTTCTCACAAGCTATGTTATACACGCCGGTTGAATTGATATATCGATACGGTGTCTCGCAAGGCACGCTTGTGGGATCCCCCTTCAACCGGCAGGAAAAGATGAAACGCACATTCCTGATTCTGCTCGGCTGTTGGATCTTGGCAAACCCCGATAGCCTCCTGGCGCAACCATCATCCCGGTCGTTGACTCAAGAGGCGATGACAGAATGCCATGACGGCCGTATCGATCGAGACCGGGCCAGCCGAGTCAGCCATTTTGAGAAAGGCCAGGCACTAGCGGAGCAAGCTGTAGCATTGGACGATCGATCCGCAGACGCGCATTTCGCCCTATTCTGTAATTTAGGAGAACTCATGCGGATCGATGGTGAGCCGAGCATCACATCGGTCATGGGTTTCCGCCGTATGACGAATGAGCTCGACCGGACACTGGAACTTGCACCTGGTCATCTTGACGCCCTGTCAGCCAAAGGGGCGTTCCTTCTCAGGCTTCCTCCACTGCTTGGGGGGGACAGAGAGAAGGGAGAGAAGCTTCTTCAGTACGTGCTCCTGAAATCACCGCAGTCGGTCAATGCCAGACTCAGCCTGGCCAAGAGCTATTGTGCCGACGGCCGCCACCGCGAAGCCCTTTCGCTCGCCTTCGAAGCCCTGGATCTTATTCAAACCTACCGGTGGGATGACTTCGCTCCTGAAGCGGAGAAAGTGTTGGCGCAACTTCATGCCAGCGCTACCAAAGCAAATTAGCTCCTCCCTCCCCCTACCCACTGTCTTCCTGGTACCAGACATAAAATCATGCTATCTTGGGCCACCAGAATGAGGATGCACCTCGTCGTGCGTGACGCGTCGTTTAAATCGCATCTCTCGCGGGACAACGCCTGGGCTTCACGAAACACGCTTCACAGATAATTACCATCCTGTCAGGAGTCCACCATGTTACTCGACGGTAAAAAGGGACTGATCATTGGCGTAGCGAATAAGCACAGCATCGCCTGGGCGATTGCGCAATCC
>JBGTMB010000347.1:0-4010 GCA_041743755.1 Nitrospiraceae bacterium | reverse complement strand
GTCGGCCCGCCCGCCGCCGGGCACACCCGTGCGTGGAAACAGAGATGAGGGATCGCCTGCTCCGTTTGTTATTCAAATACACGGGAGTGATTTGATTCCATTTTATGGGTTGGACTGCCGTTGGGATGAAACCGGGATGGGACTGTTGTGGCAGAAAATCAAATCCGTGACGTGAAGACTCAAATCAGGGGGAGGAGGGGGAAGGAATCGAATGCATGGAATTGTCGTAACGACGAACGGGAATAGGAATCTCGTCGAGTACCGCAGGACCGCTGCGATTCCGCTGAGGGAAGTGAGAGGGTAGCTGCAGCTCTATAAATATAATGGAAATCTGTTACAGAACCACTTAACGGCCCGTCCAGATTTACTGCGGGCGACACAAGTGATTGCCGGCAGAAAAGTTTTGCTTGCCAGCAGAAATAAGAAGTCTGCCGGCGAAAAATGATTATTGGCGTACACAGAAACTTCGTAAAGTCACAATATGAAATGTATTTGTTACATCTCCCACGTCATTGGCACGTTTCGCATCACTCACATGCCTTCAGAGCAAATTTTGTTACAGAATTAGCTACAGATTCACACAAAGGCGGCTGTGACTCTTTGGGGAGTTGTTGTAGGACTGGTCTGACGCGTCGTTCAGTTCAATCCTAGCACTAAATCGGTCCCCTCCCACTCCGCGAATACCTTCCGTCGTAAATCTCAGTTTCCCTCTACTACCGCCCGCGTGATACATAACAAATGGTGTGTGCAATGAAACGGGTGTTTGATCAATCCTGTTTGTTAGTGGTAGTGCTTTCTGTTGCAGTTACAGCCGGTGCGCAGAGCCTGAAGGTCTAAAAAGAACTATCGACGAATTGAGGTCGGATTGTTACACGCGCATCAGTTATATCTCGTCAGAGCCTAAAGCTTTCAAGTGACTCTTTTGACGAACGCACGAACTTTGTAACTCACGGAACGTGACGACTTTCTCTCAACGGAGATAAGAGATTCCCTTAACCCGGATCGCATTGTTTGCACAGCCAGTTGCCGAGAAGTGTAGCCAGCACAGCTCCAACGATTTGCCCACTTACGAATAGTCCGACGCTCTCGGGGGATATACCTGAAAATGTGTCGGTCATCGAACGGGCTGTTGTGACGGCGGGATTTGCAAATGATGTAGACGAAGTAAACCAGTAAGCACTCGTTATGAACGCAGCGACAGCTACCGATGTGACCTCGCGCCTGAATCTCGTCAAAAGCAGAATCGTAAGTACGAGGCCGAATGTCGCAATCAGCTCACCTAGTGCCTCTCCCGCCGTTGGTCGAACATGCTTCGAGACCTGAAGCAGCGATAAACCAAACATGGCGTGGGCCGCGAGGACACCAACGACCGCTCCGCAGACCTGCGCCAGAACGTAAATTCCACACTGGCGCTTCGACAGATCTCCTTGGAACATGCTCACCAAAGACACGACCGGATTGAAGTGAGCGCCGGAAATCGGTCCGAACATCTCGATTAGGACGAAAAGCCCTGCGCCCGTAGCCAGCGAATTCGCCAGGAGCGCAATAGCAGCATTTCCTCCGGCCAGGCGCTCTCCCATGATCCCCGATCCCACTACGATGGCGAGTAGAAAGCCGGTCCCGACAAACTCCACAGCAGCGTTGCGGGTAGCTGTCATTGGGTTCGACCGATCTCATCAAGCTTTTGTTTGAGCGCAAGATTGCTGAGCGTGTCGAACGGTAAACAGGTGAACAATGCGATCCGCCGATAAAGTTCGGTGTAAGCCTTCAAAAATGCCACCCGTTTTTCTACGTCCGTACCTTGCACGGTAGCGGGATCGGATACACCCCAATGCGCCGTCATAGGTTGTCCGGGCCAAACCGGGCACTGCTCCGCCGCTGCTTGATCGCAGACGGTGAAAACGAAATGCATAAACGGTGCATTCGGTCCAGAAAATTCATTCCAATCTTTGCTCCGCAATTCACCGCTTGAGAGTCGATTCTTTTCAAGCAGGTCCAGAGCAAACGGGTTGACCTTGCCCGTTGGATGACTTCCGGCACTAAACGCTCTGAACTGCCCTTTGCCTAATGAATTGAGAATGGCTTCCGCCATAATGCTTCGAGCCGAATTACCGGTGCAAAGGAAAAGGACATTGAATGGCTGTTCTTCCATGGCAACCTCGTTCATGCGCAGCAAGCATTGTTTGATGAGGCACAGCAACCTCCGCTTGAGCTAGATCGCTCGGCCTCACCGTAGATTGGAATAGAATCGAGGGTGTGAAACGTCTCCCAGGCGATCCCTTGGGGATCGGTCGTCCAATACTTGTCAGAACGGGCGTAGCAGCAATTAGAATCGGGCTGATCAAGCGCCTGGATCTCCGCTGCGGTGACTTGATCACGAAGCATCGTCAACTCTTCATCCGATTCAACCTGCACTCCAAGGTGATCGAGGCCCTTTGCAATGCCGCGTTTCGATATGGCGAAATTCAGACCCGGATCTTCAACCATCCATTTTGCATAATCAGCTTTCAGGACGGTAGGTGGCATTCCGAACACGGTCGAGTAAAAGCGAACATTCGCGTCGAGATCGTCAACAGAGACATGTACATGAAAACGCTTCATGATTTCCTCCCTTGCTTCTTTATTGATTTTAGTTTGGGTGGACAGCAGCTACCAAGAGCAGTTTCGACGATGGAAAGACACTTTTCTGGCATCCCCTGGCAGCAATTCTCTGTCAAAAAACTCATCAGTTCGGCCATACGCTCAAAATCGGCGGCATAATAGATAAATTGTCGGTCTTGCCGCGAAGACACGAGGCCCGAATGAGCGAGTTCTTTCAAATGGAAAGACAACGTGGCTCCGGGAACTTTTAACGTCTCACCAATCCGACCTGCCGCTAAACCTTGAGGCCCTGCTTGGATTAATAGACGGTAAACCGCCAGCCGAGTTTCCTGGGCGAGCGCAGCTAGAGCCGCCACGGCATCTTTTATTTCCATATTTCTAGAATAAACGAAATAATAAGGTTGTCAACCAACGCGCGCGCTTGGTTCGTGTGTTCGGCATTTAGGTCCAACTCGGTATGCGAGGTTCCCTGTCGACTCTTTTCCCTTCGTCTGGCATGGCAAATATAGGTTTGGGTTCGATTGCTTTGACGAAAAGATTCTGTATATGGTAGCGGACATAACGACAGCTATTGTGTCGGGAGGTCCGCATGGAAGATGCTGGCACTCAGATCGAACTTGAGAACCGGCTGCGCGAAAAAAGACAAACGGCGGCGCTGTCTCAGAAGCAACTGGCGGACTTGGCCGGGATCACGCGGCAAGCCGTCTCTGCCTTAGAGGCGAACCATTACACACCTGCCACGTCGGTGGCTCTCCAGCTTGCACGAGCACTGCGTTGCCGAGTCGAGGATCTTTTCAGTCTCAAGAGCGGCGGTGAAATTGTCGAGGGCGAGCTCGTCGGTGCGATACCGCGGGGCACGGGGCCATTCAGAGCGCAAGTGACCCAAGTCGGCCATCGACTATTGGTGCGCCCACTCGTCGGGATCGGCGAACTAACCAGCTTGAGCGTCACTGCTGATGGGCTGATCATCGGGACCAATCCAGACGAGAGCCGTGTCAAAGTTAAGTTGCTCAAGGACCGCGACGCGATACGCCGCAAGATCGTTGTCGCTGGCTGTGATCCAGCGATGTTTTTGGCCGGCGAACATCTCAGAAAGCACGATCAAGAAAGCCTGGTGCCTTGTCTAATGGGCAGCAGCATCGCGCTCAATGCGCTCAGGCACGGCGAGGTTCATTTGGCGGGTATCCATTTGGCAGATGAAAACGCTGGCGCCTGGAAACTTCCCAACTTAAAGAGCAGGCTCGGCGATATTGACTGTACGGTTGTTACCTTTGCGCATTGGGAAGAAGGCTTCATTGTCTGCCTGGGCAATCCCAAAAACATCCGAACCATCAGTGATATTGCAAGGCCAACCGTCAAAATCATCAACCGCGAGAAAGGTTCGGGGGCGCGCCGTTTACTCGATAGGC
>JBGTMB010000346.1:0-2201 GCA_041743755.1 Nitrospiraceae bacterium | reverse complement strand
ATCTATTTTTGAAACTAAAATAATTGTTTAGAGATATTTCTGAAAAAAAACAGAATGAGTCCGGTCGAAATTCCCCTCAGTCCTGACTTGTAGCCGAGCTATTGTCAAATCTGGTGTCTGAGCGTTTGCTCACGCGGCGACCGGATTCTGGGTGGTTGCTTCAAGGCCATCCTGAAATTGAACTCCCTCAATCACTTGTGCGAGCTGTCGAAATCCTCTGAGGCGTCGCCAGGTTTTCTCGGCACATTGCCCCAACTTGAACATCATGTGGAGCATGCCGTCACGGGTGAGACACCCCTTGGTTCGCGTTGTCCGATGCCGAATCGTCCCAAAGGTTGATTCAATGGGATTCGTGGTGCGCAGACTCTGCCAGTGATGAGCCGGAAACTCGAAGAACGTGAGCAACTCCTCCCGATCTTTCTGCAAACACCCCGTCGCCTTGGGATACTTCGGCTCATAGGTCTCCAGAAAGACGTCGAAGGCTTGGCCAGCGGCGGCTTTGGTGTCCGCCCGCCAAATCTCGTGTAACGCCTGTTTCGCCTTGGGCTGCATACTCGTCGGGAGTGCATTCAAGACATTGCGCGTCTTGTGGCACCAACAGCGTTGCTGTCGTGTGCTCGGGTAGATTTCCTCCAAGGCTCCCCAAAACCCCATGGCCCCGTCCCCAATAGCCAATGCCGGCGCGTTCAGTCCCCGTGCTTTCAGATTCAACAGCAGTTCCCGCCAGCTCTGGGTGGATTCACGCACGCCGTCTTCGATCGCCAAGAACTGCTTGTCCCCCTGGCTATTCACCCCGATGACGACCAACGCACAGAGCCGTTGGTGCTCGGCCCGCAGCCCACTGTAAATCCCATCCACCCAGATATACACCCACTGCTCATCAATCCGTCCCTGGCGCCAGGTGTCATACTCTGCCCGCCAGGTGTGCTTCAACCGGGCCACCGTACTGGCCGAGAGGCCTTTGGCCTCGGGGCCCACTAACACTTCCAGGGCCTTCTGCATCTCTCCGGTCGAGATCCCCTTCAAATACAACCAGGGCAGCGCGGCTTCCAAGCTCCGCGTCTTGCGCACATAGGGTGGAACCAGGGCGGAACGGAAGGTCACCGGTTCTCCCTTTCGACTGCGAACCTTGGGGACTTGGACCGTCACCGGCCCGATCCCCGTCTGAATGTCCCGCGCCGGATGGTGGCCGCTCCGAACGACGAGGGCCCGGCCCGTCTCATCCTGCTGGTCGACAGACAGGGCCAAGAGCTCCGCCACCTCGGCTTCTACCGCTTGGGCAATCAGCTTCTGGGCCCCAGCCCGAATCAACGTCGTCAAGGCATCGCTCGTCCCTCGATCTTCTTCCTCTGGATTGGTACGCTTCTTCATCGTGGCGTCTCTCCTTGGTGGTTGTGGTGGATGTCTCGCAACACCCATTGCAACCCGAGACGCCGCGTCTTTTCAACCTACCGGCAGACACTACTTTCGAATATAACTCTTGCCTGTTCATGGGCTTTCTTATTACAATAACTCCCATTCTCACTTATTTTTAATGTTTCTCTAATTCTGTGACCACAGATACTCCTCCAATTTATCCAGGACATGAAGTATGACCGAACCAATTAACAACCGGAATATAATCGATATTTCCCCACTTCCTACGCCGAAGCAGATGCAAAATGCTCTTCCCCTGCCAGAGGAAACCAGGCAGATGGTTCTTCAATCTAGACAAGCCATTCGGGATATTCTTCATGGACGGGACTCGCAGCGCTTATTGATCATCATAGGTCCATGTTCTATCCATGACCCTGAAGGAGCCATCCTTTATGCTGAACGCCTAAAACGGGTGGCGGATCGGATTAGCGAGCATGTTTTCATTGTTCTCAGGACCTATTTCGAAAAACCACGCACGACTGTGGGATGGAAAGGACTGATTAACGATCCACATTTAGACGGTTCCTGTGATATCGGAGAAGGATTTGAACTCGCTCGTTCCATTTTACTCAAAATCAACAAGCTGGGTATGCCCTGTGCGACTGAATTTCTTGACCCTGTCACCCCTCAGTATATTTCAGACTTGATTAGTTGGGCTGCTATCGGCGCTCGCACAACTGAAAGCCAAACCCATCGGGAAATGGCTAGTGGACTGTCCATGCCAGTTGGACTGAAAAATGGGACCGACGGAGGACTCCAAGTAGCGCTGAATGCCCTGATTGCCG
>JBGTMB010000345.1:0-5550 GCA_041743755.1 Nitrospiraceae bacterium | reverse complement strand
GCCGCACGTCTTCCCGCGTGAGCACAACATCGAGCTCACCTTCCAGGGTTAGTGCCCGCAGGACGTGAAGCGCCTCCTGTCTGTGCGACATGGTGGCGAGCGCTGTTTTGCAGCCTTGCTGCCGCACTAAGCGTAAGAAAGCAACCGTGTGCGGCCACTGGTTTTCTCGCAGCACCTGCGGGTCGGCGACCATCTGATCGTAAATCGCCTTGCGCATAGCCGTCAGCACATCCGCAGGATGGGGAACTCCGTAACCAGCCATGAGGGGTTGCAGTTTTACCTCGAGATCCAATTGCTCCATCACGTAGCGTGACGCGACCTCTCTCGAAGACCCGACGATCTTACGGTAGGCCTCTATCGCTCTTGGGTCCGGTTCCGGTAGGTTGAGTAATTGCTGTGCAGCGATGGCATACGACCGCGCCTTCAGTTTCTCTGACTGCACCAAGGTTCCATCAAGATCGAATATGACTGCGCGTATCATTGTCCCCAAAGTCGTCTCCCTTCGCTCCGAACTCAACGCGTGAGGCAGGCGGCCCCGTCGCTTTTAGATCGGCTAATCTCACTGAGTATCAGCCCGAATCAGAACACACTTACTAAGGTCGGCTCCCACATTCCAAGGAAACCTGCGGGCCGGGTTACTTGCGTAGCCCAGACAAATTTCATCGTGGTCCTTCAGGTTTTAGCCGAAAGAGTTCCGATAAATGAATTTCGACCCAACTCAAAATGCAGCGCGCCAATAAAATAGCTGCCTTAAAATGTTGTTGGAACCGGCTCCAGACCTCGCGTGGCATTTTTCCGATATACTCAATTCGTGGTGAATACCCTCGTGATTGGGTCTTGATAAACCGAAAAATCTTTTCCACATAATTCCTTGGATAAATAATTTATTAACTGGGAGGGGCCCACTGCCGCTACCAAACCGAGGAGTCCTAGCCCCCCGAAGGAAAGGGGCGCGAGCATAGGAGGACCATACCTTAGAGCATCGTAAACATAAGACCACTCGAAGGGCGTGTCGATCATCCCCCAAATCGCGCTAACGTGAAAGTAGAAACCCAATCCGCCCACCGCCATCGAAAGCAAACTCACAGCTCCCAACATTTTAGAAGTGATAGGATTGAGTCGGACGAGCGCCGCAAGCGATATTGGGAAGGCTATACCGCCGAAGATGATTGGAATCCACTGATAGAGACGGATCTCCCGTTGCGTAAAGTAGTGCTCCAAAAAACTATCCAAGGTCAAAAATAAAAAGCCAAAGGACACAATCGTTACTAGAAAACGGGAGCAATCCAAGCATGCGACCTTTGTGGCTATTTCTTTTAGAACCCCATCAGTAGGTTCTTTACTCATAATCCCACCTCCGCTTTCTCTTATTCGAAACCTGAGCGCAGACTTGCTCTAAAACTAATCTCGCCATTCATTCGAAAAGCGGCATAATAGGCGGCTCCCAAGAGCGCCGCGTCTTCATTCAAAACTACTTGCACCGGGATGGCAGAGAGAAAGTCCGAAAATCGGCCCTTGTCTGAAAACGCTCTCATGAACGTGCCGTCCGTAAATTTCTTGATAATCTTCGGAGCAATTCCCCCCGCAACATAGACACCCCGGGTGGCCTTCGCCTTGAGGGCTAGATTGCCGGCTTCGGCCCCATAGATGGAGACGAACAGGTCCAACGCTTTGACGCAAATCTCGGCTCTTTCGGCCAAAGCAACCTCGGAGATCACTACACCAGGGTCCTCCCTAGTAAGTCTTTCTCTTAACCAAGCTGGCTCTGGTAGATAATTCGTGTCTCTAAAAAAGCCATAAATATTACCGAGGCCCGGCCCCGAAACGACTCTCTCGTAGCTCACATGACCAAAACGAGTGATCAGATAACGAAGGAGTTCCATCTCCAAAGAGGTTCTCGGCGCAAAGTCCGTATGGCCGCCCTCTGAAGCCAGTGGATGATAACGGCTACCGTCCCAATAGACGATGGCTTCTCCAAGCCCGGTTCCAGCGGCGATGACTGCCATCCCACCATCCTGTTGGGCAGCCCCCTCGTTCAGAGTCACAAATTCACCACTGTCGAGACTCAAAACGCCGTACGCGGTAGCTTCAAGATCATTGATGAGCTTAACGGATTCGACACCGAGAACACCTGCTAACTCCTGCCCATCCAACACCCACGGTAAATTAGGGGTTTTGCTCCTGCCGTCAATAACGGGGCCGGCGACTCCGAAACAAGCACTTGTAAACGTAGCGGTGTTCCCCGCCACAAATTCTCTGAGGAGAGGCTCGAAACCAGGATAATCTTGACTGGCAAAGCTTTTCCTGACTACACGAGCCAGCTTATCCCCGTGAATGGAAAACAGCGCCAGATTGGTTTTTGTTCCGCCAATGTCACCCGCAAGAATTATCACTGACTGCTCCTACCTACGATGTTCGCTGATTCAATAGAGTCCGGTCGGAACTATTCGTTCCAGACGCGGCTCTTTGCGGAGAGCTTTCATTAACCTCATGGACCACAGTCGAAGCGCACGGAGTTACAAATCGGACAGGATCCATGAAAAAAGGTCTAGGCCTATGCGACCTGCGCTTTGGCTATGGTGGTTCCTGCTAGCCCCGACCTCAGTTCCTTCCTTTAAATTCGTTTTGCAAGAGCCGCGCTGCCGCCTGATCCGCCAACCATACGAGACGTCCGTTTGAGAGGTTGATGATCTGCGCCGGAAACAGTTCGGGGTGAGAGTCACCCTGAAGAACCTGCCGCAACGTTTCTGCTTTCTCTTTACCGCTGACAAGAAAAATTACGCAGCCGGCATTATTCAGCACAGGTGGCGTAACCGTAATACGATAGGACCCTAACTTTTCAACCCACGGAGCAACAACGAGGCGACTCGTTTCGTTCACGGCACTGCTGCCAGGAAAGAGTGAGGCTGTGTGCCCGTCCGGGCCCATTCCTAGAAAAACCAGGTCAAAGCGTGGCAGTTGCCCTTCGCCTAGTCTGAAAAAATTGCACAGCGTCTGTTCATATTTTTCCGCCGTATTGCTAGCATCCACATTCTCGCTCTTGATCCGATGCACGTTTCCAGGAAGAACAGGCACCCTCGATAGCATTGTTTCGCTCGCCATGCGGTAGTTACTTTCAGGATGATCTGGCGGAACAGGGCGCTCATCACCCCAGAAAAAATGAGTGTTGTCCCACGGTACATAGGGTCGAAAGGAATTGCGCTCATCGGCAAGCACCGTATAAAGACTCTTGGGCGTTGACCCACCGGCAAGCGCAACTGTAAATAATCCCCTCTCTTGCACTGCTTCACGCGCTAAGTTTATGAACCGCTCTGCCGCCACCATGCTCAGTTCTTCAGCATTTGCGACAATTTGAAGCTGAGCGTTTGCTGCTAGCATGACCATTCCCCCACATTACACTGGAAACTATGAGACCCTCTCGGCATAGATCTCCATGATGGTGTCGAGCAACCGAAGCGCGTCCGGTTTCTTGCGTTGGAATGAGTTGCGCCCGATGATCGACCCAAACCCGCCGCCGTCGCGAATAGCGCGAATCTCGTTCAGCACCACTTCATCCGTCTCCGCCGCTCCACCGGAGAAAATTACGATGCGTCGGCCGTTAAAAGTACATTGCACCACATGGCGCACGCGGTCAGCGAGCGTATCGATCGGAACCCGCTCTTTTTCATAGACCTTGCGTGCCGCCTCTTGCTCTATATCCGCGCTCGGGAGCTTGACTTTGACGATATGAGCACCGAGTTGGGCAGCGATGTGTGCCGCATAACCTGTAACGTCAATGGCCGTTTCCCCCTCTTTGCTCAGGGCTGAACCGCGCGGGTAAGACCAAATCACCACGACCAAGCCGTTTCGTTTGCCCTCCTCGGCGTAGGCACGGATTTGCTGGTACATCTCAAGACGGTGCTCTGAACCAGGATAGATGGTGAATCCGATGCCAACGCATCCGAGGCGGAGGGCGTCTTTCACGCTGCCTGTCAGCGCCTGATGCGGGTCTTTCTCATCGCGCAGCACATCGTGATCGTTGACCTTCAGGATCAGCGGTAGGTCGCCGGCAAAGTCCCGCGCTCCAGCTTCAAGAAAACCCAATGGCGCGGCATAAGCATTACAGCCGGCTTCAATCGCCAGCTCGAAGTGATAGCGCGGATCGTAGGCGGGCGGGTTAGATGCAAAACTGCGCGCCGGCCCATGCTCGAAGCCCTGGTCCACGGGCAAGATAACCATCTTACCCGTACCGGCCAACTTGCCGTGATTCAACAATCTGGCAAGATTCGTCAGCACCCCCGGATTGTCGCTGCCATACCAGCTCAGGATTTCTCGAACTCGCTCAGTCATCCGTGTTTTCCTTTCGGCGCCACGTCGCACCCAGTGAAGCTGTCGCGAAGAACTCGCCATTTGTGGCCGTTGCGTGCAAGTAGTTCATCGTAAGCGACTCAGCGGCCATCGATTTGGACAGATTGATCCTTGGATTGTTTCATTTGTTCTCTTTTCGATAGAGGCTGCTTTCACAGCCGTAACGATACTGCTTGATTTCAAATTAAGTGCGGCGCAACTCTGGCGAGACGAGGCAACAGCGCTCCAGGTATCGATCCCCCGGAAAGCACAACTATGAACATTCTTCTCACCCACACGGCGTTGACCGGCACGGGCCACTGCTCCGCAGGTATCCTGCTCAGTTCTTTGTTAGCTACGATGTCAGTGTGGTACTTCATGGCTAGTTCCATGTGCCGGTCCACTTTTAACCGCTGTTGCCCGGATTGATGACGGGCTGCAGCTTGCTCATCAATTTCTGCATCCCGTACATCACGTTGCCCATCTCGCGCCGAAAGTCTTCTTTCGCTTTCTCTCCCGCGCGCGCCATCGTGCGATCGAACTCAGCCCCGCCGTGAAGCAAAGGGATCACGAGATTTTCCTGTTGCCCCAGGTTCACCGAGTCTTCACCTGCCGCCTCGCGCTTCAAGAGTTCTTCGATCTTGCCCCGAAGCAAGCCTTCCTGCCCCGCCCACAGCGCGCGGAAAGCCACGCTTCCAGTGCGGTCCATCAGGTATGCGGAGTTCGGCAGCGGCCCGTAGGCTTCATGTGTCGCGCCATCAAGCGTGTCCACCGCCACCGTCCACGGTATTTTGTCCAGTTTGACCCAGTCGCGCGCCTGCTGCATCTTTTGCTCAGCACTCATGTGGTGCGGGTAATTCTCGCCGGGGTGCGCCTCGCGCACGTAAACGGAGACAACCTCGATGCGGTCTTTGAAATCATGGAACAGGTTGATGAGGCCAGGCCTGGCCCCAGTGGTCATCGGTCAAGTGATCGAGCCGAACTCGATCAGCACGGGCCGCTGCCCTCTATATTCGCTCAAATGGAATCTGCCTCCGACTACCGTCGGCAGATCGAAATCTGGCGCGAAGCTTCCCGGTTCAGGGCCGCCGCGAAAATGCATGTCCTTTTTCACCATTTCCCGGCGGAAGGTGTCGAAGTTGTATGGTTCTGTTGTCATCCCTTTCCTCTCTCTCTTTCGGATTCGTCAGTGTCGGCATCTCATCGGCGTTCTGTGGGTGGCCG
>JBGTMB010000344.1:0-5297 GCA_041743755.1 Nitrospiraceae bacterium | reverse complement strand
ATTGCTGGAACTGCGAAGAACCAAGGATTTTGTCGTGGACCATTTCTCCGCCAATCCAGCAAGGCCATGGGACGTCTTTAATTCTTTCCCGTAACGACTATCCACCTCCTGGATGGATCGAATATCCTCCTCGATTTGTTTCTCCAGGGCAGGAGTTTCAATCGCTCCGTTGAGAAACGCGACCTGATGCTTCTGAATGTCATGGAGCAGGTGTCGAATGGGATTGATGTATTCGACACCCCTGCGTTCGTTCTTTCCAAAGTCGATCGCGATGTTTTGCTCCTTGATGAGTAAGAACAGCAGAACCGCGACCGGTACGCTGAACACAATTCCGAGTAATACGAGTTTGCGTCCGATCTTCAGGTTCCGAAACATGGCGGCACCTCCTAGTGAATGTTGCGTCTTGAGACGTTTTCTCAGGCGTTCATTTTGCCGCGATCACTGCCGGCATGACTGAGGGTTGTCTTTGTTGTTGGTCAGGGATGTTACCCAAGGTTCGGTATTGTGGCCAATATATACCCGTTCCGTTCAGGTTTAGCAGAGGTTTGGGTTTTGTCAAGGATATACGATGGATCCACAAAACAAGAAATCTACTGTCACCGTGCTGGAAACAAGAATCGATCAATGCGCACGTCGGCTCGCATGTTGCTGGGGGCTATCGGGGGCAGTGCGTATGAGGAAGGATCACTTCCTTGCTGTGACGCACAGAGCCGGCGACGATTCAATATTCGAGCGATGTCGAAATTGTCGATTCACTTGCCAATGGCGAATGACCCGCTACACTCAAGGTCGTGCAACGATATTTCAATTATGAGAAAAATTACTCATGGCAACCTGCTAAACCGACGCAAGGAGGAAAGGCGATGCATAGACTGGTTCTCATGATGGTGGCGGTGGGGGTCACGACGATCTCGTTGGCTTGGTATTCTCCGGCGAGAGCCGCGAACGAGGCTACCGAAGTGGCCGAGCACTTGATCGAATTGGTGAAGATCGGCCGCGTGGTGGTATCGGAGCATCAAGATACCATTAACGACGCGACAAAAGCTGAGAAGGGCTTTACGGCCGATTTCGTAGCCGATGAAGTCATGGAGCGGTTTAAGAAAAAAACCAAGATTGATCTCCGCATCCCCAATGTTGTTCCCCAAGCCAACTTCTATCTTGCCTTGGTGGACGCGGAGAGAGAAGTGGTCGATGAAGCGCAACCGGTCATCAATAGACCGGGCGTCGGCTTCAAGGGTTTTCTTCATGCCGTGTTCGCCCGCCGCGTTGGAGAACATTTCTATAAGAAGACCGGTGTTCGTATGAAGCTGACAGGAATTGACTATCGGAGTCCGAGCAGCAAGCCGGACGATTTCGAGCAGGAAGTGCTTCGGATGTTCAGTGATCCGCGCCATCCGAAGGACCAAGTCTATGCGCGCAACACAATGGTCGACGGAAGGTCGGTGTTGCGTATGATGGACCCCGAATATGCAGCTGCCTCCTGCCTGAGCTGCCACGGTGCACCAAAAGGCGAGCGGGACATCATGGGGATGAAGAAGGAAGGATGGAAAGAAGGAGGTTTGGCCGGGGCGGTCAGCCTGGTTCTTCCGTTGAAGTAATTAGAAGGGGCGGTCTCAAAGATCACTTACGCATTCGTATTCATCGAACCTTAAGGAGATTCTCAATGAGTAAGATCGTCGTTGTGGATGATTCCTATGCCGAACTTCAGCTGATCGAAGGCTGTTTAAAAGGGGCGAACCATACGGTCATCTCCTATCCAAACAGCGACAAGCTGGAAGACAAGATGGCCATCGAGAAACCGGATTTGATTGTCTTAGACGTGGTCATGCCTGGTCGTAACGGCTTTCAGACCTGCCGCGACCTTAAGAATGATGACCGCTGCAAGAATATTCCGATTATTCTCTGCACATCCAAGGGTAACGAAAGCGATAAGTTCTGGGGTCAGCAGCAAGGGGCGAATGGCTATATCGTCAAACCATTTAAGGCTGAAGACCTGTTGAGCGCCGTCAAGAAGGTGATGGGATAACGCTGATGGATTCCGCACAGCGGTCAACGGTTGCGGATTGTGCCCTGACTGCACAGGAGACCTCTTCTTCCGGATCCGGCCAAACGAAGGCAGCCGGGTCCTCGACCGTGCGCGCGGCGATCATATCTCTGGGTGGAGAGCTCTTTACAATCGACTTAAATAACGTGCGAGAAGTCTTCGTCGTTGAATCCATCACTCCGGTTCCCGGGATGCCATCCGGCTTGGTGGGAGTCACGAATCTCCGCGGCACCGTGGTTCCGTTGCTCGATCTCAGACCGATGCTCGGCCTCAGTGCCGAGGCAGCCATGATCTATGCCGTGGTGGTGAAGCATAGAAACTGGCAGGTCGGTGTCCTGGTTGATACGGTTCCTGAAATTCGTACCCTTTCCAAGGATCAATTCTTGCCGGCTCCAACCGGCACGGGGGAAGGAGCGCTTCCCTTCGTGTCAACCGTCGTCAAGTTGGAGGAACAGCTCCGGGGCGTGTTGGAAACAGCGAAGGTGCTTTCATATTTTGAGGAGACAAGTAACTAGGGCGCAATAACAGAGATTGCAGGCAATTTGAGGTACGATCAGAGAGAAGGAGGACGGAGATGGTCAAGGCAGATCGCAGCAGTGCACTCTACAATCTCAAGACGAGGACAAAGCTGCTTGCGAGCTTCGGTCTCGTCAGTTTCGTCATACTCGTGATGGCGACCATCGGTGTGCTGACGCTCCAGAAGTTGAGCGCCGCGTCGCAAGTGGTGTACGTCGACTATACGGTCCCTTTGGCCCAGTTTGCTGAAATGGGCGAAGCATTAACGTCGCACCATCAGGTCTTGACCAACATGACGAACATTACGAAACATGCGGATTTCGTATCTGAGTTCAAGCGGTTGGCGCCGTATCGCGAGAAGGTGAACCAAGTGATCGCCGACTATGAAGCAACCATATTCCGGGTGTCCCGATCGGGCCGTGACGAGACGAAGGACTTCGCGTTGTTGAAACCGGCCATCGAGCAATATTTCAAGGAAGCTGAGGGAGCACTGAGTGCGCTGGCCGATAGTTTTGGGAAGAACCTGACGCCTGCACAGGCTGAAAACATGCGAGACCTCGGGGTCTTGGCCTTGAAGGTGAATTTGCAGCGGCCGTTCGATCAGGTCATCGCGCGCCACCATGAACAGGTCTTGGACCTACACGATGTGGCGAAAGATCTCAACGAAGATGCTCAAGCCCTGGCCTCCACCGGTACGATTATTTTGACTATCGGCGGACTTATCGCGGTGATCCTCGGACTCGGTATTGGGTATTGGATTGCCCAATTTTTCTCGAAAAATCTGACTCATATTGCACAGGTCGCGCAGTTGGCCACCTCCGGTAACTACCAATCCCGCGCTACAGTGACGACGAAAGAGGAGCTCGGTCAGTTGGCTACCGGGTTCAACACCATGCTGGACTACATTACGACGGCTCTCGCGAAGGCGGAAGGTGAACGCGACGAGTTGCAAAAACGGTTGATGGTCTTCCTCGTCTTGGTGTCGGACGTCGGTAAGGGAGACTTGACGAAGCGCGGCGAGGTGACGGCTGACATGTTCGGGAACTTGGCCGATGCGTTCAACCTTATGATTCAGCGGTTCTCGCAGTTGATGAAACAAGTCCGTGAGTCAGCCGAACGCGTCAACAAGTCGGCTGGTACTCTCCGAGACAGCGCAGGACAGATGGCCGGTACCGCAAAACAACAGGCGGATGAATCCACGAAGACGTTAAACGCGGTTGAGCAGTTGGCTCTTTCAATGCGACAGGTTTCGGCAACTGCCGGCGCCTCGTCTGAGTCTGCGAATCAAGTGTTGCAGGCGACGGAACGAGGCAGCGTGGCCGTGCAAGAAACCGTGAAGGACATGCAGAGCATTCGCTCATCTGTGCAACGCATGTCGAAACAGGTCAAAGCGCTGGGTGATCGATCGCTAGAAATTTCACAAATCGTGTCGACGATTCGCGATATCGCCAGTCAAACCAACCTGCTGGCTCTTAACGCAGCTATCGAGGCAGCCGGCGCCGGCGAAGCTGGGGCTCGATTTGCCGTCGTGGCGGATCAGGTCAGAAAGCTGGCCGAAAGCTCCACGGGCGCCACCCGCGAAATTGCGAATCTCGTGAAAGTGATTCAGACGGAAACGCAAGACGCAGTCGTCGCCATGGAACATGAAACTCAGGCGGTGGAAGCCGGATCGGCTTCTGCGCTGCGTACGGGTGAAGTGTTCAAGGAAATTTCAGGGATCGCGCAGCGCTCGTCTGAACTGGCACAGACCATCGCCAGTGCCGCGGTGAGCCAGACTGCCTCAACTGACCAGGTGGGCCTCTCGATCAAAGAGTTCGCCGGCGGTACTCGGGCGACCCAAAAGGCGACTGACTCGGCTCGTGCGACCGTCGAAGACATGGCAAAACTCGCCGAAGGGCTGACGACTTCCGTCGCCCAGTTCAAATTGGTCTAGACCTGCTTCCCGGAGGGTCCGCTGATACTCCGGGTAAGAAAGGACAGGGATGAGTTCCGAATTTGACAGGCAGGGTCTCGTTGATATCTTTGTCACTGAAGCGTCGGAGGCATTGGACTTCCTGACGAAGGCATTCCATCCATCCGATGGGACGGTGCCAACTCCATCACAACTGCAAGCGCAGTATGTGTGGGCGCATAAGATCCGAGGGGCGTCGGCGCTCTACGGCTATCATGGGTTAGCCTTGATGGGATCGTTGGTTGAATCGACTCTAGAAGCGGCGCCGCCTATAGAGGCGTCTCTCTGGCCGAAGGTTTTGAAGATCTTGCGTGGAATGGTGATTTCACTCAAGACCCAATTGAAGGTAGTTGCGGATGGAGGCGCTGAAGACCTGTCAGTGAGTGCACGATGGAAGGGTGAAGTAGACGGATTATTCCCGTCTTCCCCAGCAGCGGCTCGATCTGGACCGGCAGTTCTAGCGGCGGACTACTTAGTTCCGACTCTTGATGCTGAAGTCCTATCGTATTTCTCGCCAGAAGCGCAAGAATATCTGGACACCATGGAGTCGTTACTTCATCGTCTGCGCGAAGATGTCGGGGATACGGAGACGATCTCTAAGCTCTACGGCATGGTCCACATGCTCAAGGAGTCTTCTTTTACGATTGGATTTTCGGTGCTCTGCCATGTGGCGCAATCGGTTGAGGATTGTGTGATTACGATCCGCGAGGGCCGAATTTTGCTCTCCTTGGAAGAGCTTGGCGTCATTGGTCGGGCTATCGACACGCTGCGGCTGCTGATGCGCCG
>JBGTMB010000343.1:0-40854 GCA_041743755.1 Nitrospiraceae bacterium | reverse complement strand
CAAACGCGAGCTCGTGTACCATCGGCGCTACACCACTCGGAACGAAGCGACACAGGATATCTTCGAGTACATTGAGGTGTTCTACAATCGGAGGCGGCGTCACTCCACGCTCGGCTACTATTCCCCGGCCGAGTTCGAAGCGAGGACGGCTGTGGCTTAACCCGGTGTCCACGGAATTGGGGGAAGGTCAGTATTTTAGCTTCTTGCTTGAGGACCATTGGGTTGGTCCTTAAACATGGAATGGCACCTCTGCTCTAACTCGTCAGCATCCGGCTCGCCGGCTCCCCTCCAGAAATTCCTGGGTCCTATTATGCATATTAATACCTAGGTGTCAATGGGTTTGTCCAACAGGCTCATTATCTGTTCAATTCTGCTGGGCTCGATCTCCCGCGGATTTACTGCCTGCTGGGCGGGGCGCTCATCGCACCCACCGATCCCATTGCCGTGATGGGCATCCTGAAAGAGGCCCGCCTGCCAAAGCCTCTCGAAGTGAAGATCGTCGGCGAATCGCTTTTTAACGACGGTGTCGGAGTCGTGGTGTTTCTCGTATTGTTGAGTCTGCTTCCTCCAAGCTCGATGACCGCGCTGGGTGTCATAACACTGCTGATTGAAGAAGTCATCGGCGGTGCCATACTGGGCTGGGCGCTAGGGTATGTCGCTTACCGCATGCTGAAGTCAGTCGATAGCTATCAGGTCGAGATCCTGATCACGCTGGCCCTTGTCTTGGGCGGCTTTGCGCTGGCGGATGCTCTGCGCACGTCGGGACCAATCGTCGTCGTCGCTAGACTCTTCATCGGGAATCATGGCCGCCGGTGGGTCATGTCCGATAAGACACGTGAGCACCTCGATGATTTCTGGGAATTGGTGGATGAATTATTGAACGGGGTGCTGTTCGTCCTCATCGGTCTCCAAGTGTTGGTACTGAGTTTGGACCGGCCCCATGTCCTTGCAGGCCTCATGGCGATTCCGATTGTTCTCTTGGCCAGATTCCTCAGTGTCGGCTTGCAGACCAAACTCTTCAGTCTGGTCCGTGAATTCAGCGAACGAACAATTGTGGTACTGACCTGGGGAGGATTGCGCGGCGGAATCTCGGTGGCTCTGGCGCTGTCGATTCCGCAAGGAGGCCCGCGGAACGCGATCGTCACCATTCCCTATGCCGTGGTTGTCTTCTCGATACTCGTGCAAGGATTGACCATCGGACAGCTTGTTCGCCCTCATGGCCAGAGGACCTCACCAACTTAACTGTCTCCCGCCATTCGCGGCTCAAGTCACCAGCCCGACATCTTCACACTTCGAGTTGCTCAAGGATTCGCCCGGATGCTCATGGCGTGCTCCACGGGCGACACCGCGATCTCCAGGTCATCGCCCAGATTGAATGCTCCGACCATTTCGGTACTCGCGGTGACGAGCAGGCGATACTCATGCCCTGCGGCATCCTTCAAGACATAGTACTTTCCTTCTATCTTGATGAGTCGGCCGCGAATGGTGCTCGTCGCTGCGTCCAGATTGATTTCGACGTGGCGCTGAGAAAGAGGTTTGATAAACATCGCATGCTCAATCGGTGAGGCGGATACCTCGATACGATCTCCTGTCTTGAGCGAGCCTTGCACCACAGTATCCGGGCCGACGAGCAGGTGCATTTCCTTTCCCTGCTCGTCCTTGAGGACATAATAGCGTCCCTCGATCCGGACCAACTCTCCTTTCACCGTCTTATTCGGTGTGGCGATCGAAGTGGGCCCTTCCGCCGGCTGCGCGGTTGCCCAGGGAGACGGCATGGTTAACGATGTGATCGCGAGGCCCCGTAAGGCCCAGAGGAGAATGAATTGCATCACGCGTTTCCGCATAGAGATCTCCGGAAGCGGGTTAGAAGTCGCTCAGCCTGCCGTTCGGAGCGACGGGAGCGCTCCTTCAAAAAATGGTTTACTTGGCTATGGTAATCGCGGGGGTAGGCACAGCCCGCAACTCAGTCACGGTCATCTGATATAGATGATTCAAGAGACGGAAGGCCTCCTGATTCCATGGGAACACCAGTCCTTCCACTTGGGGAGCGCGTCGAATCGAATACCAGTGATCTTCATGGCGAATGGCGAAGGCTGCATTATCAGGCCGGTTGCCTGTCTCTTCGATCAGGAGGGTCCAGGGCGGGTTTTTTTCGATTTGCCCTGTTCGAGAATCCTTCTCCACATGGAATTCAGGGGCGATGTCGATGCTGTTGGCGATAAAGCGCATCATGGCGTGAAAGCTTCTCAAGACAAAATACCCGTGCAGCGGATAATCCCCACCCGGGTTTCCGGGACGTACATCAACCAGAACGGCATTTTGCGGCAACTGATTGGCTTCCTCATTCAGCCGTCGGCGGACTTCGTTGGGTAGTTTGCTGATGTCATAATTGGTGATCGCAATGCGACCAATCACCTGTTTGGTCAACACGACGGCACCGTCACTGGCACGGGAGTTCCAATAGTATCCCTTGTCCTGGGCTAACATGACCTTGTCCAGTGCAGCCAGCGCTTCGCCAGTCGGCAAGTTTGGGGAGAAGGAGACGGGAAGCGCGTCTTCAAAGATAATCGGCCCGACATAGAGAGAACGGGCAAGATTCAGGGAAGAGAGATGCAGGACCCTCCGTCGGAAGGCGATATACTGCTCCCGCTCGCTGGGTTCGTTTCTCAGATATTCTGACTCTCCATAACCGCTCACGACGAGTTCTTTCGCCATGAGACGAAAGAGGAGGCCGAAGTCGGCTCCCTGTTGAAAGAGTGCAGAGAGCCTAGGGGAGTCCATCGGAGCCAGAATTCGACGGGTAAAGTCTTCACCCTCAATCGGCACGATGGTAATGGTCGGTCGTTCGGCGACGCTGACGCCCAGTCCAGGTGTGACGGGCGAGGAGGTGCGCTCCACCTGAGTGGGTAAGATGCCGATATTTGCGGTAAAGTCGAAGGAGGCGGCGATACTGGAGACGGCTGTGAAGTGCAGGGGTTGAAAGTGATGGGCCCGAGCGATGTTCAGCAGCAGCATGTCCGATTGGATTCTGTTCACTGCGCGGTCGTATTCAATGACTGCTTCGTGCAGAGCAATGGGTGAGAGACAGCCTGCCAATGACAGCAGCGTCATTGCAATGACACAACCGAGAACGCGGCCACCGCGGATTATCCCTCTGTCCACAAATCCTCATTGAGATGATCGAATCGTGATCGGGTCATGGCGCGTCCTTTTGCGCGGGTTCGTCGAGTTCGCTCAGCATGTTCTTGGCCGTTACGATTTTGTCGTGGGTGTCGGGATTGTCCGTGATCATGCGAAGAAACTCCGCAAACGCATGTCCAGCTTTCCGCGGCTTTCCACTGACCAGGGATTTCATACCGGATTTGTAATGCGTCAGTGCCGCTTCCGTACGCAATTTAGTGGCCTGTTGTAAGTATGCCAGCGCCTGATCGGAATCGCCTTTCATTTGGTAGGCGGTGCCGAGTGCTGCATAGGTGTTCGCATGGGAAGGCTGAAGGCGGATGGCTTCCCGGAATTCAGCAATGGCCTTGTCCGGTTTCTGCTTGACCTGCCATGCCGTCCCGAGCTGGTAGTGGACCTCGGCGAGCTCCGGTTTCAGCCGCACGACGGTTCGATAGATTCCAAGCGCGCCATCGACATCGCCGCTGGCCTGTAACGCCATTCCTAGATTGAGTGCGTACAAGACGGCGCCAGCCCCGGCTTGCAGGTGGAATGCCTCCTGGTACGACAGGATCGCCGCTTGGAGGTCCCCCTTTGCCTGCAGTGCGACCCCAAGGTTATTGTGCGGTGGAGCATTGTTGGGACGGCTCTTGATCGCCAGTCGATATTCGGCGATCGCTCCGTCCAGGTCACCGATCGACTTGAGGAGAATCCCAAGATTGTTGCGGGCCACCGCGTTGTCTGGCCGTAGGCGAATGGCCTCATGGTATGCGTCCCTCGCTGCGTCCGTTTCGCCACCCATCTCTAAGGCCAGTGCGAGATTGGTGTGGGTGAGCGAATAGAGCGGATCAAGCCGGATGGCCTGCCGATACTGCTGGATTGCACCGGGAATGTCTCCCTGTTTCATCAGGCAGAGGCCTAGTCCGTGATAGGCATCGGAGAATTCTGGACTCAACTGGATGGCGGCCTGGAATTCGTCGGTTGCCGTCTTGATGTCTTGTCTCGAGAGTAGGACGAGCCCCAAGTTGTAATGGGTGATGGCTTCATTGGACGCCTGTAGGGACGCGGAAAGGCGCGATTCGATGGACGCCGAAAATCCTTCTTCCGACAGAGGGATGGGGATATCATGATTGCCAGAGGCCGCCTGGCAGAGACTCAGCGTGAAAACGCTGCAGGTCACGAGATGGCATACATACCGTGGCATCCGAACCGGGACAAGAAACCAGCGATCGGGTAGGGGCAGTGTCGTCATAGTTCAGACAGAAATGAAGAAGACTCTTTGGCCGGGGTTTGTGCCTGCTGAAGCTGCGCTTCCAGGGAATGGATACGGCTTCCTTGGGTGGCAACGGTATCTTGCAATTGCTGCATTTGACGTGACCGCCTGAGGCGAGGGCCGATGGACGCGATCAGAGCCAGCACTGCGCCAATCGCGAGCGCGCCGAGGATGACCAGTACCAGAGAGGTCTGATACTCGAAGAGGAGGAAGCGAATCGTCACCGCCTCGGTATTTTGCAGGGAAAAGGCCACCGCAACCAGCGCCAGAATCAGTGAGATGAGAAGCGTACTCATAGCTTGTTATGCCTGCCGGTCCTAGGGGGGAAAAACATATCATATGTGATTGAGAAAAACTACGCCTGCAGTTTTGCGCTCCCCAGAAGTGACATATTGGCGGAGGCATCCGCTCTCGTGGGCTGGTGTTCCGGCTTCAGGCCTCCGCACCGGTCATCGATCGAACGCCCAAATAAGCGAGCAGAGGATGAGCTGTTGTTTCTTGGCTAAACCGATGACACCGGGCGCAATCTCACCCCTGCGAAAACATCCTCCTCCAGCTCCCGTGGACTCCTCGTACGGATATTCCAGACGCGAGACGAGGATTTGAGGTAAGGCGCGAATGCGGTACTCCAACGTCGTCGTCACCGCTGGGCATAGAGAGCCGCCGCCGTCCAAAACGTGCGGGGTGTCCGGCCACGCGCAACCATATTGGCGAATGGGCGATTGAGGGGTTATTTGAAAAAGATGGCGCCAATTTTGTTCACTTGAATGTCAAGTCATGCAATGAGCCCAGAATGTGCTGTACATAAACAGTCAGTAGATTACTACTAGGTCTCGTCGTGGTGGCGGAATTAATTTGGAGGACCACTCGCTGCTTCTGTTGTGCCTGGCCAAGAAAAGGGACTCGGCACTAAGACCGACAAATTTTCAACCTTTTTTTAAAATGTATGGAAAAGACGGGCGAGACAGCCTTGCCGCGAGTTGCACTCCGATTGACCTCAAACCGATCATCAACCATGTGACCTGTAAATCTATCCGCGTACGATTCGATCTACCCGGCAAACGACCAGGCTCATCTGATATGCCCCTCTCGGTAGAAGATGCAGTTAAGACAATTCCCGGGTTTGCAGAGGAAATGAGGGAGAATTCCAAGAAAGCTGAGCAGGAATTCATCCAGGAACTGGAAACAAGTAAACAACAGCTCAGAGGGGGCTTCGGAAATTCGGACCGTGTGCGAAGTGGCAGCCTGGCTTCACCGAAGCCACCAGCAGGTGGCGAACCAGAGGAGCGAGGCGATGAACAGAACACGACGGAATCACGGGGCCACGTGTAAGGCGCAAGTGGCCTTGTCGGCGGGCAAAGGCGACAAGACGCTAGCGGAATTGGCCGAGCAGTTTCGGGTCCATCCCACTCAGATCACGGAATGGCAGCAGCACTGGCTGGCCCGGGCCGCTGATGTATTTGGCGGGGCCAACCCGACGGCAGACACGCCGGATCTCAAGACCCTCCACGCGAAGATGGGCCAATTGGCCCTGGAGAATGATTGTTTAGCCGGGGCGCTCACCAAGGCGGGCTTGCGGAGCGCCAAGCCATGATCGAGCGCACCCATCCACTGCCTGTGCGGCGGCAATGCCAGCTGTTGAAGCTGGCCCGGTCCACGGCGTACTACTAGCCCACGCCCGTGTCAGAGACAGTGCTCGCGCTGATGCGAAGGATCGACGCGCTGCAGCTGCAGTCTCCGGTTGCGGGAGCCCGTATGCTGCGCGATCTCTTACGGCACGAGGGCCACGCCATTGGGCGGCGGCAGGTGGCCCCCCTGATGCGTTGCATGGGTCTGGAGGCCCTGTATCGCAAGCCGCATCTCAGCCGTCGGCATCCGGCCCACACCCATCTATCCGTATCTCCTCCGCGATCTGACGATCAATCGTCCCAATCATGTCTGGGCGGCGGATATAACCTACATTCCGATGGCGCGGGGCTTCGTGTATCTGTTCGCCGTGCTCGACTGGGCCAGTCGCCGGGTGTTGGCGTGGCGGGTGTCCACCAGGCTGACCACCGACTTCTGCCTGGAGGCGGTCCAGGAGGCGATCACTCAACATGGTACCCCGACCATCTTCAACACCGATCAAGGCTGCCAGTTCACCAGCCAGGAGTTCACGGGACTCCTGACGCACCACGGCATCCAGATCAGCATGGATGGAAAAGGGTGTTGGCGGGATACCGTGTTGGTAGAACGACTCTGGAAAAGCCTCAGATACGAGGAGGTCTATCTGCACGCCTACGACACCGTTAGGGGTGCGCACCAGGGCGTGGAGCGCTACCTGACATTCTATAACCAGCAGCGCCCACACCGGGCGCTTGACGGTAAGACGCCAGACCAGGTGTACTATGACAACCTGCCTGCACGGCGCACGACCGCGTAGTCAGCAACCCGCGAGGCGCCACTTAAGAACCAGCACATTTTGTCCAACCAACCGGAGCCACCTCTATGTGCATCAAGAGCCGCCGCAACTGCACCATGTCGAGCGGAGCATGGGAACGTGCGACTTGCAGCACTCGTGCTTCAGCTACTTTGGCTTCAGCCAGTTGTGCCCCAAGTGATTTAGCCTTAGCCGCATGCTTACAACAGGGCAATAGATACGCCAGGCGCAAGTGTCGGTCATCCGGGCGTTGGCCGGGAAACAATCGGTAGAGCGCAGGGGGGAGCGCAACATCGTTTGGTTCGGCAACACGACGCAGTTCGGCTCGCGCACCAGTCGGGAAGGTTTCATTGTCGTAGCGCATTTTTAGCCCAACGAAATCAGGCAGTTCGGCGGTCATGCTTCCTCCATCAGTTTCGTGAGATCATTGTTCAGACTGCGCCCAGGCGATGACCGGGATCAATTCCGGCTTCATCGCATAAGGATCGGTGAGTTTCTCGAAAATGGCGCGGCAGTGACTAGCAATCTGTTGAGCATAAGCAGATCTGGTAGCCGCCCATTCCATCGGGGCGGGTTCGTTAGAAAATGTTTCATGAATTAGGCTTTCAGTGCGAGCGTAGAACAGCTTCTCTGAAATATCGTGAAAACCGGTAGCATCCTTCCTATCTCGGATGATTCTTCTGCCTTTCTTTTTATGTACCAAACCAATGCCTTTTAGTTCCCCTTTTCCAAAAGCTACTTGAAATATGGCGTCAAGCAATGAATCACGCGCACGCATCCCAATCGCGATCAGCTTGGGCAAGCGTTCTTTGTCGTCCCTCCAGCCTTTGGCAAGGCTAAGCATATCGTGACGACGCCCAACAATTGAACCTTGCTTGGCGCAGTAACCTCCCACCCACAGATGTAATTACCCTTCACCCAGTTCGTCAGCTTGAGCCACTGGGCCAGATGGTTCGCTGCCTTCCCTGACATTCGGGTCATTTACCCCGCGAGGCACGACAAACTCTGATAGTTGGGTCCATGCCGGACTGGTGGCTCTGAAGGCGGAAAACTTCCATTTCAACCCTCCATCGACCAAGATTGCAGTTCGAGCACCGTGCGGGTGGGGCCACAAACCATCGGCATTGCGGTCGTGATCAATGATTGCCTCGTTGGTGTCGAGAATTAGCCCAGGCATGCGGGGTGCGTAAAAATCGCCGTGATCGAACTCCGCGATGTCTTTCTTTGATAAACCGTGATCTCTCGTCCCTAGTGGACGCCACGCGGCCGCAAGCGCGTCGGGTGCTTTTAGCTGAAATCGCACGTCAAACTTTCCGAGATCGTGCAATGCTACAAAAAACGCCCCCCCTGCGCGAAGATGCTGCGGTTCTGGGTAATTGAAAGAGGCAAGGAAGGTGCGTTGTACAGTCGGGCTTGCATCCCACCAGCTCACAGCCACAGACGATACATCCAGACAGTGATACGCCAGCGGATGCCAGCTTGTTGCACCGACATATTTCTCGTCGGCTTTGCCCCAATATCGAAACAAATGATTCTGCACTGTGAAGATGCACCCTATAAATCAACTGCTATGCGTTACCGCGTCTTTTGCCTTCCGCTCCCGCCATCCAACGGCGCAAAGAGCACATCGGAATTGGACTGGCACGCCAAATTCATCTGCATACCCACCGATGTGACATCTGGAAATTTAATTCTTGCTCACCCAAGATTCCTCGACCGCTTCTTGACAGAAGCGCTACGTCCGATGTAATTACATAGTGGCCACACGGCATTGAAAGGGCACTGCTCATGAAGACGAAGATCGTCCGCATCGGCAACTCTCGCGGCATCCGTATTCCGAAATCGTTGCTCCATCAATGCCATCTCGACGGCCCTGTGGAAGTCGACGTCCAGGGGAACCAGCTGGTGGTACGCTCCTTGGCGCGCCCGCGCAGCGGGTGGGAGGACGCCTTCCGCGCGATGCACCAGGCCGGCGACGACACACTCCTTGACCGCGAAAGATCTTCCTCTTCCCAATGGGATCGCGACGAATGGCGCTGGTAGTTCGCCGCTTCGAGGTCTATCTCGTTCGCCTCGATCCCACTGAAGGCCGTGAAATCCGAAAGACTCGTCCCTGCCTCGTTATTTCGCCAGATGAAATGAATCGCCATATCGATACGGTCATTGTGGCGCCGATGACGACCAAAAGCCGCCTCTATCCCACGCGTGTGCCCGTTCGTTTTCAACGGAAGACGGGACAGATTGTTCTCGATCAACTCCGCACGGTCGACAAGTCTCGTCTGGTCAAACGCCTCGGCACGATTGCTCCCAATACTGCCGATCATGTCCTTACCCTTCTTGCGGAACTGTTCGCTCCGTAATCGACGAACCTTCGCTCTTATCACTTCTTGTTCCTGCCAATTGTCCCCCCATCCAACGGCGCAAACGGCACATCGGGATTGTACTTGTTCGCCGGATTCAACGGATTGTCGGGATGATACCGATTCACCGGATTGAAGGGATTGTTCGGGCTGTATTGGTTGGCCAGGTTGGTATGGTTGCCCGGATCATAACGGTTCACGGGATTGAATGGACTATTTGGATCGTAAGCATTGACTGGATTGAGCGGGTTATCCGGCTGATACTGCGTGGCCGGGTTGAAGATGTTGTAGTCCCGCTCGTATCGCCGGTCGAAGCCCGTCTCGGCGTAACCCGTTGTGATCCATATGCACAGCATCGTCGCAATCAGCATGCTGTATTTCATGGTTGCCTTCTTGCCTGTACGTTCATTGGCTGTGCTCATGATACTCGAAGACCGTGACATCCGAGGTCCATTCCTGAAACATTTTTCTCGTCGGTGCGTTCCCCGCGATCATGTATAGATTTCTGTCCACTGCGCTGGTTCGCTCTCCGATCCGGCCATGACATCCGAGGTCATTGCCGACATCTGTGTGTCGCCCGCCCACGTTCCAGCCCACGCCGGATTTCCAGCGAGAACAATTGACATCTGCCTATCTCATACATAGGCTACCAGCATGGCGAACAGAAAGATAATAACGACCAAGGTCATTGGTCAGGCAGCGGCGGACCTGCTCCGCAGGAAGAAGCTGGATCGGCTCAAGTCCTTGAGCGGTAAGATCCATCTCGACCTGGATTGGAGGAAACTTGAACGGGCCGAGATCCGCCATCACGCTTCCGTGAAACGCCGCTGACATCGTCATCACTGACCTACGATCTTCTTCGCCTCTTCTTCCACCGCAGTTCGTAATGAAACCGTGTGCACCACCTTCACACCGCTGCCGAAGCTGAGCACCCAACCCACCACTTCGCGGCTGTCCGCTACGGAGAGCGTCATTTGCATGCGCCCTTTCGATAATCGTTTGAGATGCTGACTGGGATGCCAGACGCGATCTTTGACCCAGGCGGCTGTCGGCTTATCGAATTCCAGCTCCACCGTCATTCGAGGCCCACGCATGACGGTGAGCGAATCTTCAACAAATGCGTCGAAATCGAAATGGAGCGGGATTTGGTAGGGGAAATCGGTCGGTGTCACGGACTTGATACATTCCACTGCGAACATGCGGGGCTCGTTGCGCAGATGACAATAGCTGACGAGATAGAGCCCACCCGAGGCATACCAGAGTCGATAGGGATCCACGTCTCGGCGAGTCATCCGGCCACGGGACGCGGAATCGTACCGCATTTGTATGCGCGTCTTGTGCACGATGGCCTGTGTGATCCGCTCGACCATCTCACGGTGATGCCGATAGCGCTTATGCGGACCAAGGCCGACGGAAAAGGTGTGTTCAAGTTGCTGTGCCAACTCCAACCCCTGTGGGGGCAATGCCGCAGAGGCTTTGCCAAGGGCCGATTGCAGCGAGGCGTGAAGTTCCGTCCCTTCGAGCGGCGCAATGAGGCGGCGGCTGACCGTCAATGCCATGAGTTCGGTGGGAGAGAGGCGAAGCGCCGGGATGTTGCGGAACCCCTCCAGGAGTTTCCATCGCACCTGACCCTCGACACGTTCCGTCATGAGAGGCCAGCCGACCGCTTCAATGGCCGCAAGGTCTCGGCGAAGGGTGCGCGGATGGCGTGTGGCGGCAGGATCTATCGCTTCGGCAAGTTGGTCGAGTGTGAGTCCGTGACGTGACGCTTCGAGTTTGTTGAGGATGACGAGTTGGCGGATAGCCTGATCGTTACGCGGCATTGACAGACCTCAATCATGGGCCGACAAGCTGACGCAGGCTACGTGGCAGGGAAGGTTCTGTCAACGGTCGATACGCGGAAATGGGCGGCTTTCCAACGATGTGGTCGCCCGTCTTGCGCTCACGCCGAATGCTCAAACAGTTCGCCAGCAAGGCCGCAGCCGATGAAAGCACCGGAGGCGTAGCATTTCTCACCCGCCCACCCCGAACTGCTCGCGCAGTTCTAACCCGGTGGGCTGCGTTGAGAATGCTTTCGAGGTGAGAACGAAGCTGCCGGACTGTTTCAGCATTCGGCTAGATCGGAATGTCTCTCGTCCCATCATACGACGTTCGTGATTGGTGGGAGAGCTTCATGATATCGCCGTCCTTGATCACCGTATCTTCGCCGCTTACTTTTTTGTTTACGGCAATCATCAATTCCCGGTTCAAGAGGAACTGTAGCAACGGGCCCATACGATCCTGGTTCGCCTCGATGAGTTTTCTGACCGTGGTCGGCTCCGAAGCCGCAAGCTCGAATTCCGTTTCTCCAACCGCATCGCGAAGTGTCAATCCAAAGACCAGCACGGTAATCATAGGAGCCTTGTATCCTCTTCTTTCATCTATCGCGTGTATGTCGTCTGCCGGTCTGCAGCCTCGTAGGCCTCTTGAAGCAGTTGGGCTACGTGCTTGACCTCCGCTGTGCCTTGCAATCCCGTGCGTAATTGAATCATGCAGGCCGGGCAGCTGGTGGCGACAATCTCAGCGCCGCTCTGTTCGACGGCCAGCCGCTTGCGTTCGACGATGCGCTGCGACGTCTCAAAATCCTTCACGAGATAGGTGCCTGCTCCGCCCGCGCAACGATCGGCGTCCGGCATCTCCACATACTCGACGCCCGGCAAGCCTCGCAGAATCGCGCGAGGCTCTTTGGTCACTCCCGCAGCTCGCAGATGGCAGGAGGAATGGTAGGCGACCTTGCACTTCGTGGATTGCTGACTGGCCATGGCCGGTTTCACCGGCGATTGGGATACGAACTCCGAAATATGTGTAACCCGTTTGGCCAAGGCCTGGGCCGCCGCTTGCTCCGGCTGACCGGCGAATAGGGTGGGATAGTCCTTCAGCATGAGCGTGCAGGACGCGCAGCCGGTCACCACCTTGTCGTACCCAGCCATCGACGCAAGATTGACCCGCGCCCCTTCTTTAGCCAACGCGCGATGCCCGTAGGTTTCGATGGGCGTTCCGGAACAGCGTTGCGGCGGCAGATCCGGCTCGACCCCATGTTTTCGCAGCACAGCGATCACGGCATCCCCCACTCCATCGTCGAAGTAGTTGGCCGCGCAGCCGTGGAAATAGGCCACCGGCGAGCGAGCGGCTCGGCCGGCTTGGGGAATCAGATCGGGATAGCGGTCGCGGAGCTGTCGTGTGGCTAGTCGAGGCAACACCAGTTGAGGCGACAGTCGTGCCGTCTCGGCGAGGCCACGCATGAACGGTTTCGTCAGACGATCGAGTAGACGCCGCATCAGCGGGCGATCCCATATCGATTGATACCTCGCTAGAAACTTTAAGAATTGCTCAAATCGTGCTGTTTGTGCGTGGAAACGAAAGATGAGTCCTGCCATCTTATTTGGATGCTCTGCACGCCGATCCAGGATGAGCTGGGAGACATCGACACCAGCCGGACAGGCGGTACGACAGGACTTGCAATTGAGACAGGCCTCTACCACTCGCTTCGAATTGAGATAGCTGTAGTTCTTATCCGTGACGATCTCGAACCACCCACGTGAACTCATGTCTTCTGATTGGAACACATCGTAGACCGGGCACACGGCATTACACTTGGCGCAGGTTGCGCAGGATTTTGACAATCGCTCATAGTCGATATGGTCCGTGAAGGGCCGGTCGCTGATCTTGATGCCGGGATTGAGTACCCCGGATGGATCGAAGCTCTGCTTCACTCGCACAAACAGGTCGTACAGCTCCGGGCCGAACATCGTCTTCACATATTCTGCGCGCACCCGGCCATCTCCATGCTCCCCACAGATCGAGCCGCCGAAGCGGCCTAAGACCGTTTGGTGTATCTCGTGATAGCCCTGCACCATCTTCTGAAAATCGTCTTGATCGTTTACGTCGAGCAAGGGAATGATGTGGGCATTTCCATTTCCGATATGACCAAAAATCGCGACCGGCACGTGCTGCTCTACGAAAAAATCTTCCAGATACCGGATGAGTTCGCTGATCCGTTCAGCCGGCACCACCACATCGTCGACAAAGTTGATGGGCTTCTTTCGGAGGTCGAATCTATAGAGCGTGGGATAGAGCGCCTTGCGGGCTTTCCATAATTGGTCGCGCTGCTCAGGATCGAAAGCGATCACGGGATCGGACGTGAGCCGATAGCGGCGACAGATCTCGGTCATGCGCTCAGCCTGCGTGCGAAGATCGATCCCTGCGTCGTCGGCATCCAACTCGACGAGGAGGGTGGCGGCTGCATCCGCCGGGATACCGTGCTTCGCCCGCCCGATCAAATTGAGCGTGTTGGCATCCATCACCTCTAACGCGCTCGGACTCAACTCCAGCAGCTTCGGGACTGCGTCTCCGACATCTTCTAAGCGGTGAAAATGAATCAGTGCCGTGAGAGTCGCGCAAGGTTTCTCCACCAGCCTGATAGTGGCTTCACTAAAGAGACCGAGCGTACCTTCGCTGCCGACAAAGAGCTTGGGAAGATCGAAGCGGCCTCGCGCGAGCCCATCGACGAGACCGAAGAGGTTATAGCCACAACTGTTTTTGCTGACCGTGGGACGTTTCTGTGCAATCAGTGTGGCATGGTCTTGTAGTAGCCACCGCAGATCATGAAGTGACGTATGGGCCTTCATCAGATCAATGCAGATCGGGTCGTCGAGCCCGTAGGCCTTGGCATCCAGCCACTCGCCGGATTGCAGGCAGACACGGAGCGCCGCCACATTATCTTTGACGGAACCGTACCGTAGCGTGTGGGGACCGGAGGAGTTGTTTGCCAGCATCCCGCCCAGCTTGCACATCTCGCCGCTGGAGGGGTCCGGCCCGAATAACAGACCGTCGTGCGCCAGTCGCTTGTTCAATTCAGCTAGAACAATACCGGGTTGTATCCGAGCCCAGCGCTCTTCTCGATTCAGCTCGAGAATCCGATTCATCCGCGAGACGTCCAGAATGATTCCGGACCCGATCGCCGAGCCAGTCAGATTCGTTCCGGCAGCGCGCGGCGTCAATGGAATGCCACGCGACACGGCATAGGCGACCGTCGCCGCAATATCCTCCTCGGATTCCACGAGCACGACGGCCTTCGGCGTCATCCGATAGATGCTCGCATCCACCGCATAGGCGGTGAGCGTCGAATAGTCATCTTTCACTTTTTCTGCGCCTATCGCGGCGCGGAGGTCTGACGCGATGGCGTGCGACCGATCAGGCAGAATGAGAGTTGGTGCAGTCATAGTTGAAGGCGTGCTTCATTCTAGATGGACGTTTGAGATCAACACAAGCGTGGTTGTTGCACAATGCGCGACCAGCTAAGATGTGACGTGCGCATAGGAGCACGCGCTTGTGACCGACACACGTCCCACCCTTTATCTTTCACGTCTTCTCCCTGAACCCATTATGGTCATCGTGCGGGAGCGATTTCGGCTGGTGCAGGAGCCGCTCGATACGTTGCCGAGTCCATCAGCGCTTCGTGAGGGACTCTGCCGATCCGATGCGGCGATCGTCACCCTGGGCGATCGCATCGACGCCGAGGCTATGCATGCGGCCACTCGGCTGAAAATTCTCGCGAACTATGCCGTCGGCCATAACAATATCGATCTCGTCGCTGCACGAGAATGCGGACTGATCGTCACCAATACCCCGGATGTCTTGACGGATGCCACCGCAGATCTGACCTGGGCCCTGCTCTTGGCGACGGCCCGCCGCATTGTCGAAGGGGATACTCTTGTTCGATCCGGTCGTTGGACTGGGTGGAGTCCAACGCAACTTATGGGAACGGAGATCTCGGGCAAGACCTTGGGAATTATCGGCATGGGACGGATTGGACAAGCGGTAGCTCAGCGCACGGTAGGGTTTCGCATGCCGGTACGCTACCACTCACGCCAACCGATTGCCCATTCGTCTCTCCCTCGCGAGTGGGAGTATCGATCGTTGCACGGACTCTTGAGTGAGGCCGATGTCGTGACAATCCATGCACCTCTCACCCCGACCACCCACCATCTGATCGGCGAGCGCGAATTGTCCTGGATGCGTCCCACCGCCTTCCTCATCAATACCGCTCGTGGTCCGATTATCGATGAAGGAGCGTTGCTCGATGCTCTCAAGACCGGAGTCATCGCCGGGGCGGGACTCGATGTCTATGAGCAGGAACCGGCCATACATTCAGGGTTGGCGCAGTTGAAACAGGTGGTTCTCCTCCCCCATCTAGGCTCTGCCACACTCCACGCAAGGGTGCAGATGGGACTCGTCTGCTTGGAGAATATACAGGCCGTCCTCGACGGACATCCGGCTCTCAATCGAATTCCATAACAGGCTGTTGATAAAGTCCGCCAGCATCGTTCTCGCGGCGCTCAGAGGCTCAACGTACGGCAAGGAGTACGATGTCGCCTCTTCACTTGCTGCGGCCTTGCTGGACGGCCTTTCTTAACAGCCTGCGAGGATCTCTGAGAAAGCCTATGACATCGGAGCGCTCGGGGTTTCGAAGCGGGAAAGTGTTTGTCAACAAGCTACTAGGTGCAAAGGATTCGGATGATTGTGTGTGAGGCAGATCAGTTGGCGTATCGAAATGCGGAAACGGGCTGAGCGGGCCCCCTGCGCGCGAGCACTGATTCGAGTCGGTCCGGCACATCGTGGAAGGTTGGAATCGATTCATACATTTCGGCAGCCTGGTTCCACTGTTCTTGGGCTTCGTAGAGTAAACCGAGTTCGTAACGAATGGCTTGCGCCTTGGCACCTTGGCACTTCGGATCCTGCAACAGCAGTTCGAGTTGCGCACTCGCGGACTGACATTCTCCCTGCTCTTTTAAACATATTGCGATCATCAAACAGGAGTCCGCGAAAAACTCGTGACTCTGCATCGAAAGGGAGAATTCCTCCTTCGCTTCGTCTAATAGCCCCATATTCTTGTAAGCCACCCCCAGCGTGTAGTGAGTGTCCGAGTCAATCGTGTTCCCTGACGGAGCTGAAACCGGTTTCTCGACGGCAGACGCCGGCGCTTGGAGCTTTGGTGCAAACGTCGAAGCCCATTTGGCGACCAACGGGCTGGCCGAGGCGAGTTCTTTGACTTTGGCATAGAGGCCCGCCTGCTGAGCCTGAGTCTCATTCTGTGGCTGAGCCAAAAGCAGTTCGAGCGCTCGGGAATATTGCATGGCCGCACCAGCAATATCTCCCTTGGCTTCAAGCAGTGAACCGAACAACTCTCGAGCCTCGGCATGGTCCGACTGCGCCGTGACCAAGTGACTCAGCCATTCTTCCGCCTCAGCTTGCTGCCCAGCAGCCATATAGATTTGAAACTGCTCGCCCATCGAAAGCAGAACAGACGAGCCTTCCGCTTCTGACAATGACGCCTCGGGCTCGTCCGGTTCTGGACTTGATACAGTGCACTCGTGGTCCTGCGCAACTGGTTCAGGGTCTGAGAACTCGGGCGGCTCCAGGTGGGCTAGCACAGGCTCCTCTTCAACGAGTGAACCATGCCTCTCGTGGTGAGGCATGGCCGTGGAAGTTACATTCCAGGCTTCGTCCGGAGCAGCATTGGCTATCGAAAACGTTTCCGTCGGTTGGGCCGTGTGCGACGGCATGGCGGCGTCCGGAGGCGCAGCGATCTCGGACCGGGCGGATACAGGTGACTCATCGACAGCAGTGCCATACATGAGAGCCGACAGCTTCTTCACGGTCGGGCTATCCGGCGCCAGCTCGACTACCTTCTGGAACAGTTCCTCGTGCAACGTCGGCATCCCGGGCTCAGGATGTTCGAGCAACAGCTCGATGGCCTTTCCATACTGGATCACCGCGTTGGCAGCATCGCCTTTCTCTTCATGGAGCTCTCCGTAGAGTTCAAGAATCGCAACCGACTGAGGTTCGACCGCTAAAAAGTCAGTCATCAACGATTCAGCCTTTGCATACTCCTGGGCGCGCAAGGCGGCTCCGGCAAGGTAGCGATACTCCCCAAGCGCCACCTGTAGATCTCCGCGTTGCAGATGCAACTTTGCGAGTAATTGACAGACATCCGGATTACCAGGCTCTTTGGTCAACAACTGATTAAGAATGGCCTCAGCCCCAGCAAACTGCTTGGCTTCAATACGGCGGGTCGCTTCCGAAAGCAGATTGAGCGGTTCGCCACTTTTGGGCGTTCCTCCTGCAGAACCCGCTATCGGCTGCGCAGATCCAGACTTGGCGTCAGGGCTAGAACTCCCTTCAGTCTTTTTAAAATATTCTATAAATTGGAGGGCCTCGCTATTGGCGGGATCGATCCGTAAGACGGATTGATACGCATCTTTCGCCTCCGCATGGCGCTGCTGTGCAGACCGTTCACGCCCTAACTGTAAATAGACGGTTGTGGCTTCGTCTTGCTTATTTTCTTGCACACACAATTCCGCCACTCGGTGCTGGGCATCGAGATTCGACGGATCCAGGCCGACGATTTTTTTGTAGATATCTAACGCCTCTTTGCTTTTCCCCCCTTTAAGACAATGCTTTCCGAGTGTGAGGTAATCTTGGACCGCACTGCTCAGCAGACCACGTTCCGCATTGAGGTCTCCGAGGTGCCGGTACACATCATACCGTGACGGATCGAGCTTCAAGATTTTCTTAAATGTGGCGATTGCCTTGAGAGTGGCCCCTTCGGCCCGAAAAGCATTGGCCGCCTGCAGAAAAGCGGAGATAGCATCATTGGTGGCCTGGCGCTTAATGTGTAACTCCCCGATTGAGTTGAAGATACTCCCATCTCCCGGCCACTCGTTGGAGAGCTTCTTCCACTCATTGATAGCCGCGTCGAACTGCCCTCGTGAGGCGAAGAGCTGTGCGCTATGCAACACGTTACCGCGGTCGATTGCCACGTGAGACCTCCGTACCGATCAAACGCTAACAGTGCCACTACATGTTGTCAATGAAATGAGGCATTTAACCCGCATTATTCATGAAGCTTCTGCTGCAAGCGAGGGTACGCGGCTGCGACGGGCAGTCTTGCCGTTCAGTCCTTCGACATACTGCACGAGTATGCCTCAGGACTTCACGCCTCCAAGTGCCCGTCTCGCTTCGCGTCTGCACGCTTTCGCAACGAACCTTCATGAATAATGCGAGTTAGGGATGAGGCCCGTCTCAGCAGAAACACGAAGGCCTGCCTCAATACCGAGGCAGGCCTCCCGATAACACGATGCCGCAGAATAGCGACGTCAGGACTCGGCAACGATCGTCTTCAAGACGTTTGACGCCTGAGGCCCTTTTGCGCCTTGCACGACCTCGAACTCGACGTTTTCACCCTCTTTCAAAGTTTTGAATCCTTCTCCTTGGAGCGCGGAGTAATGTACAAAGACATCGTCCCCGGTCTCAAGACGAATGAACCCGAATCCTTTGCGATCGTTGAACCACTTGACCGTACCTTTTGATTTCACAACAATACTCCTTTCCTCAATCGCCACGCATAGTTGCGCAGTCGGACTCAAAACTCGGTTGGCAACACACATCATGAAGTGAACAAGACAGGAAGAAGAGTAGACTGACGTGGCGGGTCATTGGAAAAACAACATCGATCACGAAACTCATCTCTGTGACAACTCGCGCAGCATGTACCACGGCATTTCAAATCTTGTCAAGCCATTCTTTGGCCACACCTTTGCGCCGGCAAAGTGGACAACCCCCGCCCGCTCGCCTATAGTGTCCACCGGGCGAGGAGCGTGATTCTTCGAATGTTTCTACGAACGCTGCTGGATCGCTACATTTTCACCGAACTCCTTTCCCCATTTAGTGTGAGCCTTGGTGCGCTGTGTTTTGTGATGCTCACGCGGGAACTCCTGCGTTTGGTGGAATTGCTGGTCTCCAAAGGCGTGGGCATTGTTGCGGTCCTGCAAGTCTTTGCTCATCTGATGCCGTCTTTCCTCGTGCTCACCCTCCCGATCGCCGGAATTATCGCTTCGATTACCGCCTTCGGGCGCCTTTCCTTTGACAAAGAATTGGTGGCCATGCAGACGGCAGGGCTGAGCCTTGTGCGATTGGCACGGCCTGTCGCGCTCTTTGCCTTACTCGTATTCTTGCTGACCTTGTGGTTGGCACAATGGGGACAACCCTGGAGTTCCACGAATCTCAAAAAAGTGGCGCTCAATCTCCTGCGCGATCAGCTGGTGTTAGCACTCGATCGGGGAACATTTAACGAGCCCATCCCCAAGATGATGATCTATGTCCCGGACGGAAACCCCGGAGATGCGACGACTGGAATCTTTGTCTCCGACGAACGGAATGCGGACAATCCTCGCATCATCGTGGCCCAACAGTTCGAGGTTATCGTGGATGCGTCTACCGATCAAGTCGCCTTACGCCTCCAGCACGGCGTTATTCATAGCCGTCCAAATCAGGCAGATCAATACGAGCACGTGTCCTTCGCAAGCTATGACCTGAAACTCCCGCTCAACCAAAGCGGCTACTCAGCCACGGAGGAGCGTCCGTCGTACGAGGCCATTATCGCCCAACTGACACAATCCCAATGGCGCGACCCATCCGCGCTCCGACGATTGATGGAATATTATAAAGACCTGGCCTTTCCAACAGCGTCGCTGGTATTTTGTCTCTTAGGTGTCCCGGTCGGCATTGCCTCGAAACGATCCGGTCGAATCGGTGGATTTGCAGTCGGAGTGCTGGTCGTCATCGTCTACTACATGTTAAACATCGCGTGCGAGTTCCTGGTCACAACGGCAACCCTGCCGCCCTTTGCTGGAGCCTGGATACCCAACATCACGTTCGCTATCACCACCGTCGTGTGGTTTAGCATCATCAGCCGCCGGTAACCTATGCCAATTCTCTTCCGCTATTTGCTTCGCGAATACGCCAAAATCTTCACGATGTGCTTTAGCGGACTCATGACGATTTATCTTGTGATCGATTTCTTTGAAAAAGTTCGCCGTTTCTTGCGCTATGACGCCAGCTGGATCGACGTCCTCACATATTTCCTCCTGAAAGCCCCTGCGATTTCCTTCCAAATTGCACCGCTGGCCATCCTCATGGCGACATTGCTCACATTTGGTTTACTGTCCAGAGGCCATGAAATTACAGCCATGCGCAGTTGCGGTATCAGCTTAGTCTGGATTACCTCCCCTTTTCTTGTCTTTGCCGTGGGGATGAGCCTCGTGCTCTTGCTCTTCAGTTCTACTATCATCCCATTGGCCGGGAGCAAATCAGAGGAGATCCGGACTACGCGCATCGAGAAAAAGCTGCCTGCTGCAGCCGTGACACTCAAGCAGCCATGGACACGAGTGGGTGCCAATGGCCTCATGCACGTAACCAGCGTCTCAGTCGGCGGGGAACTTTTGGGTGACGTACGACTCTTTCACTTTACTCCTAACTTCCAACTGGCCGAGGTGACTGAAGCCGACGAAGCCCGCTATCAGGACTCCACGTGGACTCTGTACCAGGGACGACACAGACGATTTTCCACCGATGGAACCATGTCGACTACCGAATTCGATCACCAACCCATCGGGTTCACCCTCATTCCCGATGACTTCACCACATGGCTCGCCGGCGACTCCGAATTAATGACGTTCCATGATATCAGGGCCTACTCCAGACGGCGACAGCAGCACGGGTCTCAGACGGCGCGGCTGACGACAGATTATTATAGTCGAATCGCGTTCCCCTTCGTCACGATCATCATGGTCCTGGTCGGGATTGCATTGAGTCTGCGAGGGAGCGGGACCAGAGGGGGCACCATGGCGATAGGCATTGGACAGGCGTTGGCGGTCGGCTTCTGCTATTGGACGACACACTCTATTGCGATCGCTCTAGGCCGTGGCGGGGTCTTGACGCCATTTATCGCCGCATGGATGGCAAACATACTCTTTATGAGTTTCGGGCTGTATCTCATGTTCAAAGTACGGTATTAGATCAGGATGCTGAAAAATCCCGCCAGCTTCGTTCTCGCATCGCTCAGAGGCTCCAACGTACCGCAAGGGTACGCCTCCGCCTCTTCGCTCGCTGCGGCCTTGCTGGACGGCATTTTTGAGCATCCTGTCTGGTAAAGCTTCTACGACCCACCATCATTGGCTTGTTGACTGATCCAAGCGCATCCGGTAAGTAGAGACACAGGGTACTAAAGGGACTATAAAAAATGCGGGCGCGTGTTGTTGTCACAGGAATGGGAATCGTCTCTCCGATCGGTATCGGAGTGAGTGAATTTTGGAAGGCTGCCCTTGCCGGTCGATCCGGGGTTTCAGCCATTACATCGTTCGACCCCTTTCCCATGGACGGCTATCGCTCTAAAGTCGCAGGCCAAGTCCGTGACTTTGCGATCGAACGGTTTCTCGACTCACCCCACGGCGAACGAGTGGACCGCTACGCGCAGTTTGCCCTTGTATCAACAAAGGAAGCGTTGGCGGACTCGGGTCTTCAGATGGCGAAGGAAAACCCCCGCCGCATCGGAGTCATCGTCGGAGCCGGCATGGGAGGGATGGTGATGGGCGAGCGTGAAATCACACAGCTCTACCAGCAGCAGAAACCCCATCGTGTTCATCCGAACTTTATCCCCGTCATCACCCTCAATTCCGCCTCCGGCATTATCGCAATGGCTTACGGCGCCAAGGGCCCTAACTTGACCATCTCGACCGCCTGCTCTTCCAGCGCCCACGCACTCGGTCAAGCGCTCCATTGTATCCGCGAGGGCCGAGCCGATGTCGTCATCGTTGTCGGCGCCGACGCCAGCATTACTCCCCTTGTCTTCGCCGGATTTTGTTCTCTACGCGCCCTCTCCTCCAAATTCAACGATCAGCCGGAGAAGGCCTCGCGACCCTTCGATCGATCACGAGACGGTTTCATCATGGGAGAAGGCGCCGGAACCCTGATCCTGGAATCAGCTGCGCATGCCAAGAAGCGTAAAGCACGAGTGTATGCCGAAATTGCCGGCTATGCTGCCACCAGCGAAGCCTATCATATGGTGATTCCCCGGGAAGATGGTTTGGAAGTGGCCCACACCATGAAGCTGGCCCTTGCAGACGCCGAGGTAACACCGGCACAAGTGGATTACATTAACGCGCATGCCACATCGACGACCATCGGTGATGCCGTTGAAGCCAAAGCGATCAGGCATCTCTTTAAATCGCGCGCGGATAAAATTTCTGTCAGCGCCACTAAGTCGCTGATCGGCCACACGCTCGGAGCTGCCGGCGCAATGGGGGGTATCGCCTCGGTCCTGGCCCTGCATACGAAGCAGATTCATCCTACAGCCAACTATGATGATCCGGACCCAGCCTGTGCATTGGCAGGACTCTCTCGTTCAGCACAGGCACGTCGCATCAATGTCGCGTTATTGAATGCCTTTGGATTTGGCAGCAACAACGCCGCTGTGGTATTCAAACGGGTGGGACGTGACACGTAAACCGTGAGGCGTGAACGTTTTGGAGAATGAGCGCTCGGCAGCCCTACGTTTTACCTTTCACTTTTCACGCCTAAAGACGGAGAGAATCGACTGATGGCAACCGATCCCACAATATCACTGAAGATTCGCTCTGCCCTGGGCGAGTATCTGAAACGCGATCCTGCGGCCATACGTGTCACACACCATCTGCGTGAGGATTTAGGCCTCGATTCGATGGCAGTAATCGAACTGCTCTATCGTATCGAAGAGGCCTTCGATCTCCAAATTCCTGACCAAGATCTGGTTGGGCTGGCGACAGTCGGCCATGTTGTCACCTATGTTGAGAAACGGTTGGGTAAAGCCGCGACACCCGCCAAGACCAAGAAAACGATAAAGCCGACGAAGACAAAAGGTAAAAAGAAGTCTTAATCCCATATGACAACGCACGCACACCCTCCTATTACACTCCGACAGATCCACGATCTGGTCAGGGGAGACCTTGTGGGGTCACCGCACGTTTCTATTACAAGCCTGGCTGGCTTTGAAGAGGCAGGCCCAAACGATCTGACCTTCGTCACCGGAGATCGGATACTGAATACTGGCCGACCCACTCGCGCAGGAATAGTCCTTGCCCACCGACGTCTACCAGAGATCGCTAATCCCCACATCGTCGTCCCCAATCCCGCACTGGCCTTTGCGCAGGTCGCCCGCGCCTTCTTTTGCCCTATCTCCCCTCCTCGAGGAATCAATGCATCTGTGAGTCGTGGCAAAGATACCCAGATCGGACCTGATGTCTCGATCTGGCCCGGAGTCACTTTGGGAGATCGGGTGACGATTGGAGCGCGTGTGGCACTCTATCCCGGCGTGTTCATTGGCAACGATACGATCATCGGGGACGACACGCTGCTATATCCGAATGTCGTGGTGAGAGAAGGCTGTACCATAGGCGCACGGGTCATTATTCACAGTGGCACAGTGATCGGGAGCGACGGATTTGGCTACATACAAGACCAAGGACGGCACTACAAAATTCCTCAGCTCGGCGGAGTCACGATCGAGGACGATGTCGAGCTTGGGGCCAACGTCACAGTCGACCGAGCCACACTCGGCCAAACTGTCATCAAACAAGGCAGCAAAGTCGACAATCTTGTCCAGATCGCCCATAACGTCACGATCGGAGCCCACTCCATCCTTGTTGCGCAAGTCGGGATCGCCGGCAGTACTCGCGTGGGGCACCACGTCATGATTGGTGGACAGGCAGGGCTGGCAGACCATCTCGTGATTGGAGATCAGGTGATGATTGCCGCGCGGGCAGGTGTCAACCGCAGTCTCGAACCCAACCAAATTGTTTCAGGGGCCCCGGTGATGCCGCACGAAGTCTGGGTAAAAGCCCAAGCCGTGATTCCACGGCTCCCTGAACTCAGACAGGCTATACGTACATTGGAAGAGAGGATGAAGCAGCTTGAGGCTTCGCTCGTAACTCCTCAAAATCCTAAGAAGAAGACAGGAAAAAGGCGTAAGAGCTAGGGCCTCGCGTCGGTGCATTGAGCGTCTGACCGAGGCGAGAACGATGCGTGAGGCGAGGCGCGTCTCCGTGCACCGGGGTCGGACGGATGAGAACGGCCACTTCTTCAGCATCCTGTTAGTCCACCACGCCGCGCCAACAGAACAACTTGGCCCAGAAGAATCCCGCCCATGGCACCAACACAGAAGGCAGCAGGTCGAGATCGCCGTACATATAGGCAGCGGCTGATGAACCGAAGACCAGAACCGCTCCTGCAATAGAAATAGCCGTGACAAAGCCGCGCCCCGGATGCTCGATGACAGGCACGTCCGGCTCAGACTTGGCCTTCCTCGTACGTTGAGCTACAGCGGTCCTCAATTTTGCCGCATACACCTCAGGAAATGTCTTAAAGAGATAGCGATGATAACGAGCCTGCGTGAACCCACAGGCCGCACCGACCACGATTAAGATTGAGCTGCTGAGGAATGTTACCCAGCTGTAGGTATGACTCGCGAGTAATTGATAGCCAAGTGCCCCTATTCCACCAACCATGCAGACGAGCCCGATTGTCCCAGCAGGAAGAAGGATATGGGACCGGACATAGTTCCGCGCTTGTTCATCAATCTTTTCCGGTCGCAATACTGTGACAAGTTTCGGCATTGATGCGTGCTCCTACGGTATCGACTGCCAAATTTCTCATGATCGAGAAGAAGGGGCAGCAAAGGGATGGATCATACCATCCTTCAGGTGCCCGATTACATGCATGACACAATGAGATTGAGCCTCTCGATCGAATATTATTCGACTGTATGCGTAGTTCCCCTCATTTGATGCGAAATTGTGGATGAGGAATGAGCAACCATAGAAGGCATGCATCATTTTCACCCCATGACCACTTATCGACACACTCTATAGTACTAAAGTAGGGGTCAGCGCGGAAACACCTCGCACAATCAAGCATTTCGACCACGTCAGCCTTGAATGCCGCGATAGGAAAGGCAGCAGGATAGTAGGACCTTGCCCCCTCGCTCGCGCTGTCCACAAAAGATGTGTAGGAGATGTGGATAAGCGTGTGGATAAGCATGTAATAGCTCGCCGTATCATAGCGCCTCACACATTGCCTAATCGATGAGCAATACAATTGGTGAAATTTCAATAAGATATCGTTCTGCAGCAGAACTTCGCATGGGAAAAATTTGCCGGCACCTGTCGTGAGAGCAAGAAATGATCCATCCGTCTGCAATCACCAACGAGCAAACTCTAACTGGCAATGTCACGTGGGCTAGGTCCAGGTATTCGCAAATGGCGATGAGGCTCATTCAATCAACAGGGTAAACGTCAGATGCTCACACAACAGAGCAGACAACACAGCGAGATGATAGGTTTTCATCCACATCTTGTGCATACCGAGATAGTGACAGGTAGCGCAAACAGGGGTGACGGTGTTTGGCTTGGAACCACGAAACTAGTACAGCCTGACTGCCCTATTTCAATCTTCTGACTTTAAGAGATTGCGGACGTATATAATAGAGTTGTGGGCTTCACCGGGGATGATACAGGCACGACAAACCTATTCAATGCTTTGGACTCTATAAATTGGGAAAAGCGGAAAGACGCACGTGAACAATCTAGCCAAATTCGATGTCATTCGCCTCTATCTACGCCTGCAGTTCCCCAAGCACCATATCGCTGATTTCGAGGAGGGGACCAACCGTGCGCATGTCTTTCGTATCGATGGCCCACATGGCCACCCTCTCCATTATGTGGTCATCGCGCTGGACTTTCTCCTTGACCACACCGCCGAAGGCCTTCAGCAAACGCTTCTGGCCTCCGGCCTGGGAGATAAACTGAAGGAAGCCGGAACCGCACCCGTAACGATGTCAAAAATAGGGTTCAGCACCGAAGGCACGATAGCTGTAGGGTGATCCACAGCAGGGCCAGGCCACTCAACTCCTCACATTCCAAACACAATCTATTACGGATTTTCTCAATGGCCCTCCAAGTTCATCGACGCCCCCCCTCTTTAAATCTCACCCATGCAGGCCAAGCAAGAACCTTCGCTGCCACGTAGTTGAAGTGCACGGACTCGCATACGTGCGTCCTCCATCTTGCACACCCCACTAACGATATGTTGACAGCCGGAAATCTAATCCGTGAGAATGCACACATGGCCTATCGTGTGGTAGTTGAACGATTGGAGTTTCAAGGGCGTTGTGGTGTCGCGCTGGCGGAGCGAAGGCGACCGCAGCCGTTAGCGATCGATCTGGAATTGGACTGCGAAGGAACACCGTCCGAAACTGCCGACCAAATCAATAAAACTGTCGACTATGCCCGGGTCGCTGAGCGGATCGTGGAGTTGGGTGAAACTCAGGACTCTGCGCTCTTGGAAACATTCACGGAAAAGATTCTCGAAATGTTGTTCACGGAGTTCCCGGTGGCCAAGGTTTCACTCTGGCTCAGAAAGCTGGCCCCGCCTCTCTCGCAGATGACCGGATCGGTCGGTGTGAAGGTGGAGCGAACCCGCATGGCGCATCAGCCGCAACAGACTGATCCTCCCCCATCATTGTTCTTAGCGCAACAGCTCAGTCGGTTGCCCAAAGGCCGAGCGCTGGACGTAGCAGCTGGGTCTGGACGTCATGCACTCTATCTCGCCTCGCACGGGTTCCAGGTCGATGCGATAGACCACGATGAACAGGCCATGGCGCAGCTCGCCGCCACGGCAAAACAACGGAATCTCCCGAACCTCACGGTCCAGACGGTGGACCTAGAACGAAAGACAGCGGAACGGCCGGAATTTCCAAAGCAGACTTATGATGTGATCATCGTGTTCTTCTATCTCCATCGTGCCCTATTCTCCGCCCTCATCGATTCTCTCAAACCGAACGGCGTCTTACTGTACGAAACCTTTACCATCGACAACTATTTACGGCATCACCACCCACGCCGATGGGAGTTTTGCCTCGCGCACAACGAGTTGCTCCGGCTCACTTCTACCCTCCGCGTGTTATCGTACAAGGAAGGCGAGCGCGACGGCGATAATAGACCAGGCGCTGCCTTTACCGCACAGCTCGCCGCTCAACAAGTAGGCCCCGGCCGCTTACTCCACACGTGATATGAGTCGCATCGATCTCCATCTTCATACGACCCACTCCGATGGAAGCGTATCACCATCTGAAGTGCTTCGGCTGGCCCACAAAGCAGGGGTCACGGCGCTGGCCATTACAGATCACGACATTGTATCGGGTATTCCCGACGCCATTGCAGCCGGAGCAGAACTGGGGATTGAAATCATTCCTGGCGTAGAAATCAGCTCAAGCATCGGCAAGAGCGAGCTCCATATTCTAGGTTATTGCATAGACTGGCAAAGCCCCGACTTGCTTCGACGCCTCGCCGCCTTACGCGTGAGCCGGCATACCAGAAATCCACAGATCATCGAACGATTGCGCGCATTGGGGCTGGAGATAACCTATGAAGAGGTCCGGGCCTTAGCCGGTACGGATTCAGTCGGTCGGCCGCATATTGCGCGACTCTTGATCGAAAAGAAATATGTCTCATCCGCCAAAGACGCCTTTGACCGATACCTGGCGGAAGGACGCCCGGCGTATGTGGCGCGGGAACTACCTCTTCCAGCTGATGCCATCGCCTGGATCCGAGCCGCCGGTGGCGTGGCAGTGCTGGCCCATCCTACCTGGGCAAAAGTATCGGGAGAAGGGCTGAACACGCTCTTGACCGCATTGAAAGCCGACGGTCTCGGGGGCCTCGAAGTCTACTACAGTACCCACACGAAGCGACAGACGACAGAGTACCTCGACATAGCCAAGCGACTGGATCTCTTGGTGACCGGTGGAAGCGATTTCCACGGTCTCACCAAGCCGGACATCGAAGTGGGGACAGGCCGGGGCGATTTGAAAGTGTCCGAGAAATTGCTCACCCCGCTCAAGAAAGCCGCCCTCCACGCGCATCATTCGTAGCGCAATTCCCATTGGTCACACCGCATCTTTCCCAGACAATCATGTGTCCGGTTTGCAAGATACCCCTCTTCATGAGTGTCGAGAGGCCAGCTGCTCATTTCTCCCTATTCGTTGACTCTCTCTCCCTATCCGCTACACTTTGCACATCCACGGACAACCGCGTTTGCCATGTCGAAATCCTGGACTTGGATCATTCCCTATATCTGTGCCATCTTGGCCACGCTCCTCGCCGGCCCCATGCTGAGCAACCTCGCATTGACCCAATCGGTTTCAATTTCATATGTGCCGCTCAGTGGCCCTCCCGCCATTCGATTGTTTGCCAACCTAGTTGCCCTTACCATTCTTTGGATCCTCGCCTTTGCGGCCTCTCAAAAAATCCCGGACAACGGTCGTGGATTAGGCTTTCTCCGCCGCCTCGTCCTTCCACTCACAACTCTTATCGTCATGCTCTTCGCCCATAAAGTGTTCAAAACCATTGGCCTCCCACTCATTGAACAGATAGGCCCCTCACGATACGCGATGGGATATGCGATCGGTCTTGTCGGATCTGGCATCTGGCTCACAGCCGTATGGGTCCTGAATCAGAACTCTCTACGTGAAGCCTTCGCTTCATCCAGACAGACTCAACGTCAAGAGGTGCAGGAGCTCTCTGAGCACGAAGATATAGAGCAAGAAGAAGCGGCTCCTTCAAAACCATCAGGGCTAGCGGCTACATCGATGATCAATGGCTATACACCAAGCATGTTGGGGCGCTACAGAGTGTTGAAGGAACTCGGGCGCGGCGCCATGGGATTGGTCTACCTGGGAAAAGATCCTACGATTCAGCGCTTTGTGGCGATCAAGACCATGCGGCTTGACCACATCGATCAGGACGACAAACTGCAAGAGATCAAGGTACGGTTTTTCCGCGAAGCAGAATCCACCGGACGTCTCTCTCACCCGAACATCGTGACGATCTATGATGCGGGAGAAGAGGACGATTTAGGATATATCGCCATGGAGCTCATCGAGGGAACCCCCTTGAGTCAGTCGGCGCGAAAACCCAACTTGATGCCGGTCAACGAGGTCCTTCTGACTATCGCCACCGTCGCCGATGCCCTGGACTACGCCCATCAGCAAGGGGTCGTCCATCGCGACATCAAGCCGGCAAACATCATGCTCACAAAGGATCGCGTCGTGAAAGTCATGGATTTCGGCATTGCGAAGATGGCCTCGAGCAGCAAGACACAAACGAATATTGTTATGGGCACGCCGACGTATATGTCACCGGAGCAAATCGCGGGCAAGAAAGTGGACGGTCGGTCGGATATTTTTTCACTCGGCATCGTGCTGTTTGAACTCCTCACGGGGCAGCTGCCGTTTACGGCCGACAACCTGTCGGCTGTGTTATTTAGCATCACCCATCATCCGCACCCCCCTATTCAGACCGTGAGACCGGATCTTCCACCAATGGTCCAAGAAATCGTGGACCGCGCGTTACAGAAAGAGTTGCCTCACCGCTATCGGCGCGCGGATGAATTCGCAAGCGAGCTCCGCGCCTGCCTGCAAAGTCTCGCGGCCTAAGGGAGGTATCGTCTGGCACTCGAACGACTGCATAGCGCAAAATCCGATACCGGGCTCAAGCGGCCTCACAACGAGGATCGTTTTGTCGCCAATCCTCCACTTGGGCTCTATGTCGTCTGTGACGGAATGGGCGGGAGCAACGCCGGCGAGGTGGCGAGCGCCCTTGCGGTGGATGCCATTCAGGCACATCTGGCTGAAGCAGCCCAACAGGCAGATCTGCCGCTGATTGGTCCCTGTGATGCCTCGGTATCTGCACCGGCCAACCGTCTCGCCAGCGCAGTCCGCGTTGCAAACACCGTCGTGCATCGCGAGTCATGGAGCCGATCGGACTATGCCGGGATGGGGACCACCGTCGTTGCCGCATTGCTGCACGGGGACGTGCTCGCCATTGCCCATGTCGGAGACAGCCGGCTCTACCTCATTCGAGACGGAGCCATTCACGCGCTCACCACAGACCATTCCTGGGTGGCCGAACAGATCCTCAAGGGACTCCTCACAGAAGAAGAAGCGTTCCACTCTCCCCGTAGAAATATCGTCACCAAAGCCCTCGGAGTCGAAAGCACCGTCGACGTCGAACTCACGGAGACTCCAGTCAAGCACGGAGACATGCTACTGCTCTGCTCAGATGGACTGACCCGTGCTGTCCGCCCGAACGATATCCTTCACCTCCTCAGTGGATTGGAGGACCTCCACACCATGGCCGATCGACTCATCGTCATGGCCAATGAAGCCGGAGGCGACGACAACACGACTGTAGTCCTCGTGACCCTACGGAATGAGTTCCAAGCAAGCCTGTGGGAGCGGCTCAAAAAACGATTCGCCGCGTAAACCTTCACAAGGACTTGGCATAGGAGAGAGCAAAATGCAAAAAACTTTGCCACAATCGGCCACCCTACTCGTCAAACTCCAGGGGCAAGACTCAAAGTCTATTGAACTAACGCATGAGACAATAACGATCGGCCGGAAAGCTGATAACAGCCTCGTGATTGAGGATCCCGCCGTCTCAGGACATCATGCGCGAATCGTCAAGATTCAAGCCGTCTTCTTTCTCGAAGACTTGATGAGCACCAACGGCACGGCCATTAATGGCCGTGCCATCACACGCCACCAACTTCATGACACAGACGTCATCACAATCGGCCGACACCGGCTGGTTTTCCAAGAGCTCACCGCAGCCGGCACGGCGCATCAGGCTCCATTTGTCGAACTTAATCGAACCATGGTGCTCAAAAGAACGGACCCTACCCCCAACGAGCCGACTCTCATTGCGACAGTTGTTGTCCTCGCTGGGAAAACAGACCAACCAGAATATTCACTCATGAAACAGGTCAATGTCATCGGGTCACAAGACGGGTCGGCAATTCGCCTCACCGGCTGGTTTGCCCCTAAAGCTGCAGCGATAATCGCCCGACGAGGCCGCAACTATTCCATCAGCCATGCTCAGAGTACAAAACCTCTGCTCATTAACGGCATACAGGTAATGGGACAATACGATCTAAAGGATGGGGATCATATCGAGGTAGCAGGTGTGACGCTGAGATTCTCTGTGCCTTCAAAAACCAACGGCACAACGCACTAACGAGGACAGAGCTATTTGAAGAAAAATGTCCCCTTCGGGAGGGTCTGATAACATCGGTCGGAAACTTCCTGGCCATGTGATTGTAGACACTGGAGGATCTGCCCACCTCCAGGTTTCACCGCTCGACAGAATCGTTTAACATCTTCGTCGCACGCCGCCATCACTCGATTACGATCTTCCTTCCACTTAACAAACTGCTCCTTTAACTGGTTTTGACACAGCGGCGGTAGTTGTTTTGCGCGCTGTTGCAAACAGCGTGTCCGCGGCGAACCATCCGGAGAGTCTGGACATAATTGTTCGATGTCCGCTTCGCACTTAAGTCTCGCAGCCTGCAATGGACGAGAATCCAGCCGTGACACAACTGGAATGTCAACATTGGCGTCGTGCGACCGATCGTCGCCTGGACTCGCAATCGCTGCGTCTGAAGGAAGCGGAGGCAACGTGGGAATGGTGAGATCCAGCGTGGGCGGCACAGGCAGTGAAGGCAACGGACGTACCACCTGGCGAGCCTCAGCAGGTGGCGTAGTTGGGAACAACTCTTCCTGTGACGGAAAATTGCCTGCGACAATCACCCACACGAGCCCAAGACCTACAATGGTGATTGCACCGGCGATCGTGCTGCTCGATGACGTCTGCTCAGCCATAATAACTTCCTATCTATTCAGACCGAGCATAAGATAAGACGTCGAAAAAATCACGAATTGTCGGGTTTCTACCAGAAGCCGATACATATTGTGGTTCGCCATAACCGTGAGCACTTGCACGGCAAGGCACGCGCGGGGAATCACCAGATGATAGGCAGGAAGAGCGAGCAGGGCAATGACTAGTTATCTGGAGCTTCGACGATGTGATTCTCGAACCTGGTACAGCCCTCGGCGAGCAGCCGATTAGTTAACATTTCTCCAGGCCACTCGATGGGTAAATCGGCTGTGAAGATCCACACATCGGGAGAAGTCCAGACGGGACCGTGGTCTTCGGGAAGTTCAGGATCGAATAGGTCTGTCCAGACCGGCATGTAGACACCGTTCCCGCACTGCGTGTGGAGATGCACGATCGTGCGGCCACGGACGAGTGGGTCCAGATCACGCCAAACCGCTGCAGTTTCATCGGCCAACCGATGGAGTCGCACGGCATTTTGCGCGTCGAACATGGCATAGGCGGCGTACACCGGCGCTTCAATCATATCGGGAGCCAGTGCCAACTCGGGGCATTGCGCTACAAGGCCTTCCAGAAGCGCCCGGCGGTGCCGGTCTTCCAGTGAATCCGGCAACCCTGAATCCGGCACACCGATCAACTCAAACAAGAGAAAGGCCGTGCTTTCAACAGGGGGATGAAGCCGAGCGGCAATTGACGTGGCCCGCTCGGAATCCACCACCGTGCTTAAATGGTCATTCAAACCCTGGAGACTGAGCGGTTCCAGCGTAGAGTCGGTCAACAGGCGAGCCTCCACACGCACCACCGTCCCAGCGGAGAGCCGAAGATGTCGATGTAATAACTCAGCCGTTGAAACCGGATCGATTTTCAATTTAAGTGGATGGGCCAAATTGGCTTGGAGAGGAAGTTCCAAGGCCGCCATAATGGCATAGGATAACTTTTCATCGGCTGGTCCATCAATGAGCAGGGAGCAGGAGGCCTCCGCGAGAAGATCGAAGAGCCATTCCGCCATATCCTCGTCTAACGCCGCCAATACGGTTAAAAGGTCGTATTCTCGCCCTTGCTCCAAGAAGGCTTGCAGCGTATCGATTGCCGCTTCGGTATCGCCATGGTCATGGCGCCGAGCATTGATCATATGGACAAGATCTCGTGTGAGAGGATCAGGGCGAGACCAACTCAACATATCGACACACTCCTATCACACCATCCAACATCGTGATCCATGTTGCCAAACTTTTCCCGTGGTAGCAAGCGCTCAAACATTTTATTCCCACAAAGCTTTGGCCGCTGACTGGACAGCATAAGGCTCACGATCCAATCACCTTCACCAAAACTCGTTTTCGCCTGTTTCCATCGAACTCGCCGTAGAAAATTTGTTCCCATGGGCCGAAGTCCAACCGACCTTCGGTGATGGCAACCACAACTTCTCGCCCCATCAATTGACGCTTGATGTGGGCATCGCCGTTGTCTTCTCCCGTCTCGTTGTGCTGATAGACCGCTTCTTGAGGGACGAGCCCTTCCAAGAACCGGTCATAGTCCTTGAGTAAGCCTGGCTCATCGTCGTTAATATAGACACTCGCCGTAATATGCATGGCGTTGACCAGCACGAGCCCCTCTTGGACTCCGCTCTTCTTGATTGCCGCCTCAACCTGCCGGGTAATGTTGAGGTACGCGCGCCGCGTTTTTGTCTCGAACCAGAGTTCTTCGCGATAGGATTTCATGGCCGTCGATCAGTGGGCGTCTATTCTGCCGAACTGTGCGCTCCAGATGCAAGCGCGCGACGTGTCTCCCCCACGCCCTCAATAGAAACTCGCTACACATACTGCATGAAATTCGGGAAGAAGAATCAATCGGACGGCTTCCGGTATATAATGACATGATGTCGGGAATGAAAACGACCGCGCGTCCAGACCCAGCACAATATCCACGGCTTCGACTGTCAGCCCAAGCCAACACCGTTCTTCGAGCGCGCTACCTTGCCAGAAACAGGGCTGGGACGATCGTCGAGACGCCGAGACAACTATTCTTGCGCGTCGCGACAGATATCGCGCAGGCTGAACGACGGTATTCCCCTGCCGGCCGGTTGCCCCATGCGGCCCAACGCTGGTATGAGTGCATGGCCAGACTCGACTTCCTCCCCAATTCGCCAACACTGATGAACGCTGGGCGGCGCCTCCAGCAACTCTCCGCCTGTTTTGTCCTCCCTGTCGAAGACTCCCTGGCCTCCATTTACGATACCTTGAAGTATCAAGCTCTCATTCATCAATCGGGCGGCGGCACGGGATTCTCGTTTAGCCATGTACGCCCGCACGACGACCAGGTCGCGTCGTCCAATGGTGTGGCCTCCGGGCCAATTTCCTTCATGCGCCTCTTCAACCTCTCGACAGACGTCATCAAACAAGGCGGAACCAGGCGCGGCGCAAATATGGGCATCCTCCGTATCGACCATCCAGACATTCTCGACTTCATCGTACTCAAACAAACACCGACTGAAATGACAAACTTCAATCTCTCTGTCGGCGTCACCGACTCGTTCATGCAGGCCCTCGAACGCCGCCGCACCTATACCTTGATCAATCCCCATACCAATAAACCAACGCGGCGGATCCCAGCACAGCTCGTATTCAATCGGCTCGTCGACGCCGCGTGGGCCAGCGGGGAACCAGGTCTGGTCTTCCTCGATACCATCAATCGCGCGAATCCTACTCCTCGCCTTGGCGCAATCGAATCGACCAATCCCTGCGGTGAGCAACCGCTTCTAGCCTATGAATCCTGCACTCTCGGTTCCATCAATGTAGCGAATTTCATCGCGCAATCGGATGCGGGCCCCACCATTGACTTCACCCGATTGGCCGGCGCTATTTCACTCGCCGTACGCTTTCTCGACAACGTGATCGATCGCAACTGCTTCCCACTACCTCAAATCGAGCAGATAACGAAACAGACGAGAAAGATCGGTCTGGGGATCATGGGATTCGCCGATCTGCTCATTGCTCTCAATATCCCCTACAACTCTGAAGCCGCCCTCCTCACGGCGACCACTCTCATGGAGTTTTTTCAATCACGCGCCCACCTGTCGTCAGTGAAGTTAGCTGGCGAACGGGGAGCCTTTCCTGCTTATCGAGGCAGCCGACTCCAGCCGCTTCACCGGCGACAACGAAACGCGACCGTCACCACGATCGCGCCGACCGGCAGCATCAGTCTGATCGCTGGCTGCTCCCCCGGCATTGAACCGTTATACGGCGTGCTGGAGGTCCGCCGCGTCATGGACGGCGTCGTGCTGACCTCGCTTCATCCTGCTTTTCTTCGACGCGCACGTGAACTCGGCCTCAACCTCAAATCACTTCGACCTAACCTGGCCGGTTCCCCCTCTATTCAACATGTGACTCAGATCCCCGAAGCGGTCCGTCGACTATTTGTCACAGCGCACGATGTGTCTCCCGCTCACCATGTGCGTATGCAATCGGTGTTTCAGCGATATAGCGACAGCGGAGTCTCGAAAACCATCAATCTGCCAGCCACGGCAACCAAGGCCGACGTGGCCGAAGCCTTTATTCTCGCGTATCGACTTGAATGCAAGGGCCTCACCGTCTTCAGATCGGGCAGCAGAGAGCAGCAAGTCTTTTCCTGCAGCCCGACGCAGCCCTGCTAAAACATGTCGCCATCGCAGGATTCATCGGGAAAATTGACAGCGCTCGGCGATGGTGATAGCTATTTCTACAGACGAATCCCCGTGCATTGAAGGTTCAGCAGGGAGGTGCTCGATGGGTGCGCTTGTCGGAAACATGACATCGACGTGGAGTTCTTCTAACTGGACACTTCTCTTTGCCCGCCAACCGGAACCGGATCTGGAATTCACGGAAGAAGAACTCGATCAAACGAGCACCATGAATGCGAGAGGCCCCGTGAGCCCTCAGAAGAAATCCGGGGGAGGAAGCCCGATCCTCTGGGTACTTGTCCTGGCGCTTGTCGGTGGCATCGCCTATCTCTCGATGGAACAAGACAGGGTGGCTGAATGGCTGAGCCCGTACCTGGGGGAGAGCACTCCACCACCAGTGGCCTTGAAACCGAAGCCGGTACCGCCGGCATCAGTGGCTCCGCCGGCACCGGTGCTCACACCACCACAAGCCGCTGTCACTCCGAGCAACGACACCCCAGCCGCCGCTCCCCCCACTGCCGTCACCCCTGTGGCTCCCGCAGTTGTCCCACCAGCCCAACCAGCAGCGACACCCGTTGCCCCGGTTGCAACGTCTTCCGACCCGATGTTTAGCGAAGGACAAAAAGTAACCATCACCGGAGACAACACGGCTCCAGACGGAAACATTACGTTGTTTGCAGAATCATCGAGTAACAAGCCTGGGCCAATCGTTCGTCCAGGAGTCTTACTGACGGTCATGGACGGTGATTTACAACCCGGTGGCTGGGTGTATTCGGTGCGCACCGACGAAGGCGCCATCGGCTGGATATCGGAGAAACGCCTTCGCTTAAAGTTCTAACCCTCGACGTTCTCTTACATCGGCCACCGACAGACCAGACATATTCTCGCCTTTTCAGGCGAGATCCCTGTGCTATAATCCCCCCCAGTTTGTATCCCGTAACTACACCCGCACGATCGACACGATTCCATGACGACACTCGCAGCGATGATCTTTGACTTTGACGGCGTGATTGCGGACACCGAGCCTCTTCATTTTTCCAGCTTCCGCCACACGCTCGCTGAAATCGGTATCGAGCTGACTGAATCCGACTACTATGCCCACTACTTGGGATACGATGATCGGGGCTGCTTTATCGCGGCACTCACCGCACACCAGCATCCCATAGACCCAGCGACGCTCACGCACCTGATGCAGCGGAAAGCCCATGCCTATCTCGAATCGGTACGTGACCACCAAGTCATTTTCCCAGGGGTCTGTGAGTTCGTGCGTGAATCCGCCACTGCCTATCCCTTGGCCATTGCCTCCGGCGCCCTCCGCCATGAAATCGAGGTGATCCTCGAGCACGCGGGGCTCCGAAAAGAATTCCTTCACATCACCAGCGCAGAAGACGTGACCAGAGGAAAGCCCGATCCACAACCTTTTCTCCAGGCCCTCAACGGACTCAATCAACAACGCCCTGAGCACGCCATCACCGCCGGATCCTGCTTGGTCATCGAGGATTCGATCCCAGGGATCCGCGGCGCGAAAACTGCCGGAATGAAAGTCCTTGCCGTAGCCAATACACACGGAGTCCAAGATCTGCATGAGGCCCATGCGGTTGTCCCAAACCTTTCGCGCATGTGCCTGAAGGATCTTCGCGAACAGTTGTGGCCGGCCACGTAAGAACCCGATGCTATGAGAATCTGTTCTCTGCTTCCCAGTGCGACCGAAGTGATTGCCTCGCTCGGCCTTGGCGATGAATTAGTCGGGATCAGTCATGAGTGCGACTACCCGCCATCAATCAGGCACCTACCCATCATGGTTGAACCGATGATTCCTCCTCATGGACTGGCCAGCGCTGACATCGACACACACGTTCGTCAACTTGTGGCCTCAGGACAGCGACTCTATCGGCTGAAGGACCAGCTCTTGCGACAGGCTCAGCCAGAACTCATCCTGTCTCAAGACCTCTGCCATGTCTGTGCCGTTACGCCGGACCAACTTCAGGACGCCATTGGTTCGATGCCTCGACAGCCAATCATCCTCACGTTGAACCCCAACTCGGTCCTTGATGTGATCGACGATGTCGTACGGATCGGTGACGCCGCCGGTCGGTCAGCGGACGGCCACCGTCTCGCCGCACACTTACACGATCGGCTGGATGCGGTGCACCGTCGACTCCAGACCATCTCACATCGCCCCCGTGTCGTCTGTATCGAATGGCTCTCTCCCCTGTATGTCGCAGGCCATTGGATTCCTGAGATGGTTCAACGAGCCGGGGGCCTGGATGTCCTCGGGCAGCCCGGGAGCCCTTCGCGAGTCGTGACATGGGATGAGATCTTGGCCGCAGCTCCAGACGTTCTCATTGTCATGCCCTGCGGTTTTTCCGTTGAGAAAACCCGCACGGAGCTGCTTCAATTGATGCAGCATCCGGATCAATGGAGACTTTCTCCATCGTTGGCAGCGCATACGTACCTGGTCGACGCCTCTTCCTATTTCAGCCGGCCAGGCCCTCGCTTGATTGACGGGATCGAAATTTTGGCTGCCATCCTCCACCCATCTGACCATGACCACACTCATGAATCCATCGCCTGCCGGCTGGGACCAATGCCGATTCAACAACGCCTATGACTTCACTCTCCGTCGCTGACGCGCAAGCCTACTGCACGGCTCTCACCAAGAAGAGCGGGAGCAACTTCTATTACTCCTTTCTCTTCCTGCCAAAAACACGACGTGCCGCGATGTACACGGTCTATGCGTTCTGCAAGGAAGTGGACAATGCCGTCGATGAGCCGCCGGCAGGAAGCAATCCCCAGGATGAGCTACGACGGTGGCGAGCCGAACTTGAAGCGGCCTACCACGGCACACCGACCTTCCCGGTCACGATTAGTTTGGCTGAGCATGTGAAAGTACTCTCGATTCCACAGACCTACTTCGATGAACTGATCAAAGGGGTGGAAATGGATCTGACGGCGTCGCGGTACACCTCGTTTGAAGACCTCTCGCTCTACTGCTATCGTGTGGCGTCGGTCGTGGGACTGATCTGCCTCCATATCTTCGGCCCCACATCGGCCAGAGCACAAGATTATGCCGTCGCGCTCGGCATGGCGTTTCAACTCACGAACATTCTCCGGGATATCGGAACCGACGCAGCCCAAGCTCGTATCTATCTCCCCCAAGAAGATCTCCACAAATTTGACTGTACCGACCAGGCAATCCTCCAGCGGCAAGAAAACGACGCCATCCACAAATTGGTCCGCTTCGAAGCCGCGAGAGCCCATGAATACTACGCAAAAGCCCAGGCGGCGTTCGAAGCCTTGCCGGCAGGCGACCGGCGGGCGTTGACTGTCGCTGAAATCATGCGCGCCGTGTATTTCAGAATTCTAAAAAAGATTGAGGAACCGAGCCATCGGATATTCGGCCCTCGCGCCCGGCTTGCAGCAAGCCATCGACTGGCGGTGGCCGCCGGAGTGTGGTTCCGCGCTCGATCCTCGTGACCCCTACGAACCCACAGTCCGTCATAATTCTTGGAGGAGGCCCGGCCGGTCTCACAGCCGCCTACCGTCTCATCCGCCATGGCTATCGAGTCACGATCGTCGATCGGGGTCCTACTTTTGGAAATACCCTCACAGGCGAAATCCCTCAGAATGGCCCTGAGCCCTTCATCATCCTCGGTTGCCATCACGCGACCCACGCATTACTGCACTCGCTGCATCCCACTCTGCAGCAACCGGAAGGGATTATAATCCCTCTAGAGTTTCGCCTCCCTGACGGTTCCCTCGTGCATTACCCGCGCACCGCCTTCCCCTCCCCGCTTCACACATGGGTGAATCTCCTCAGGTTTACCGGGATTCCCTGGAAGGAACGATGGCGACTAGCATCATGGGTGGAGCAGCTGTGGGAAGGTGAAGCAGAGCTACCGACTGATCTGGAACAACGCACTGCCGACGACTGGCTCACGTCAATCGGACAAAGCGGACAGACCAGTCGCGTCGTATGGAATCCTCTCGCTCAATGGTTAACCGGCAATGACCTCGTCACGATGTCCGCCGATGCGTTTATACGATCGATGAAGCCCGTGTTCCTCAGCACGCATCCCGATAGCCGCATTTCAGTGGTGCAGGGCTCGCTTCTAACCCGCTTCATCCAACCGATTACCGAGGTATTGAGACAGGGAAACGCGACCATCTTGCATCATGCTGACGCGACGCAGCTCCGTTACGAACGAGACCGCATCTCAGGGGTCCTGCTGGGCGATGGCTCCTTGTTGCAAGCCGATTGGTATGTGTCCGCCCTACCCCCGCAACAGCTCACACCTCTGCTTCCAGAGCGATGGCTGACCCGCTATGCCTATTTTCAACAGCTCACAGAGTTACAATCGATCGATCGCACCATGCTCCACCTGCATGCCGTGCAAGCCTGTCCCACCTCTCGCCTCGTGCTGCTGAGCGGCACATCCTTTCACTCGGTACTTGTCACAGCGCGAACGTCTGATCACACAAGCTTCTCGCTCATCACGACCGATAGTGAGTTCGCGCAAACCCAACCGGACTCATCACGTGATATCGCTATCCCCGACCTGCTGAGATCGTGGGGTCTTCTCATGGCTGAAAGTCGTGTCGTGTCAACCCATCATCGAACGGTATCCAACGCCATCCTCTCACTCAAACCCGGGACTAAAATGCATCGACCCATCCAACGCAGTCCGATCGCCAACTTGCTGCTAGCAGGCGCCTGGACCGATACAGGCTGGCCTCCCAACCTCGAAAGCGCCATTGTCAGTGGTAATCGCTGCGCCGATACGATTGTTCGTTGATGAAGCTCCCCACAGCAAGCTGCGGGGTATTCGGCGAAGGAGAATAAGTCAGCTTGACGACGACCCGATCGAATGGTAATTCCTATCACTATGATATCTTCATCAGTAAGAAACGTTCTGATGGGAGGACTATTCTTCTCACTCATTGGATGCGCGTCCAGCCCCTATGAGCGTGGAGGTAATCCGCAAGGGCTCGCTCAACGAGATGTGAAGAGGGATTACATGGAGTGTGAGTACAAGGCAAGATTCGCGAACCCGCAGCAGTTCTACAACCAGGGCTCTCCCTTTCCTTTCAGTGTGGGCTCCCAAAGCTCCGCCGACCACGCACGGGCTCTCCATGGACTCTCAACGATCAACGCAATGCGAGACAATTGCCTGGCTGCTAAGGGATATCGTGTGGAATAATCAGGATGCTGAAAGGGGAACGGGGTGCTTGGAACAATCCCAATTCTGAGAAACAATTCATCTACCCGCTATCTGCAGATAACACTCATCTTCAAACCGATCGCCACCTAGGTACTTCGCGATCACCATCCACTCCCCACGCCCATCGGT
>JBGTMB010000342.1:0-4388 GCA_041743755.1 Nitrospiraceae bacterium | reverse complement strand
CGCTTTCACCATATTTCCAATGCCGGCACGCGCTATCCGAACCTCGGACTCAATGCCAGCCTGCCCTTTGGCGGATTCTCATTCTTTTTCTAACTCACGAGGAGGCGAGATGATGGGCCAGATTTTTTCACGACCATTAATTGGCAGTGTTCTGGCCATGACACTCGGCCTTGGAACCGGCTGTTCACATTGGATCGAACTGGCTGCCCCCATAGATACCGTACCGCCTGCCAACGCCACAGTGGCCACCGATGCACGAGTCCCTCTTCTCCTCGAGACGATACGGGTGACTCACAACGGCTCATCGATCGCTCCGCCCGCAATCCTTGAGCGACAGGTACTCGGCGCCATCGAAGCCACTCGCCTGTTCTCTCAACATTATCAATCGGGATACATGCTACCGACGGCGAACCAAGCCCGCGTCACTGTGCGCCTGTCGATCGAGAATCTTGTAGAACCCCATGCCGGCCAAGCTGCCTGGCGAAGCTTTCTCGTCGGCGCGTCGATGTTTGCACTGTCGCCATTCGTCTCGCTCAATTACGACTATGGAGCCACGATGTCGCTTGAGATGGAACGATGGGATGGGCAGGTAAAGCGCTATACCGCCACATCCAACGGATCGGCCCACTACCATCTATTCGGCGCGAGCCCAGACGTAATTGAACAGTTAAAAGGTCAGGTCACGGAAGCGTGCTTGTCAGCCTTACTCAATCAAGTGATTCAAGACTCGCCCTTCTACCTTGCAAGCAGCGAAGAACCCCGAAGCAATCCGATTCGCACCGTGTCCGTTGGAGTCCGCCGTTCATCTAGCCGCGCCGTTCCCGTCTCTCGACCAATCGCAGACGCGTCTCCCCGGTAGCTACTACACAAAACCGTTTATCACACATCGGCAAGCAGGATACTCAAAAAGGCCCGACTTTTCACCCTCCCAACCCTGGCGGATATTTCACCCGCTCGCCCCGAGCCTGCCAAGACAGCCTCTTCACCTTGAAACGTGCCTTATCTCGATCAAGGCCGAAGCAAGCGGACTTCTTCAGCATCCGGTTAGAGGTCTGGCTCTCTCCATCCGTGCAGTGGTATTATGCACTCTGAACAAACGAGGAGGTCGCGTGGATCTTGATGCGTTCAGACAAATGGTCGCCAAAAACCCCAAGGGCTTTCTCGGCCGTTACGGGCTAGGGAACAAGCTCATTCAAGAAGGCGGCAATCTCGAGGAAGCGGTCGAGCACCTGACTGTCGCTACACAACTGGATCCAACCCACGTGGCCTCGCATCTCCACCTCGGGCGCGCCTTGGTCTCTTTGGGGCGAAAAAACGAAGCGAAACCCATCTTGCAAGCCGGCATTGATGCCTCACGCTCCGGTCGATCTAACGGAGGGGGTGACTTGGTCCCTGAGATGGAAGCGTTACTACACACATTGGGGTAACGAATCGGATGCGAGTAGAGCGAGGAGTACTCACATGAATATTGAAGACGCGAGACAGCGCATCGAATCGGCAATGACGCAGTACGGGGCACATGCCGGGGTGGCGATCGAACTTGTGATCAGCGAAGTGAAGTCCGACCTCGGTATTTCCACGGCCAATGAATTGATCGATGAGTTCGACCTCGAATTACAATACAACATCGCGCCGATAGAACCTGGGTTCTCCAGCAGCTAAGCCATGTGCTTACGGCCTAACGCATCTCAATTCAGGGTGCTCAAAAAGCTTCTTCAACTAGGCCGCAGGCGAATCGAAACCGGAGGCGTGCCCTCTGGGGTACGTTGAGGATTTCGATGAGCCGAGAACGACGTTGAGGAGCTTTTTCAGCACCCTGCTATGCCAATAATTTGGTGCGCGATCTCTGGACATGGCTACGGCCACGCAGCGCAAGCAGTGCCGGTCCTCAATGCGCTGGGCGCGCTCGTGCATGGAATAACCGCTATCCTCCGTACCACCGTCCCAGCCTCTTTTTTCCATGACAGGCTGACGATCCCGTGGGAACGCAGCCCCGTGCAACAGGACGTCGGCTGTATCCAGGACGGCCCGCTCAATATCGACATCGAGGCCACCTGGGCGGCGCACCGGCACTTCCACGATACCTGGGAGGCACGTCTAGCCAACGAAGTCACCGCTATAAAAACGGCATCGCCCGCATTGATCCTCGCCAATACGCCCTATCTCGCCCTTGAAGCCGGCTCCCGTGCACAGATACCGACCGTCGCCTTGGCAAGTTTCACCTGGGATCTCGTGCTCAAAGAATACTGCCAGGCATCGGACCATACACAGCATCAGTTGATCCAGTCCATCCGTGCGTCCTATGCAAAAGCCGACCGGGCCCTCCGCATCACCCCTGCGCCCAACATCGATGCCTTCTCCAAGATGCTCGATATCGGCCCGATCGCGAGCCCTGCCTCTCCTGAACGAGACCGACTGGCCTCAGCCCTCGCCTTGGCGCCCGACGAACGGACCGTTTTGGTAGGATTCGGCGGTATTCCTCTGACGTCCCTCCCGCTTGAACAGATGGAGCAGCTCCGTCACTACCGCTTCCTCATCGATGGCCTAGTCCCAATGGGCTATTCCCGCATTCATTCCATTGAGACGCTTCCTCTCTCCTTTAAGACCCTACTGGCCTCTGTCGATGTCGTCATGACCAAACCAGGTTACGGCACCATTGTTGAGGCAGTCGCGCTTCGACAGCCGGTCCTGTACGTCCGCCGATACAACTTTGCCGATGAATCGCCGCTGGTAGACTATCTGCATCGCTATGGACGCGGGGTGGAACTTCCACTCGACGACTTCACGCAAGGACGGTGGGAAGCAGCCTTGCAACACGTAATGGACACCCCCGTGCCTTTGTCGCCACCGGCGGCTACCGGCGCAGGAGAGGCAGCCGACGCCATCGCGCGATACTACCCGCTATAAGAGACCGCGTGCCCCTCTTCGCTTTGATCGTGACAAGCCTCGCGGACCTCGCACACTGGATGGGAAGGACCTTCGAAGGAGCTGCCCTCCTCCTCACTCATACGCTTCCCGCGCTCATGCCTCCGGCTACACTCACGAAACTCGTACGCACCCATTTTGAACGCAGCTACGACAGCACTTATTCCCACTTCACCGACGCCCCCTCAACACCTATAGACATTCCTTCTTCTGTGATGCGGCAGCTTGCGTCAGCGACCTTATCTGAACATGTGCTGGCGTGTCTCTTCCGCCGATTGGTGACAACCCAGTCCGTTCCCGAGCTGGGACATTTTTATTGTGGATCATGCAACCATCGGGATGCAGGTCGGCTGGCTTCGCCGCACGCTCATTCCCGCACCGGTCTTCCTGACGTATCGGTATGGGAGTGAGAGTGCGATGCGGCCCTGGCGCACCGTCATTCCCAGATGGTAACAGCTGGCCCGGGCGGCAGACATACTGATTGTTCGTATCTTGATTCGGCTCATCTGTGACCGACCAGCAAGGGCAACCTTGTGATTCACCTCCTACCGTCGCTCACCGTGGATGCTCGTTTCTCTGTACAGAATTTGCCTCATGCACTTCAGCCGCTTCTCTTGAACGACATGGTCGTACCTCGGATCGTGTCATCGTGGCATGACTCCGACGATTCAAGAAGGCGACAGACTTGAACTCAGCCCCCGACCTCTCTCACCGTTGGCTCGATCGTCGTATTCGTGATCGACCCCCTGCTCGTCTGCCACCGTATCACTGCCATCGATCCACAAGGCACATTCTGGACAAGGGGCGACGCAAGGCGTCGGCAAGGTCGTTCAGCCAAGCTTTGTGATTGGAGTGGTCTCGGGCGTGCTAGGCAAGGGCGCGCATGTATCTCTCGGTCAACGCCCACAACTGTCATCAACCACAGAACAACCGAGCCGCTTCAAGAATCGGGTTCAGACTGTCTTCGTTCGGTCGGTTACTGAAGTATCCGTGTCCTGAAGAAACGTCCTCGCTTCCGGCCAATGCTGACGATCCTGCTCCGATGGACAGCCACGGTCGATGTCCTTATTCCTGTGCCACTCCAATCTCTCCCCTCCCATTCCACAATCGCCTCGTTCACGCTCCAAATGCTTCCGCACATAACCGAGCGGCGCGCTGCCTGCATCGGACAGGAACAGGCTCTCTACGTCGTTCGCCTTGGGCCGTGGCAATTGGCTCAATACAACCCGTCTACCGGGTCGCTCCTGCTCCGCCAATCTCTGCGAGACGCCGATCTGGAGTCGTTCCTTCGGCAATGCTGCGGTGAGCGTCGAACGACCTCGGAGTGCAGTGACCCATTGAACCGCTTCAAAGCTCTTACAGACTTCGTTACCCCCCAATCGAATAGAGCCGAAATTTCTCCTGCTCCACCACCAAAACCACACATCCTTTTGCCCGTTCTATACGTAGAGTGCTATAGTGGC
>JBGTMB010000341.1:0-5093 GCA_041743755.1 Nitrospiraceae bacterium | reverse complement strand
ATGCGGTTAGCGAGTTCCTCATTCCCGTTTTCGCATAAGTTCAGGACACGTTGGAATAGTGGCTGAAACGTCCTGCTTTTATGTGACTGCTCGTGTTGCTCAAACGAATCCCAGAAGGTAATGATTAGTGCCGCTCGATCTTTGAACTGAGAATCGACCGGCCGACCGATGGTCGAACCTTCATTGGAGATCGCACCACTGTTCAGGCATACAAATCCCCCTTCAAACTCTGTTTCTGAGTGAAATGTCTTAACATTTTCGCAAAGCTCTGCTACGCGCATCTCCAAATCATCCAGCGTATACATTTCTTTGAGTACAACACGATTTACGGTTACAACAGTATCCAGTTTGAGTCCATCGAATAACATAGATATTCCTCCTTGGTTTTGTATTCTGTAGTGATAAACTATCCAATAGGCTCATTTGAGACAAACGATGAATATTGATGTATGGATTAGCGAATCTAATTCATAGCTTAAGTTAGCTCGTATACACTGTGAGTCGATGCGAATAGAAATAACATGATGCGACGAGGTTTATGTGCGAGAAATTAAGCAGTGTGATTGTAACCAGTCTGCTCTCCTGGAATTATCAAACAAGCCTCATTGAGGACGATGGATGACCTGGCAAGCCATACCATTATCAGAGTCTCCAGCAACCCTGATTACTGGGAACTGTTCACAAAATATACTCGGGAAGGTACTTCGTCCCATGCAAGGGTACTCACATCCGATAGCTATTTCGCCGCCATGTCTGCGGCTGAAAGAGGGCTAGGAATTGCTATAGGCCTATTTCTTTTAGCGTCATCCTGGGGTAACGTCCAGACGTCTTGCAATACCCTTTCCCGAGGCCAAGGCTAATGTTCCCGATGCACACTAGCTTCTATACAAGAAAAATTGCCTGCATCCGGAGGATTGTGAAATCTTCTGCACATGGTTAAAAAAACGATTCAGATCACTTACATCACACAGAACCCTACTCAGGAAAGTATACTGAGGAACCTCTGACTTGATTGGAGATTCTATCCGTTCATGCTAGGCGAGACACCGCATGCTTCAGCGCGACAGCTGAAACGAATTCTGATCTTCGGTGTGTCAGTTACTACTTCAGGAGGTATTCTTTCAGTGCGACAGCGTTGCTATGCTCGGTATCTCTCGCCGCGAAGACTAGGGTGAGCGTGCCGTTTTGACTTTGTTCCTGCAGAAAGCGTATTTCATCTTCCTTATCTTCGAGCTCTTTCGCATAGCGTTGACAAAATTCTCGCCATTTGTTTGGATCGTGTCCGAACCATTTCCTGAGCTCCGGGCCCGGTGCAACCGCTTTTAGCCAGCGGTCGATAGCAGCGTCTTCCTTCTTCAGGCCACGCGGCCAAATGCGATCGACCAAAACCCGAAAGCCGTCCTGTTTGCTTGGCTCATCGTAAGCGCGTTTAACCTTAATCATGGCGTTTCTTCAAGCCGACTGCCTCAGGTGGGTAAGTGGCTTTAAGATCAGTCAAAACGAATGAACCGGCTTCGGAACTATCTGTGAACAGAGAGTTCCGGGCATGGCGCAGTCTCCTGAAAGTATTAATATTCAGAAACATGTTATGAATCGTAAGTAAATACAATTGCATTACAAGCCTTACCGAAGAAATTATCCTATTAGCCATCAGATAATTTTGATTGGTGTATTACTGCATCTACGTCCAGCGTCCTGATAGCCTGGACTGGCATTCCCAACGACCTTCCGCACAAAGCCCGCTTATTCCAGCATCTTCATATGCTTCGAGTGCTGCCTCTAAACACGCTGAACGGACAACCTCTGCAACCTTGGTTATCTCAGTCATAAGCTGACGTTAACATCCTGCAGCCGTTCGTTGTTGAAGATTAACCCTTGTCCGTATTCGTTGTCATTGGTGATGTTTGCGTTCGGTCGGTGGAGCAGACGGTCCAGACCGGCGTCTTCGAGTGCGTTCTCCAGCAGCAGCCTGATGGGTTCTGGCCGCTCCATCAGCAGCGCCTTTTTCGCAAGCGATTCCATTTGTGGCAAGCTCACGCTTCTAATCGCCCATTTTACACGCGGCAGAGCCGTGGCATTGATGCTCAGCCTGTTGAATCCCAACCCCACCAAGAGCAGGGCGCAACCAGGATCACTTGCCATCTCGCCGCATACAGCGACCGGTTTGCCGGCTCGTCTGGATGCCTCCACCACATGCCGGAGCGCTCGCAGCATGGCAGGATGGACAGGATCCAGCCGTTTCGATACGTGGGGATTACCGCGGTCGATGGCCAGCAGATATTGAACGAGGTCGTTGGTACCGACGGAGAGAAAATCTACCCGCCGGGCCAGTTCTTCCGCCTGATACACTGCGGAGGGCACTTCGATCATGAGTCCAACAGGGGGGCGAGAAGACGCGACACCTTCATCCTGGAGCTGACGCTGGGCTTGGTCGATCAGAGTGAGCGCTTGTTCCACCTCAGCGACACCGTTGACCATGGGCAGGAGGAGTCTCAGGTTTCCCAGTTCGACATTCGCTCGCAGTGCGGCTCTGAGCTGCGTGAGAAAGATCTCGGGATGGTCTAGGGTTAGGCGGATGCCACGCCAACCCAGTGCAGGATTCTGTTCCGTAATGGGTAAGTAAGGGAGGGTTTTGTCGCCGCCTACGTCCAAGGTTCGCAGATTGACGGGTAGAGGTGCGGTCATCTCCAGCACCTGTCGATATATCTTCACCTGCTCCTGCTCGCTAGGAAATCGGTCGTAGAGCATGAACGGCAATTCGGAGCGGAACAAGCCAATTCCAGCCGAACCAACGTCCTGTCTAATCGGTATGTCCGCACATTAGTGTATAGAAACACCTCAAATCCATCGTTCGTTTTCGACGGAAGGTCTCTCTGCATCTTGAGATCTTCCTCGTGATCTCGCTCTTCACAGATCAGGCGTTCGATCTCCTCGCGTAACTGATGATTGGGGCGCAGGTACACACATCCCTGTGTGCCGTCTGCAACAACTTCCTGGTTGTCCATATGCTCCAGGGGTATATTGCCTAAACCCATCACTGCCGGTATACCCAGGGCTCGCGCCAGAATAGCCAGGTGCGATTGTGGAGAACTCTCCGCCGAGATGATGCCGCGCAACCGGTCAAGAGGCGTGAGCCCCAGGTCGATGGCGCTGAGTTGACGACCAATTAAGATTGTATTCGATGGGTAATTGCCCATGTTAACGGACGCACCCTGCAAGTAGGCGAGTATACGATTACCTAGCCCACGGATGTCCGCACCTGTTTCCCGCAGATAAGGGTCTTCCATCTCATCGAAGCGCTGGGTATACATCTCGATGGCCTGCCGAAGCGCGCCTACAGCCCAGTTTCCCTGGTGGATGCGCTGAACTGTGGTTTCCACGATTTCCGGGTCGTTCAGTATCAATGCGTAGGCATCGAAGAGAGCACGATCCGCTGGGGAAAGCCCGTCAAAATTTTTACTGAGTCGCCTAACTTCCTCCTGGACTTGCTCGACGGCTTTACGCAGGTGTTGCTCCTCTGACGTGGGATCATCAGGCTTGCGGTTTGGCACCGTGTCCAGGTCGGCCAGCGGAAAGACCAGAACTCCAGTCCCTACAGCTATCCCAGGTGCTCCCGATAACCCCTCGAGCACGACCGGTCCTGACCCATCGGGCCGACACACGCTGCTAAGCTCACCGCTCGCTTTGGCATAAGCAATAGCACCGCCCAGCTGAACGGCAAGGGTGGCCAAGAATGCGGCATCAGCATCGTCGAATCGTCTGGCTGCTCGTTGCCGTACGACCAATACGCCCTGCACCTTGCCACGGTGGGTGATAGGAACACCGAGAAAGCCGTGGAAGTGCCCTGCGCCGGACTGCTGAATGAATCCCTGATCAAGCTGTTCGGAGATATCGTCCAGATTTACAGGTTTTATGCTCTCGGCTACCTTCCCGATGAGTCCTTTGCGTAAGTCAAATTGAACGTGCCCAACCACAGTCGGAGAAAGACCATCGGTAGCCACGATCACATGCCGCTGACGTTCGTGTTCAGTAAAGTAGACGGCGCAGACATCTGCCTGCATAATTTCGCGCGTACGCTCTACCACGATTCGCAGCGCCGTCTCCATATCGGGAGCGGAGTCCACGTCTCGAATCACTCGGCTGAGTGACTCCAGCCTGGAACGGTCTTTATTGATCATCTGGCCATACTATCACGCATACTATTGACCCTCAGAATTGCAAGTCGCAATCACGGTGTCTTCGAGTCGGACGGTTTGCCAGAGACCAGGATCAATTCCTTCGAATGTTCTACATTATCCATCAAGCTATTATTTCACGTCTTCCCGTATAGGGGATGTGCCAGGCGCACTCGTGCCTGCTCTCACATTGAAATAGCACCGAGTGACGGCTATCAAGGCGGGTATCACACCGACAACGATAAAAACGAGATCACCTGGCGTGCGCAGCCACTCGATCAGACGAACGCTTTCCTGTCCAGTGTAATTCAGGCTTCTCGCATGCCAGTAGCCATTTTCAAGGACATCCATTAACTGGAGTATTCTGTCAGGGAACAGACTGAATATGACCATAATCAGGAGACCGATATTCAGGCCCCAGAATGAGACCTTGAAGTACTTTTCCAGATAGCTCCATTGCGAATCTGTCGATACATGACGAACAGAGAACACCATAAGTGCGATCGCCAGCATGCCGAAGACACCCATCATCGCGGCATGTCCATGGTTCACGGTGAGCATTGTGCCGACTTCGAAGTAGCTGACAATAGGTAAATTAATGAGAAATCCAAATATGCCCGCACCGACAAAGTTCCATGCCCCCACCGCCATGATGAAATAAAACGTCCATTTATGCGGCACAGGTATCGGCTGCCCACTGAGATCGCGTTGTGTTCGAGTCACCTTGATAAATCCCAGGCGTCCAGGGTGAGCAGTGTCAGCGGTATGACCTCCAGGGCGGAAAAGATGGCGCTTAATGCCATATTGAGTTCCGAATGACCATTAAAGTACCAGTGATGACCGGTGCCAATTAGACCGCCGCCAAAGTATAGAATAGCATCGAGATATATCACCCGCGTGGCAGTAATGCGCGAGACG
>JBGTMB010000340.1:0-7405 GCA_041743755.1 Nitrospiraceae bacterium | reverse complement strand
ATCCGTGTCGATGAACAAGATGTTATCGATACCCCCGCCTTGAAACGGAGCTTTCAGCGTCTCAATAACTTGAACTTTTTTGAGACGGTGGAAATCCTTCCGGCGCAGGTGGGCGCGGACAAGGTCGATCTGAATGTTCGCGTGAAAGAAAAACCCACTGGCCAGTTTAGCGTCGGCGGCGGATTCAGCACGCTGGATCAGGTGGTCGCCATCGCCGATATTACGGAGGGAAATCTTGGTGGGAATGGCTGGATGGGGCGAGTCCGCGGTCAGTTGGGCCAGAGGCGGCAAATCGGGTTGATCACATTTCGCAACCCCTACGTGAACGACTCCCTGACCTCCATGCAGTTGGACGTCTACGCCACGGCGACGAACTATATCACCTATTTCGAGAAGAAAACCGGCGCTAGCGTGACGTTAGGTCGATATCTTTCAGAATATACCTCTGGAAGCGTGAGTCTGTTCGCGGAAGAATTGAATTTTAAAGATCCGGCTGTGGGCATTTGCCCAGATCGATTTCCGATTGTGTGTCGGCAACTTGGGAGCCAGTCGTCGACCGGGTTCCGAACCTCGTTCGCTCGCGACACACGAGACTACTATATGGATCCGCGCACTGGTTGGCGAGCCGCTGTGGGCTTCGACGTGGGGACGCCCTATCTAGGCGGGACCAATAACTTCTATAAATATTATGTGGATGTGATTAAATATATTCCACTGCCTTTCGATACACGGTTTTCTTTTCGCGCTCGCTATGGCGCCGCGGTCGGTCTTGAGGGGCAACCTATTCCTTTGACTGAGCGATATTTCGTCGGTGGCATCAATACAATGCGTGGGTTCGCTTTCGGGCGCGCGGGGCCGGTGACTAACAGCAATTCCTTACTCGGTGCAAGCAAACAGTTGATCTTCAATAACGATTTTATCTTTACGATTTCCGCTGATGCGAAATTGAATGGAGTGATCTTCTTCGACTATGGGAAAGGCTTCGACGACGACGAGCCGCTCTCATCCAAGTTGCGGAAAACAGTTGGACTAGAAGGGCGGTGGATTTCGCCCTTTGGCCCCCTCCGTGCCGCATACGGGATCAATATCGATCCCAACCCAGGAGAGCGCAAAGGGGTCTTCGAGTTTACGATCGGGACGTTGTTCTAAACAAGCCAAGTCTTTGACTGGGATGTGGAGGTGACAGTGTGATCCAGGTTGACGCGGTTGCAAAGAAGATGTTCAGTGTAGCTGGTCTGTTGGCGGCGCTCCTCGCTGTGTCCGGCTGTGCTGCCGGTGTGGCTAAGGTCGATGGGAAGATAGGAGTCGTTGATGCGGGCCGTGTTCTCAGCGAAACGAATGTCGGTAAGAAGGCGAAGGACTCCTTGACCATCTTCTCGAAGAATCGCCAGGCATTGATCGAGATGGATGAGAAAGAACTTCGCCGGATGGAAGAAGATTTTGGGAGGCAGGCGAGCGTCTTGAGCCTGACCGCGAAACGGGAGCGCGAAGAGCAGTTTCGACGTCGTGTCACAGAGTATCAGCAGAAAGCGAACGACATGAACCGCGAGGTTCAAGAAAAACAAAAAGACGTACTTGAAGGGTTCCGTGAGAAGGTCGGACTCATGGTGGGGAACGTATCGAAACGCCTTGGATTACAGGTCGTCATCGATAAGGGGAAAGGGGGCCCCACCCTCTATAGCGATGAAGGCCTCGATATAACCGGTCAGGTGATCGATGAATTCAATCGTGAGTATCCGTAGGCATCGGTCCGGCGTGGTTCTTTCTCGTGCGGCAAACGATGGCCAGGCATCTCCTATGTTCGTGGCCCCGAAAAATCCTCACGTATTCGAGCGAATACGCGTCCGTTTTTCGTGGCGTGCCATCGCGCATCTGCCTGTGTGTCTTTCAATTCGTGGTGAATGGCGGTGTGAGAGAGGCATCGTGCCGAATGATTCATAACGCGGTGGCGGGGATGCGGATTGCTCGTAGACCGACCTCGTTCATACGCAAGAGCAGCGGTCTGGCGATGGCGGCAGAAATGTTCGTGACTATTGTGGGTGACTGTCGTACTCATGAGGAACGAAGGAGGGTTCGATGGAACGACTGAGACTACTTCAATTCATTGGTGTGGCCGCCTTGTGGTTGGCGATGGTGTCGCCGGCGTTGTCGGATGACACGTTCAAAGTTGCCGTGATGAACCAGCAAGTGGTGGTTGAGCAATCGAATGCCGGCAAACGTGCATTGGAAGAGCTGAAGGCGTATTCCATGAGCAGGCAGAGAATCATCAATGCCGACGATCTAGAGTTGAAAGAGTTGCAACAGGCGACTCAAGACGAGAAGTTGTCCGACAGTGTAAAGCAAGAGAAGCAAAGTCAGTTCCAGGCCAAACTAGACGCCTATCAACGCCGCTTATCCGACTTCAATCGCGAGATTCAACAGAAGCAGCGTGACATGGTGGCGGAATATTCAAAAAAAGTGCAAGCCGCTGCGCAAGCCGTCGTGGAAAAAAATGGGTATGTCGCGGTGATCGACAAGGGAAACGAGACAGTCATGATGAGGATTGTCCTCTATCATCAACCTGCGTTGGATGTGACCGATCAAGTGGTGAAAGAGTTCGATCGGCAGAATAAATGAGGATGCTGAAAATGTCCGTCAGCTTCGTTCTCGCATTGCTTAGAGGCTCAACGTACCGAAGCGTACGCCTCGCCTCTTCGCTCGCTGCGGCCTTGCTGAACGGCCATTTTGAGCATCCTCGTTTGAGGATATACCGCTTTCTAGTGGCTGAAGCTTCGAAGTAGGAGGTCTAGACGATGTCTGTGATGGAACAAGCCGAAATTCAGTCTATTCTGCCTCACAGGTACCCCTTTCTTCTGATCGATCGCATTCAAGAATTGGACCCTGACAGGCGGATCGTTGGAATTAAAAACGTGACGATCAATGAACCCTTCTTTCAAGGCCATTTCCCGGGACGCCCGGTCATGCCAGGGGTGTTGATCCTCGAAGCCATGGCGCAAGTCGGCGCAGTGCTGGCATTGAAGTCGGTGGGGCACGCGTTGCGCCCGGCGGTCTATCTGACCGGCATCGATGGTGCAAAGTTTCGAAAACCGGTTGTGCCTGGTGATCGGTTACGGTTTGAGATCGACGTGGTCAAGAAACGGGCGCCGTTTTGGAAGATGCAGGGTAAGGCGTTTGTCGAGGAGGAACTCGTCTGTGAAGCTCAAGTAACGGCTATGGTGACCGAGGAGAAGGACGTGAAACGAGAAGCGTGAGATGAAGAAACATGTGGCGGCGGTCACATGTGTAGATTGCAAATAACGATTCACAATTTTCGTTTCACTGGAGGTTCAGCGTGCAGATTCATTCAGCAGCGATTGTTCATCCCAAGGCGAGTCTGGCCGATGATGTGGAGATCGGACCGTTCTGTGTGATCGGTGAGCATGTCACGATTGGAACAGGAAGCCGATTGTTGTCCCATGTGACAGTCGATGGATGGACGGAGATCGGTGAGCGGAATGTCGTGCATCCATTTGCCTCGATAGGCGGGCCACCGCAGCATCTTGGATATAAGGGAGAACCAACCAAGGTCATCATCGGCCATGACAATATCCTTCGCGAATATGTCACGATCAACCGTGCCACGGTGGAGGGTGGAGGGGTGACGTCGCTCGGGTCAAAGAATATTCTGATGGCCTATGTGCATGTGGCGCATGATTGCCGGCTCGGGAGTCACCTCATTATGGCCAATGCCGCGAGTTTAGCCGGTCACATCACCATCGGCGACCATGCCATCATCGGCGGACTGACCGGTATCCATCAGCATGTACGGGTCGGATCCTATTCCATGGTCGGTGGTTGTTGTGCGCTTGGGCAGGATCTTCCACCGTTCATGCGGGCTGCTGGTGGCTATCGCGCGCGGATGTATGGTCTCAATTCGGTGGGATTGCGCCGACAGGGGTTTTCAACGGATCGGGTGTCGGTTCTGAAACGGGCGTACGATATGCTCTTCCGGTCTGGACATCGAACCGCTGAAGCCGCCAAGCTAGCCAAGGCAGAGTTTGGAGATCAACCGGACGTCATGACGGTCGTGAAGTTTCTTGAGGGGACGAAACGAGGCATTTGCCGGTCGGTCGGTAAAGACCAAGAGGATGAGGAGTAAACATCGTGGCATCGCGACCTCACGTTACTAATGGCGAGCGGATTGGGCTTATTGCCGGCAATGGCCGCTTCCCGATCATCTTCGCAGATAACGCAAAAAGGCTAGGCTATCACGTGTCGGCCGTTGCGCACGAAGGCGAGACGGAACCCGAGTTAGCCGGTCATGTAGATCGGATTCATTGGATCAAAATCGGCCAGCTCAGCAAGCTGATCAAAGCGTTCAAGGAAGACAAGGTTCGCCAGGCTGTGATGTTGGGTGGGATCAAGAAGACCCACATGTTTACCACCCTGCGGCCGGATCTCCGCACCTTAGCCATGGCGACGCGGTTGGCGCTTCGAAAAGACGACGATATTCTGCGCGAACTCGCAAAGGAACTTGAAGGGGAAGGGATCGCGATCTGTGAATCGACCTTTGGTCTCGAAGGGATCCTTGCAGAGGAAGGGACGTTGACGACGCGAGCGCCATCGGAGAAAGAGTGGGAAGACATCCGTTATGGGTGGGATGTGGCCCATGACATCGGTCGTCTCGATATCGGACAGTGTGTGGTGATCAAGGATCGTGTCGTTGTGGCGGTCGAGGCCGTTGAAGGGACCGACGGAGCCATCAAGCGCGGAGGCGATTTGGCCAAAGACGGCGCGGTCGTAGTCAAGCGATCGAAGCCGCAACAAGACTTACGGTTCGACCTCCCGGCTGTGGGACCTCGGACCATCGAGGTGATGGCCTCGGTGAAGGCGTCTGTCTTGGCGATTGAGGCCGGGCGTACGGTCCTATTGGATCGCGAGGTTGTCTTGGCCAAGGCCCGGTCTGCTCGGATCGCGATCGTCGGGATCACGAAACTCGAACCGGGTAGGAAGTAAGGCTCGAAGTATGACACCGTTGAGGGCCGGCGTCGTCGGGGTTGGACATCTCGGGCAGCACCATGCACGTCTCTATGCGTCTTTGCCCGGATCGCAGCTCATCGGTGTGGTGGATCAATCGGTCGAACGAGCGCAGATGGTCGCAGCTCGCCATGGTGTGCGCGTCTTTCGTACCGTCGATGAATTGTTGCCACAGGTCGATGTCCTCAGTGTGGCGGTGCCCACGTCAGGCCACTATACCGTCGCACAGGCCTGTCTAAATGCAGGGAAACATGTCCTAGTCGAAAAGCCGATTGCCGTCACACTTGGAGAGGCGCAGGAGTTAGTGCACGTGGCCAAGCAGCGAGGCTGTTGCTTGCAAGTGGGACACAGTGAACGGTTCAATCCGGTGATGGCGCTGATGCGTCCCTATATCGGGCAACCGGTGTTCATTGAAAGTCATCGTCTCAGCAGTTTTAGTGAACGAGGGACGGATGTGGATGTGGTGTTGGACTTGATGATTCACGATCTGGACCTCGTATTGTCGTTGAATCCAGGTCCTGTTGAGGAGGTGCATGCTGCTGGGGTGGCGGTGTTGTCCTCTTCTATCGATATCGCCAACGCCCGCATTCAGTTCCGGAGCGGCTGTGTGGCCAACCTGACATCCAGTCGTGTCTCGACGAATAAGATGCGCCGGCTGCGGATCTTCCAGCGAGATAATTATCTGTCGATCGATTTCCAGACCAGGCAAGGAATGATTTGCCGACGCAACGTCAAGACAGGGGAGCGACCGACCGTCGAGGTTGAGCAGCTGCAGGGTGGAGATGAGGAACCGCTGAAGCTCCAGCTTGAATCGTTTCTTCACGCAGCCGGCGCAGGCGCGAGGCCTGTGGTATCGGGTGAGGACGGCGCGGCGGCAGTGGGTCTCGCGCACCAGGTCTTGCAAGCCATTGAGACTTTTGCGGTTCGCCATGAAGCAGGGGATCGTAAGGGATAAAGAGATCGTGGAGGTATCCGGGATTCACGGGATCGCGAGAGAGGGGGATCACAGGATAGAGGCGTGGTCTCTTCCCTCCGAGCTCCTTCCATAGGAGGCCATGCGAATTCTGATTGTCACAGGCGAAGCTTCCGGTGATCTCCACGGGGCGCATTTGGCCAAAGCGATCATGGCACTCGACCCGACGGCTCAGCTGGTCGGCATTGGTGGGTCTGGGATGCGGGCTGCCGGAGTCAGTCTTGTACCAGGTGTCCCGCAGTTGGATGTGATGGGATTGATCGGGTTGTCTGCTATCCGAGCGATGGTGCAGCGCGTGCGCGCGATTCGGAGGGTGCTGAAGGCAGAGGCCTGGGATCTTGTCGTGCTTATCGACAATCCAGGTCTGAATTTTCATTTCGCCAGGGTCGCCAAAGCTGCCGGCCGGCGAGTCCTCTACTATATCGCTCCGCAAGTGTGGGCCTGGCGGCCAGGGCGTATGAAATGGATTCAACGCCGAGTCGATCATGTTGTCGTCATCCTCCCGTTTGAGCTGGAACTCTATCGTCGGGCAGGAGTTCGGTGCACGTTTGTGGGCCATCCACTCCTTGATTCGGTCGCGCCACAGTATGATCGTGTGGAGCTGCGGAAGGAGTTCGGTTTTGAGGAGTCCGCTCGCGTCGTTGGATTGTTGCCGGGAAGTCGAAAGAGTGAAGTCGAAATGCTCTTGCCGGTGCTCCTCAAGGCAGCGGCTCAATTGGTCGCGGCTGAGCCGGGAACGCAGTTTATCCTGGCGCAGGCTTCCTCAATTGACGATAATCTGATCCAGGCCCTGTTGCAGCACAGCCCTGTGCCGGTCCGAGTGGCGCACGATCGAGCCAGTGAGGTGATGGCCCTGTCCGATGTGTTGTTCATCGCGTCGGGGACTGCGACGTTACAGGCGGCGGTGGTGGGAACACCTATGGTGTTGCTGTACAAGACGTCACCATTGACCTATCGACTGGCGCGTTGGCTGATCAATGTGAAATGGATCGGGCTTGTGAATTTGGTAGCCGGCCGATCGATCGTGCCGGAACTGATTCAGGATGAGGCGACGGAGGAGCGCCTTTGTCAGGAAGTCTTGCACCTCTTGCGCGATCTGTCGGCGTATAATGCGATGAAAGAAGGGCTGCGACAAGTTCGGCAATCGTTGGGAGAGCCGGGTGGGTCGCATCGAGCGGCTCAAGTGGTCTTAGCAGAATGTCGACTCTAGATCGTCTGATACGATTGGTTCGCTACCTGAAGCCTTATCGGATTCGATTAGGCGCCGCGTTCGCCTGCTCAGGATTGGTGGCGGCCTTTTCCGGCGCCTATGCCTGGCTCGTCAAACCGGTCCTCGACGAGATCTTTATCAACAAGAACGAAAGCCTCCTCCTCATCCTTCCGCTTGCGCTCTTTGCCGTGGCGGTGCTCAAGAGC
>JBGTMB010000339.1:0-4444 GCA_041743755.1 Nitrospiraceae bacterium | reverse complement strand
GTGAAGAGCGTGTCCGGCACCGAGGTACTCTTGAAACGAGTCGGCAAGGTGACGGCGGACGATTTGTTCTCTGCCGATGCAGTCGTGGTCGGCTCGCCAGTCTATTGGTCGAACATGTCTGGTGAGGTGAAAACCTTCTTCGACAACTGGCAGTTTAAATTTGGTGTGTTCCCAGAATTTAAGATGAAGAACAAGATCGGTGCAGCTTTCGCCGTGGGCGGTCAGGTGTCGAGTGGGAAGGAAGTCACGATGCTGACGATTCTTGCCGCGATGCTGGGGAATCAGATGATCGTCGTCAGTGGGGGCGGGGCCTTCGGCGCATCGGCCACCACGGAAGGCAACAGTCCCGGCATTGATAACAATGAATTGGCCGAAGCCAAGGCCTTGGGCCGTCGTGTGGCTGAAGTTGCGGCGAGATTCAAGGCCGGTCCTGCCAAGTAGCGCCTTTCCGTATGCTCTCCATGGTATGACTCGAATTGCCTGCAGCCAATCAGACGAGACAGGAACGATCTACGTATACCATTGGGTCATCCTGATGACCGTGTCTTGATGGATCTCCCTTCTCCCCCTCATAGATAGTGGGGCGCCATGCGGAAAAAGACCTCATCCAGTTTCGGTCGAGAGAACAGTTCCATGTCGGAGCCTGGAGTGGTCGTTCCGAACCCTGCCCCTGAATCCTTCGCGCTCCTCAATGCGTTTCGCGCGATATCAGCCAATGCGGTCTACACGATGGCGCCAAAGGAATCCGTCGTCCGCGGATACGAATATTACCGACAGCAGCGCCTTCATCACTATGTGTGGAATCAGGGTCGCACGACACTGACAGCGCGGGTAGAAGGGACCAAACTTTATTCGGTTGTCTTTTCTCTCGCCGACGAGTTCCTTGAGGCTTCCTGCGATTGCCCGGCCTGGGATCCTGTGTGGCTCTGCAAACATGTGCTGTGCGCCTGCTTCATGACCAAACATCTCCTTTCACCGGAGACATTTAGTATGCCGGCCTGGCAGCAAACGAGGGTGCCTGTCCTCCGAGCCGAGTTGCTCGGAGGCATTCTGGAACCAGTCGTGAAGCCGGCAACGTCTTTCATCGGAGCGCCGAGCAAAGGATCTCCCCGCAAGAAACCGACCTATGAGATTGTCATCGATATTCGTCCTACGTACCCGCAGCTCCTGATCCACCGGAACGGCATGCCTCTATCAGGGGGATGGGTCTCCGCGCTTCCATCCGAATTGGTTCCTCTCCTCAATAGATCCTGGTATTCCGGGTTTGGGGAAGATCCCTTGCTCCACTATCTCAGGCTGCATGACAAGCCCTGGCCGATCGTGCTGGCATCCGGCAAAGGATCTATCCCTCTCCAATGGAACCAGTCGGTCAAGTGTCAGAGCAAGACGGAGATCGATCTTGCCGGGGGCCACATGAGAATCCGCGCGGTCTGTCTGGCCGATGGGGTATCTCTCGAACGAATCGTTCGTTTCAGGAATTTTGTGGCCGATTTGAACGGCGGACAGCTGCTCTATTTGAAGGATGAGACTGGATGGGCCTCATTTCGTTCACTGAGACAACGATTCGGGGAGGCCGAGCTGTTCGACCCGTATGACGATCCCGACGCAGCGTTTCGCGCGGTGGCATTGTCGGGCGAGTCTGGATATTGGCGCTGGCAAGGCATCGACAGGGATACAGAGTTTACGATTTCGTTGGACGAGTTCCAGTCTGCGCAAGTTGAGCTGGCTCAAAAGAAGGCCGACCGAATCTTGCGCAGTCTTGTGTTGAAGGTGGAGGGACAGGACCTGTCGGTTCAACGTCTCACGTTCCCGCCAGCTGGTATTGCGCCGTCGTGCGCGCTGATCCTGAAGCCTCCCTCAGCCGCCGGAGACCATCCATCCGCCTCGTGGACGCTGCAGGCGCAATGTCGCCGTGGCGATGTGCTGTTTGCTCCGAGCGTCTCAACCTTTGGATTCATCTTGGCGTTGGAGCAAGGGCGCGCGGTTTCCGGAGCGCTACGCGCCATCAAACGGAAGGCCGTACTCTACGACACATTCTTTAGGCTTCTTTCTGTGCATGAGGCTAAGGAGCGAGACCAACGCATCAAAACAGTCATCGGCTTGGAGGGCTGGTCGCGCTCTGTTAGCGACGAAGCCGCGCATTGGCTTAAGCAGAATTTGTCGGGCTATGCCAGGCTGGATGCGCGGCTACAGATTTGCGCAGGGCGATGGGAACTGCAGCCTATCGACAAGGCCCGCGAGGTGTTGCTGTATGAGATACCCTTCAACGTCTTCGGCCCTGAAATATTTCGCGGCATGCGGCGCTGCGACGAGATGATGATCGACGCGCCGCGGTTGTTCCAAGGATTGCCGGCTCTCTTGGACAGCCTCACGTCCGCCGGGATTGCATTGCTCTACGAGGGCAAGCCCGTCAAGCCTTCTCGATGGGATTGTTCAGCCCATGTGGAGCGTGTCGAGCCGGAAGGGGCCGGGATCGACTGGTTTGAAATCCGTCCGGAGATCCGGTGCGACGGCGTGGCGCTGGACGAAGCGGAGTGGCGGGCCGCCCTTCAGCAGGGAGGGCTGATCGACGCCAACGGCGGGTTGCGGGTGTTGGATCGCCAGACCCTGGAACGGCTGCGCGCGATCCTCGCCCTGACCGGCGAGGCGCAGGCGGATCGGGTTGTCACGAAGATCGTGCGTGTGCCGCGCATGCAGATCCTCGACTGGCTGGCATTGCGCGAACAGGGCATTGCGGTTTCGTTGCCTGCTGAAGACGAGGCCGTGCTCGCCCGGCTCCTGGGATTCACGCGGATTGCCGCACGGTCTCTGCCGAACAATGTGCAGGCCACGCTTCGTCCCTATCAGCGGGACGGGTATGCCTGGCTTGCGTTTCTCTACGAACATCGTTTCGGCGGCTGTTTAGCGGACGACATGGGATTGGGTAAGACGCTCCAGGCCATTTGTCTTTTGGCCGCTATTCAGGAAGGGCACATCAAGACGTCGTCGGGTGTGAAGGGGCCTCATCTGGTCGTTGTGCCGACGAGTCTCCTCTTCAATTGGGAACAGGAACTTGCGCGGTTTGCGCCAGGCTTGAAGGTCCATGTCTATAGCGGCAGCGAGCGGACGTTCGATGCCAAGGATGGCGAGGTCGTCATCACGACGTATGGGCTGGTTCGCCGGGACATCGAACGATTGGAACGCCTGGCGTTCCATGTCATTGTGTTCGACGAGGCGCAGGCGGTGAAGAACATTCAAGCCGACACGACGGGCGCCGCCCGCCGTCTCACCGGACGTTTTAAACTTTCGCTGACCGGCACCCCGCTTGAGAACCATCTCGGCGAATACTTTTCCATCATCGATCTCTGTATGCCGGGACTGCTCGGCGAATACGACCGATTCAAGCCGCAGTTGAAGCGGGTCGAGGGCCGCGCGCTGGATCGATTACTTCGCCGGACCAGGCCGTTCATCTTGCGCCGGACGAAGGCAGAGATTCTCCATGACTTGCCTCCGAAAATCGAGAGCGAGGTGTTCCTCGAGTTGACCGAGCGGCAAAAGGCGCTCTACCAGCAAACGGTCGCTCAGGTCCGTTCCACGATCGACGAGGCCTACCGCACCAAGACTTCCGGCCAGGCGCAGTTCATCGCGTTGACGGCGATTCTCAAGCTCCGCCAGGTCTGTCTTTCGCCTCGCCTCCTGACAAACCGGGCCGACGAGTCCTCGCCCAAGATCAGTTTCCTGATGGAGCGGCTGCAAGTCTTGCTGGACGAGGGACACAGCGCCTTGGTCTTCTCGCAGTTCACCAGTTTTCTAGACCTCGTTCAGGAATCCTGTGTTCGACACTCGCTGCCGTACCATCGGCTGGACGGCTCTACCGCGGCAGTTGCGCGCAAGTGCCGCGTGGCGGCGTTTCAGAGCGGCGAACAGCCGAGCGTGTTTCTCTTAAGTCTCAAAGCGGGGGGGCAGGGGCTCAATCTCACCAAAGCGAGCTATGTCTTTCATCTGGACCCCTGGTGGAATCCGGCGGTGGAAAACCAGGCGTCGGATCGCGCGCACCGCATCGGGCAACAGCGGACTGTCTCGATCGTACGGCTTCTCATGCGCCACAGTATCGAGGAAAAGATGATCGCGCTCAAACAGCGGAAACTCGAACTGTACGACGCAGTTATGGCCGGCGCGGTGCGTGGCTCCGGGCAGGGCGTCTTGACGAAGGCCGATTTCGAGTTTCTGCTCGCGCCGAGCGCGTAGAATGCTTCTGTTGCACTAGCCGATCCGCTGCGCGTGCGCGTGAAGTATCGGTTGGGAGTAGAGGTGCTGGTTTATAGTTCTTGAGTTCTAACTCCAAGTGCAACACTACAGGCCCTAATGGGCTATGGTGTTGCCATGCCAAAACAATGCTACACGCACTTGAGTGCTGAAGACCGTGAGACCTTGAGTCTGGGCCTCACCCACGGCCATTCGCTCC
>JBGTMB010000338.1:0-11616 GCA_041743755.1 Nitrospiraceae bacterium | reverse complement strand
AGATGGCGCACAGTTTGCTGGGAAAGTATCAGACCTCGCCGTCTACTCCGGCCTCGAACGGACGGATACGGAACAAGCTCAGGCAGGAGAAATTGTCGCAGTGGCCGGCCTGGACGAGGTGAGCATCGGTGATACGATTGCCGACGCGGAACATCCAGTCGCACTGATCCGAGTCACGGTCGACGAGCCGACCGTCCAAATGACCTTTTCCGTGAACAATAGCCCGTTCGCCGGACGGGAAGGCAAGTACCTGACCTCGCGGCATTTGCGCGATCGACTCTTCAAAGAACTCGAAACCAACGTGTCATTGCGCGCGCAGGCAACGGACAGTGCAGATAAGTTCCTCGTCGCCGGCCGCGGCGAGCTGCATCTCGGCGTCTTGATCGAACAAATGCGCCGGGAAGGATACGAACTGCAAGTCTCCCAACCGGAAGTGATTGTCCACCGGGATGGAGACAAAGTCCTCGAACCTTACGAGGAACTGACCATCCAGGTGCCGGAAACCTATCAAGGCACCGTGATTGAAGAGCTCGGCAAACGCCGCGGCGAGTTACGCCACATGCGACTGATCCATTCCGATGCCGGGCCGAGCGAAATGCACCTGGAATACCACATCCCCACCCGCGGCATCATGGGGCTCAAAAACCTCTTGGTTGCCAAGACTCGCGGTACCATTATCATGCACCATGTGTTCGTCGCATATGAACCGGCGGAGGAGCGCGACCTCGTGGTGGCAACGCATGGGTCACTCGTGGCACACGAAGACGGCGTCAGCACCGGCTATGCCATCTTCATGACCCAAGAACGGGGCACCATGTTTATCGGCCCTGTCGTGGACGTCTATCGCGGAATGGTGGTCGGCGAGAACAGCCGGGACGAAGATATGGACGTCAACGTCTGCAAAGAGAAACACCTGTCGAATATGCGGGCATCCGGCACCGATGAAGCGCTGGTCCTCACACCGCCACGGGAAATGGGCTTGGAGTTCGCGCTCGAATATATCGGCCCTGATGAACTGGTTGAGGTCACACCGAAGAGTCTGCGTATCCGCAAGCGGCTTCTCAACCCGGATGACCGCCGTAAGGCCCGCAAATCCACCAAATAGGCTCTCGCGTCACGATGAGGATTAAAAAGAAAACTCCCAAGCCTTCCTCACGCCGTCCCCCGCTTTACTTTATCGGCTATCGGGGAGTCGCGCCGGACACTGACGAGCTAAAGACCTGGTACGACAAGGAATACGGCGGACCGCTGACCATTCAACACGAAGCAGACTCGGCGGAATCCTGGCAAGCGACTCACGGCCCCTGGTCGGCCCATGTTGTGATGCCGCTGCCAATGAGCCACGTCGCCGATGTGATGAAGCAGTTGGCGTGGGAGCACGACGTGATGGGGGCCGTCGCGCCCTCTCTTGTCTCCCCGCGAGACACGCCGGACACCATACTCTTTGCCGCGCGACTGGCCAAAGGCCTCACGCTCCTCTCGCAAGGCACAGCCCACGACATTGTCACCAACCAGTACGTCAACCCTTCGGATTGGCAAGATCGCTCTCTGACCCATTTCGTCTCCGCCGATCACATCCCAATCGCGCAGGGCGAGGATGCACAGAACCATCGGACCTGGTGTTATACGCTCGGCCTCAGTAAATTCGGGGTCAATGAACTGGAAGTATTTCTTTCCCCCGGTCTCCCAGACCAACCTGCGCGCGATCTGCTCAGAGGGGCGGCGGACGAATTGACGAGAATCGGCCAGTCGCCAAAAGTAGGCAGCCACCTGCACCTAGAGCTCTCGGGGCAGAACATTGAGATTGCCAATCACCGCACCGCTGCACCAGCCGGACGCATGCTGATTTTTCGAGAAATTCGTTTAGTATCATAGCTCTCCTTCGTTATCAGCTACTTATAGGTAAACTAGGCCTCTTCTAGCCGACTGCTGAAAAAATCTCGGTTTTACACACGGCTCTGTTGGAATCTTGCAGATTGCACCGATGTCTAAATAGTCTCAGGATGCTCAAAAAGGCCGTCCAGCAAGGCCGCAGCGAGCGAAGAGGCGAGGCGTACGCTTCGGCACGTTGAGCCTCTGAGCGATGCGAGAACGATGCTGGCGGACTTTTTCAGCATCCTGTTAGGCCTTCAGGCCTGTTGACAAGGTTCCAAGCCACACGGTACAAAATTGTAGCTGACAGTATCAGAGGCCGGATTAAACCCAGTGAAGGAGGTTCAGAGATGAGCGACGTAGCACCAGAAATCAAGGTGGGCGATACCGCACCGGATTTTAACTTAAAAGACCAGGACCAAAAGGACGTGAAGCTGAGCGACTTTCGCGGCAAGAAGAATGTCGTGCTCTGCTTTTATCCGCTGGACTGGAGCCCCGTCTGTCAAGGCGAGAACAAGTGTTTGACCGACGACTTCCCCAAGTTCCAATCGGCCAACGCGGAACTGTTCGGCGTCAGCTGTGACAGCTTCTTCTCGCACAAGGCTTGGGCTGATTCCATGGACCTGAAGCATCGGCTGCTGTCGGACGTGCATCGGACCACGGCAAAGGGCTATGGACTCTATTTTGAGCCGTTGAACTGTTCGAAGCGTGCGACCGTCATCGTCGACAAGAACGGCAAGGTCGCCTATGCGAAGGTGCAGGACATCAAGGTCGCTCGGGAAGACAAGGACATTCTCGCAGCACTCGCAAGTCTCAGCTAATTTTCAGTTCTGAGCGCTGGGTGCTGAGGGCCAAGTTTTGGCTCATTCAGCACTCAGCACGCAGGTCTTTCAAGCATGCCTGGAATCGTCGAAGACGTCAGAGACGAAAACTACAAGGAATTCACCGGTGCGCCCGCATCAATCGTCGCCTACGGCCTCGCGACCTGCGAGCCTTGCCTTGCCTACGACCCGATCCTGGTAGAGACCGCCGCCAAGTTTCCCGACGTGAAAGTCGGCAAGGCCAAGATGCATGTCCCAGGCCGCTGCCGCGAGATTAAGAAAAGCCATACCTTCGAGACCTACCCCACAACGCACTTCTTCTCCAACGGTAAACTGCTCCTCACTCGCGAAGGGGTGGTGGAGCCCGCCGAACTCGCCGCGCTGATTTCTGATCATCTCTTCAAGTAAGTATTCGGTGGGTGTGATGAGATGTGTGGGTGGGTTAGCCGATTTCAGTGCCCCCACGCGATGCCCTGCCACGTCGCTCTGAGCCACACACAATTAGATGAAACTGGGATATCAGACACGCCTGCCGGCACTTGCCAGGAAGCAGAAGGCTATTTCATCGGCCGCGTTTTTGAACAATGCTCATGCTGAATCAGCCAGGCTGAACCTTCTTTGCGCAGGAGCGTGGTGCATTGGCCAGAGTCCTGTCCTTCAAGTTCGCCTTTTCTGACCGCTTGAAACACATAGTCGTAGGTCGCCCAAGCCGTGGGGCCAGGGATTCTAACTCGCAGGTTCGACACGACGTTGATGAAACGCAGCGTGTTGCCCTTGTTCAGCTCAGATTCGTACTCAGAAAACCACTTCTCAATCGACTCCCGCGTCTCCGTCTCGCCGTCCTGAATACCGACATAGTCTTTGGTGTACAATTTCAACACGGCTTGCTTGTCTCTGATTTCAGAGTAGGTCGCGGATGCCATGGCGGCTTCCTTGACAACTTTCTCAATCGCCGCTCCTTCATCTGCAGACCAGGCCACGACCGTCCACGAGAGGCAGGCCATCACTACCACAAGGGCGAGCAGGCTTTTCATACGCAGCGATCCAATAGCACGAACATCAACCGGCATAATCGAACGTGAGATCGCGAGATTGGACTAGGCGAACGTTGGCCAGACGACCCGATGAGAGGCCGGATACGAGCGATGTCCATATCCGTTCGGCGAGTTGCCCGCCCGTGACACACTCAGCATCGAAAACATGGCGCAGATCCTGGCGATCGAACACCTTCACGACCTTCTCCTGCACCATGCGATCCAGTGCGCCGATATCCGCCACCATCCCCGTCACCGGATCGATCTTCCCATGGACCGTCACGAAACAGTCCCACTCTCGCCCTTGATGGCCATCCTGCAAGGCCATGAACGAGTAGCGCCGCGTCACGCCGGCAACGTCGAGCCCCGCCTCTGCCGTGACTTCGGCATACAAGTCTTCATCTTCATACAACCGAATGGTGTGGAGCTTCCCGATGTCTTTCTGCCCGTCTATCTTGCTCCAGAGCACACGAGCTAGATTTTCCGACGTGGGAATCTGGTCCTTAAAGTAGGGCATGTCGAGGTTCAGGTTCTTATGGTCAAACTCTTCGAGTACCTTGAGCAAGATACACTTCAAATCGAAGAGATTCACAACCATGCCGGTCTTCGGGTCCACCTCGCCTAAGACTGTCACCTCGATCATGTAGTTATGTCCGTGTGCCGGCGGGTTATAGCAGAGACCGAACACGGCCCGGTTCTTGGCCTCATCCCATTCAGGTTTGATATACCGATGCGCCGCGGCAAACTCTAAGCGCTTTGTCAGCAAGACGGTAGACATAGTTTTTCGTTTTAAGTTCTGAGTTCTGAGTTCTGAGTTCGAAACAGACAACCCAGAACTCAGCACTCAAGACTCAGCACTGCTTTTCAAGTCTGAGAGCCACTCCTCCCGCATACTCCCGGGAACAGGCGCCTCAGCGTGATACTCGCGGTGGTGCACCGTCAGCATGACCGGCTGGCGCAAGTCGGCGAACGCAGCGGTCATCGATGCGGTCGGCCGAAATCGGACGAAATGCACCGCGCTGATTTTGGTTTCATGACTGTGGCCACCTTCGAACTGCCCGTATACTTGCTCACTTCCGGCTCGAATCGCAACTTTTTCACCATGATCCAGCCCCATGAACATGTCGAGCCATTCTCTCATCCGCTCCTGTTCCGTAATTTCTATGAGCAATGTGGCGCTCAACTCTCCGGTTCCCGGCATGAGGGCATTATACACATCCAACTCATCCTGGACTTTGCGGGGATCGAGAATATGCTCAACACGGATCATTTCCTGGGTCTGAAACCGCAACGTCTCACGATTTTCGAAGACGAGCGTGAGCAGCGGCCCGACAAAAATCCTGCGCCGCTGCTTGAGCGCGATGATCTGCGAGCGAAACTGCTCCCGCTGCCGTTCATACTCTCCCACGGACAAGAGGTCATGAGGGGCCAAGAGATTCATCGCGGTAACCCGTAGGCATCGCGCACAATTTGAATGGGATGCTGCGACGGCCTTCCGCCGACATGAGCCATCGCGCCGGCTTGGTCCAACTGCAATCCTGCCAACGGGCAATCGGAGGCCATAAGATCGGCCGGAGCTTGTTCAATTGCTCGAACGGCCTTCTTCGCGATCAGCATCGAGAGAGGAAAGAACTCCGTCTTGGCAGACCATGAGCCATCGTGGCCGGAGCATCTCTCGATCACTTCGACCTGTGCACCGGCACACTCCATGAGTTCCTTGGATTTGAATCCAATGTTCTGATCCCGCAAATGACAGGGCACCTGGTAGGCGACTCGCCCGGGCTTCTGTTGAAAATCTGTGGCGAGCGCGCCCTCTCGCTTCAACTTCATGAGATATTCGCTGATATCAAACGTCCGTTCCGCCACGCGCCGAACCGCATCGCCACCGATGATCTCGGAATATTCCCGCTTCCACATCAAACTGCAACTGGGCACCGGCACAACAATGTCGTAGCCTTGCTCCACCCAAGGTAAAAATGAGGCGATATTGGCCGAGGCGGCCAGCTGAATGGCCGCCGTATCGCCGATATCGAACGAGGGCATACCGCAACAGCGCTGTTCGGGAACCACGACATGCACGCCATTCTTTTCGAGCACTTGGATCGTCGCTTTGCCGATATCCGTCGCTTGATAATTGACCAGGCAACTCCCAAACAATGCTACCTTCTTGGGAGCAGACGCAGCAACCTGTGATTTTCCGCGGCGTTCCCACCAATGGATAAACGTCTCCGAGGAAAATCGCAAGACCTGTCGATCTCGATGCACACCGACCCACGATTCCATCAACCCACGGAGGAACCGGAGCCCCAAAACCCAATTAGCCACGGATGCCAGCGAACTCCCGAGGGCGCCGATCATATCCGTCTTGATTAACCACCGATCACGCCAACTCACCCCACGCGTCACGGCCAGGTGTTTCTTCCATGCAATCATCAAGCGTGGAAAGTCGAGCGCATACTGATGCGGCGGCGTATAGGGACAGTGGTTGTAGCAGAGCTTACAGTAATAGCACTCGTCGACGATCTGATGGTGGTCGGTCGTCGTCAGTTTCGCGACGTCTCCGTCATACCGGTCGATGCCGTCGAGCAATGTATTAAACGACGGACAGAGGTTGAAGCAGCGCCGGCAGCCGTCGCACACTTCATAGATCCGCTGCGTGTTGCTCTGAAGCTGCGCGGGGTCGATGGGATGAATCAGGCTCAGACCATTCACGTTGCTCCGATCAGAAAGCAATCAGCGGTCAGCAACCCTAGTCACGTTTCTCTGGTTTATCTGGTTTATTTTGTTTCTCTGGTTTCAATCGGACAAACCAAATAAACCAAACAAACGAGACAGACCACATGAACGATGAACCGATCGCTGACCGCTGAACGCTGACTCCTGTCAGTCCTTCTCAGCCCTGCTTCAGGCTATCGAGCCCCTTGGTAAAACGATTCGCATGGGACCGCTCCGCCTTTGCGAGCGTCTCGAACCATTCGGCAAGTTCAGGGAATCCCTCATCCCTGGCTGTTTTGGCCATGCCAGGGTACATCTGCGTGTACTCGTAGGTTTCGCCTTCGACCGCCGACTTGAGATTCGCCTCGGTATTGCCGATCGGTACCCCAGTCGCCGGATCCCCGACTTCCTTCAAGAAATCCAGGTGCCCAAACGCATGGCCTGTTTCCGCCTCTGACGTATCGCGGAACAACCCTCCGATATCAGGGAAGCCTTCAATATCCGCGCGCCGCGCGAAATACAGATAGCGCCGATTGGCCTGGGATTCTCCGGCAAATGCACCCTTGAGATTGTCGTGACTCTTGGTCCCTTGTAAACTTTTTCCCATTGTGTCCTCCTCCTTGTCCTTAGAAATCGAGTCGTCACCGCCTCCTGGATCTTATCACTATGCCCTCGGTGAATAACATAGCCGACTTTATGGAATCAATGGGTTCCCGTCATCCGATCGGTCGATACCGCGGCAATTCCGATTCCATCTCAGCTAACGATGTATAGCGCCGGTCCTTGGCAGATAAGATGGGAGTTGTGACCGGCCAGGGAATGGAGAGGGCGGGATCGTTCCAGATGATCCCCCGCTCATCACCCGACGCATAGTAGTCCGTGCATTTATAGAGAAATGAAGCTCGGTCGCTGGTCACACAGAATCCATGCGCACAACCAGGCGGCACATAGACCTGAAGCCGATTCTCAGACGAGAGATCGACCCCATACCATCGGGCAAATGTCGGCGACCCTTTTCGGATATCCACCACGACATCGTAGACGGCTCCGTCCGTCACCATCACAAGCTTCCCCTGAGCGTGCGGCTCTTGATAGTGGAGCCCGCGTAATGTGCCCTGTAAAGACTGTGAGTAGTTATCCTGGACGAAGGGGCCGGGAATCCCGGCGTCCAGATACCGGCGGGCATGGTATGTTTCGAGAAAGAGCCCCCGGGGATCGCGGAACACATCTGGTTCAATCAGTACGACGCCCGGGATATCGGTTGTGGTAACGTGCATGACGGTTCTCTTTGTCCTTGTGTCTATGGCTCTTGCGCAAGGCCTGTTAGGCAAGCGTCAGGCTTGTGCTTACTCCAGCCATCCCAAGATTCACGCCGGCCTCGACAGCCTCGCTCGACTAACCCGGTGGATGGTTTTCGGGATCGACGATGTCGGGAGGCTCAGGGTACAATTGCCCAAGCCGATCGATCAAGGGTTTGGCCGCCGGCGTGCTTTCGTGAGTTGGCTCACTCACCGGATGGTCCCACGTAATTGTCCGAATACCGGCATCCGTCAACATCGATCGGATCGTCGATAAACAGGCCTCCAGTGTCAGCTCCGTTCCCTGGCGAAGATCGAGTATGCGTTCCTTGGGGTCAATCGGCGGCGCCTCCGTGTGGATGAGCGCCCAACAACGATCGAACATAGTGGCTCGAAGTGCCGGAGAGATATTGCATGTCGTGAGATCAGCCGTGCAGAGAGCCGACACGAACAGCACGAATTGCAAATCCGGCATCCCGGGACTCTGAATATCCAACGACGGCATGGCCGTGCATTATCGATGGCGACCGGCACGGAGTCAACGGGGCCCCTGTTCCTGTCTCCGACCAGGGCATCGCGAATGAAGATGAGGAGTATCCGACCATGATCACGATTTCCTTGATGGGTCAACTGCAAACAGCCGACGGCGAACGGGACCTGGCCTGTGAGGTTCCGTCTCCCATGTCTGTTCGCCGAGTCATCCAGCGGCAGGGCGTTCAGTTGCGCCATCTCCTCCAACTGATTCGCGAGAAGAAAGTACTGGTGACGATCAATAAGAAGATCGCCAGTGAAGACTCATTGGTTCAGGATGGTGATGCCATCAAGCTCGTCGGGCATGACGGGATGGGAGGGACAGGACTCGGCCCGTCACTATAGACCGCATGATCCATGACGGTTCGTCGCCCTTCGACAAGCTCAGGGTCCCGAGCCCAGCCGAGGGGCGAACGCGCGCAGACGCGAAGCGAGACGGGCACTCGGAGCCGAGAAGCCCTGAGGCATACCCATGCAGTATGTCGAAGGGCTGAACTGCGAGACTGCCCGTCACAGCCGCGTATCCGCGCGTGCAGCAGAAGCTTCATGAATCAGGCGGGCTTGCGATGGGGAGAAAAAACCGGGCCGGCGCCCCGTTCGGGGAGCCGGCCCTCTGGTTCTTGAATGCGGCGTGAGTGAAGCCGGAAGGAGGCGCGCCACAGACGATCGTAACTTACTTTTTCCCGAGGATGGCGTCCTTGGCAGCTTTGGCCACGCGGAACTTGACAACACGCTTGGCTGGAATCTTGATGGCTTCGCCAGTCTGTGGGTTCCGGCCCATGCGGGCTTTGCGGTTCGCCAAGACAAGCTTCCCGATTCCAGGTATCACGAAGACGTTCTTCGCTTCTTTGTATGCCAAGGCGGCAAAGTCATCCATGAGCTGGACGGATGCCTTCTTGGTTAATCCGGTCTTCTGGGCCAGGTGATCGGCGATCTGCGACTTGGTCATTGATTTTGCCATATGAGCAACCTCCTTAAAACGGTGATAGTGAATTGTAGTGAACTCGCCCTTCGTGACTCCGCTCAGACTCGATGAATATTCATGAACGAATAGTCCTGTTGCTGGAAGCGGCGAAAACCTGCGGGAGTCTATCCAAGCGTTCAGAGGCTGTCAACAGGAAAACACAGGCCAGGCGTAGGGAAACGACGCCGCCGACTTCTTGCACTTTCAAGACCAGCCAGCGTAGAGTATCGTCCGTTTGTATGTGTGTGAGTCGAAATGGCCGCATCCAGGAGTAGCTAGTATGGCGAAAGATCTACCTATTCTGCCATCGCCTGTCCAGCAGGACGACGCGGCGGAAGCCGAGCCACATCAGTATTCTCGCGTGTTTTGTCAGAAAGAAAATTCCCCACCGCTCCGTTTGCTCTTGGAATTTCTCACGTCACGCGGTCAAACCCCGATCACTCCGCCGAACATGGACGACACCATGTTGGATGAATGGGCCTGGGTTCAGGTGACGCTCGGGTACGATCGCAACCGGAAGCCGGTTCAAATCTTCTGTGTCCGGGATCGAGGTACCTATCAAGACGTGTTCGATAATGAGAAGGCACAGTTTCTAGACATCCTCTCTGCTCACGACGATGTCGAAGCAGAACTCGTACGCGCTTATGTGGAACGCGCGCGGTTTGTGCTCACCACTCGATTCGCCCAGAATGACATGACTGATGAAGGCTATGACTTCAACGGATGGATCTTGGAATTCTACCAAGACCAGTGCAACGGCATCGTCCAGATCGACAGCCAAGGCTTCTACTCACCCCAAGGCGACCTGATCATCGATCTCTCCGTCAGAGTAGAATGAGCCACCATGTTAGGAGCCTATCTGACATTGATCCTTCTACTGCGGCGAATGATCCGCGACCATCTGCGTCGTTCTCGGCCAGAAAAAATCCTCTATGTATTCCGGCGAATACATCTCCGGTTTTTCCTGGCCTGCGGCCTCGCATCTCGCCGCACCTCCTTCGCCTCGTCACGAACGCCATGTCAGACAGGCTCCTAGATCCCGCTCCGCCAGACCCTCCCCCGCTGTATCGAACAACCGACCACTGGTTCCAACGGGCAACCGCTGCGCTCCTGGGTGAAGTACCCTGCCGGCTCGGCTGCGCCAGCTGTTGTATCGGCCCTTTTCCCATCACTCTCCTCGACGTCCAAACCCTCCAACAGGGACTCGCCGGCCTTCCACCGGATCACCGCCATCACATCGAGCAACGCGCCATCGAACAGACCTCGGTGATGGAAGCCGCATTTCCACAACTCACCCACACCGATCTGCTCGATAAATGGACCGATCAGGACATCGACCGACTAGTCACCGAGTTTCACCATCATCCTTGTCCAGCACTCGACGCAGACGGGCGCTGTGGAGTCTACTCTCACCGCCCCCTGGTCTGCCGATCGATGGGTATTCCGACAGAAGATCAGGGCCTGGCCCAAGGCGCCTGCGAAGTTCAAACCTTCATCCCGATTCTGCGGCTCTCTTCCTCATTTCGACAAGAAGAAGATCGCCTGGCACAGGAGGAAGCATCGGCCCTAGAAGCACTTCGCAAAAATACCGGAACGGCAGGAGAAGAAGTATTCCTGCCCTATGGGTTCTTGCAGCGCAGGACAGGTGAGAAAGTCTGAAGGCTGAAGTGTTGGGAACCTCGAACTTCCTGTCGCGCTTTTCCCGCCCGTCTCACGTAAGTCATACATCGTTGCTTGCCGGCGGAAGGTGTGACCGATTCGGGCCGGGACCACACCGGATGCTCAAAAGGTTCAGACTTTTCACCCGGCCGACCCTGGCGCGCCGAGACGCGCCTTTTCCCAAGCAATGCCGCATCAAGCGATCACTTTTTCTTTACACCTCTCTTGGAGGGAGTGGTCCAGGCGGTCCTTTACTGCGCGCATCGAACGAGCACTTTCTGAATGTGCGCGTTCTGCGAGCAAGAAGGACACCTCGCCGCTCCCTCTCATCCTTCCGGGGCCGCGCGTTGCGCGAGCACGGGGATCGTCCCAGCTACCCCATCCTCACTTTTCAGCATCCGGCCTAGACAGAGGTTAAAACCCTGTGCTAGTCTCACTTTTCTTGGTTGCAGGAGCGCCTGTAGCTCAGCTGGATAGAGCATCAGCCTCCGGAGCTGAGGGCCACAGGTTCAAATCCTGTCAGGCGCACCAAACACAGCAAGGGACAGGGCCATACACAGATATCTGCCACATACATACCCGGTGGGCCGTTAGCTCAGTTGGGAGAGCAGCTGACTCTTAAACAGCGGGCCGTAGGTTCGACCCCTACACGGCCCACCAAATTCTTCAACAACTTACATCGATACTCGCGAGTGCTGGCCCTGCCGTTTGTGCCATGTGTG
>JBGTMB010000337.1:0-13450 GCA_041743755.1 Nitrospiraceae bacterium | reverse complement strand
ACGGCTGGTCTGTCACGATTACGGTTCCGCGTGGATTGGGGTTAAGCATATTCGAGGTGTCGAGTGACTCCCGATCGGGGGTCGGGTGGCAGTCTGGAGTGAGCACGATCCCCCAGTGCTGATTGTCATTGCACGTATTGTTGACGAGGAGCGCTTCTGCATGATGAAAGAGGAGAATCCCGCTCAGCATATTCTCCCGACACTGATTTCTCACGAGTTCAGGATGGCTCCCAGGGTCTCGCACCGCAATACCAAAATGGTGGTTTGCACGACAGACATTCTCGGCGATTCTCGGTTGTGCGCCGGCAAACACAAAAATGCCTGATTCCCGGTTGCCACAGACGTCGTTCTCGATAAATGTCGGCCTCGACTGCGGGCCATAAATCACCACGCCGGACAGGACACCTTCCGTGGTGCGACAGTGTGTCACTGTACAAGAGGAGTCGAGCAGGTTCATCGCTGAATGCTGGTCGCTTCCAACATAACGAAACGTGATGCCGGAGATGCGACCGCTTGGGACTTGCTGAAGATAGAGAGGGCCTCCACGCCGGGAAAATATTTGCACCTCATCTCGACCGGCCCCCACCAAATGAATAGGCCGCCCTGTAATAAAGACTTTGTCTTCATAGATTCCGGTGCGAACAAACACTTGGTCCTGTTCTCCTGCATCGAGGAGTGCCGCACTGGGTCGCGGGTACGAGTCAGCGTCGTTCGCGTCGACGATTAAAGTTTTTCCCCCGAGCGGATTCGGCGGCGGATCAGTCATCATGTTTTACTCCCGTCACCGCATTTCGTATTGCCAGGAATCTCCGTACTGTTCTGAGAATTCTGCCCGGTCAGGTGATTGAAAAATCATCCAGCACCGTTTCGCCTCGTGCATTCCCTCCATGCATCTCCTGGGATAGGCATCGGGCCTTCACTCGTTGCGGTCTTGCTGAAAGGGTTCGTTGGGCAGCGTGCGATCGCCCCATTCGATTGTGGCATCTGTGCGGATCATGGACACGAACGCGTACTCATGGAATTCTTCCGCAACTCACCCAGCGATCAAGCGGCATTATTTCGGCCATAACCAGGCAAGTCAAGTTTCCTCACACAGCATTGGCTACAGCCACTTTGCTAGGGAGACGACGTGAGCTGTCAAGTCGGTAACGTCGCGAACAGATCGTACAAATCTGTCGAACAGACGGGGGAAGCCACTCCAGATCTCATCGTATCGAACGACACCAAGTTCTTGGATTCTTGGCCCTTTTTACTGGGCTGGTTCGTTGTCTAGTGGCACGGCGATTGCGTTATCCGAGAAGACAGGTGCCGCGACATTGCCGAGCACCATGGAGGCAATATGGTGAAGCTGATGATGAGCACCCTGTCAGGAATGATCGTGCTGCTGTGTTCTCTCAATCTGGCCATTGCCGCCCCTTCCAACATACAGGAGTCGTCTCGACACCTCTATGATCGAGTGATGGAGGAGTTCAAGCACAGGGATTACGAGGCTGCACTGGCCGGGTTTCGATTCTTTCTCGAACTCCACGGACAGTCCTCGCTGGCCGCGAATGCGCAATATTGGGCGGGAGAGTGTCAGTACCGAATGGGGCACTACAAGGAAGCCTTGAAGTCCTTCTACCATGTGGTGTCGGACTATCCACTGAGTCCGAAGCTTGCGGCCTCGACGTTGAAGATCGGGCAAGCCTACACCAGGCTGAAAGATCACGAGAAAGCTCGCATGACGTACGAACGAGTGGTCGGTGAATATCCTGACAGTGCTGAAGCAGAGTTGGCGCGGAAAGCTCTCGACACGATGCCGCTTCGGGATGAGGAGTCGGCCGCTCAGCTGAGTGGCCATAGCGCCGCTGACTAACGTCGTTATAACGCAATCGGTGGACGTGTCAGCAAGAGGCCGTGCGATCAGTCGTCTTCGCTGACACCAAGCAGCTGAGCCAGTTGAGAGACGGTATAAGATGTGTTGGGGCTCAAGATGGTCAACGGGATGCCTGCTGCTTGCAGGACAGATTGAATCTCTCGCTTCCGAGTGGCCTCATGTGGCTGAGGGGGAGAATCTTCCTCAAGTAACACGACGCGATCCGCAGTCTTCGTTCCCGGATGGACCAACACAAAATCGAGTTGCTTTAGCGCAATCTGTCTCAACACCTGTGACCGAGTCGTTCTTTCTGCCTCAACACTGACGATAGACCAGAGCGGAACCCTTGCAAAGACAAGATAGTGATCTTCCACGGCCAGCCGTATGAGATTGTAGAGCAAGAGATCAGTGTCATTCAGCAGAGGCTGGGGACGCAATGTGACGCCTGGAGGAAGGATAAAGGGCTCTTTCCTGACTGGCTCCACAGCGGATGAGATCTTGAGTCGCCAAGCCAGGAAAGCCAGGGAGGTCAAAAGCGCGATGGCAAGGCCAATGACAACGATCTCCATTGTGCCGCTATCGCCTGGAAATGGATTCACGCCAGCGAGGTCCGTTCGGGACAATGGTGCCGAGTAGCACAGGATGGGTCGCGCCCGTGACAGACGGGATGTTGCCCCACTGTCCAGTCACGGTTTGATAGGCCAATAGAGCGAAGGCCACCGCCTCAAACACTTTACTGTCCCACCCCAAGGCCTCAAGCGTGGTAACCGGAATAGGGGCGAAGACCGTCGCGAGATGGTTCATGATCGCACGGTTACGGACACCACCACCACCCACCACCACTTCGTCGATTTCACCGGCAATCCACCGTCGCGAGGTTCCCACCGCCTTGGCCGTCCACATACTGCATGTGGCCAAGAGGTCTTCAATCGGGAGGTTGCGTTGCTGCTGAATCGCGATCAGTTCATTGATGAGATCAGGACCGAATGCTTCCCGCCCGGTCGATTTGGGTGGCCTCTTGGATAAAAAGGGATGCGCGAGCAGCTTGCCTAGCAGTCGTGAATCGACCTGCCCTTTCATGGCCAGTCTTCCATCACGATCCATCAACAACCGTCCGTCTGTCACACGTACCATGAGACCATCCAGCACCATATTCGCAGGCCCCGTATCGAATGCTTGTACTTCGCTGAGGTGTCCCCCTTTCGGCACATACGTCACATTGCTGATGCCCCCAAGATTCACGACCAACCGCGCGCGCCGCGCATGTTTTAAGAGCAGCGCATGTGCGACTGGTGTCAGTGGAGCGCCTTGCCCGCCCGCGGCAATGTCGCGCGCACGGAAATTGGCCACTGTCGTAATCCCTGTTCGTTCGGCAATGACTGCAGGCTCAGCAATTTGGAGTGTCGAACGAATGGCGCCGACTCCCGGCGCGTGGATACCATGTGGAAGATGATGCACGGTCTGGCCATGAGAACCGATCAATGCCACGTTGTCCGGCTGAAGGTTCGCCTGTCGAATCACATGCAGCGCCGCGTTCGCAAACCATTCACCCAGTAGCGCATTGAGGTGACAGATCTCCGCGACCGTTCCAGAAGCTGACGCAGAGAGAATGCGTTGCTGCAGCGAGCGTGGATAGGACAGTGTGTGTGCTGCGAGCGTCCGCGCTTTCAGCGAGCGATCTTTGCCTGTAATGTCCACGAGTGCCGCATCGACACCATCACCGGATGTTCCAGACATGAGTCCCACAACATGCATTCTTTGGCCCCTCCAATGACTCTTTCGCGAGGTGATGTGGTTGCCGGCAGAGCGTGGGGATACTCGACATAGCTATCCAGCAAGGCTCCCGCGAGCGAACTTATTCAGTATCCTACTCGAACTGTTGACCGCTACGCTAATTGAACTCCCGAGCGGGGTCAAGCGGGGAAACATCATCAATCCACCCCGCCGCGCCGCAAACCGTTGCGTTGACAACGATAGGACCCGATGTTACCGTCCTCGCCCATGTTTATCGTTCGGTCTATCCTTCTCCTCTGGTGTCTTCTCGTCGGTATCGGCCTGATGGTCGCACCGTCTGTCCTTGCTGTTTCGCCGGCTGAGCCTCTCAACATCGTCGTCACGATTCCAGTCCTTAAAGATCTCGCACAACAAATTGGAGGGGACCATGTCAGAGTGACGTCTCTGCTGAACGGCTATGAAAACGAGCACACCTATTCACCGAGACCGAGCGACTTGGTCGCAGTCCGAAAGGCCCGTTTGTTGTTCGAGGTCGGGATCGGGCTTGAAGTGTGGGTGTCCTCGCTGGTGAAGAACGCCGGAAGCCCGTCGCTTCGCATCATCACGACCTCTCAAGGAATCGGCCTGATTCGTGACCATGGAGGTCATCGCGACGGGATACACCAAGGGGAAAAAACGGCCGGCTCAGGCGGCAACCCTCATATATGGATGGATCCAGAAAACGTCGCCATCATGCTGCGCCATATTACCGAAGCCTTGATCGCGGCCGACCCCGCTCATGCGACTGATTTCCGAGACCGTCAAGCCGTCTATCTTCAGCAGTTAGACCGGATCCGGAAAGAGCTCTCCGATCGGGTCAAGCAGTTGCCAGATCGTCGGTTCGTCGCGCATCATCCTGCCTGGCCTTATCTAGCCAGGCGCTTTGGTTTCGATGTGGCTGCGACCATTCAGCTGCAGTCCGGCACAGAGCCATCAGCCCTTCAGCTGCAAACCCTGATCAGTAAGATCAAAAAAGATCGAATCAAGGTCATTGTGTCTGAGATTCAACTCAGCCAAAAGCTTCCCGAGCTCCTTGCCAAGGAAACCAAGGCGCGAGTTGTCGTCCTGACGACGTTACCGGGAGGCCTGCCCGGGACCGAGACCTACCTCGACATGCTCCGCTATAATGTGCTCCAATTGGCGAACGCCCTCGAGTTTCCCTAGAGCGGCTTTGGGGGTTCTCAACTCAGCGCCGGAAGGAGTAGCGGGTTTCGTGCCAGACACCCACGAGCCTATCATTCGGTTCGACCACGCGTCGTTTGGATTTCCCGGCGTCATCGCGCTTAAGGATATTTGTCTTTCCATCAACGCAGGTGAATTCGTCGGCGTCATCGGTCCGAACGGATCGGGCAAAACCACTCTCTGTAAAGCCGTACTGGGCCTCATGGCTCCCGTCGAGGGCCATCTCCATATTTTCGATTGTGCCTGCGATGCATTGCGCTGTCACCACCGGGCGAAGATCGGTTACCTCCCGCAAAAGGGTGTTGTGGACCGCAACTTTCCGGTCACGGTTCTTGAAACGGTGATGATGGGTCGTTATGGAGCATTGGGTTTATTCAAACGCCCGGGACTGAAAGATCAGGAGATCGCCATCGAGTCTCTCACCCATGTCGGGATGGAGAGCCATAAGGATACGGCGCTGGGCCATCTCTCCGGCGGTCAGCAACAGCGTGTGTTTATCGCGAGGGCGTTAGCCCAACAGCCGAAAGTGCTCCTGCTCGATGAACCGACCACAGGGCTCGACATCACCGCTCAGCATAACGTGATTGAGCTCGTCGAGCATCTACACGACGAACTTGGCCTTACCGTGCTTTTGATCACCCATGACATCAACATGATCCGTTCACGGGTCGACCGGCTCGTGCTCCTCAAGACCCGCCTCTTCGCCGCAGGGACCCCCGCTGATGTGCTCAAACCAGACATCCTCAGTGAGGTGTACGGGAAAGACCTGGTGATTACGGAGAAAGATTTCCTCATTGTTGAGGATTATCACCACCATCATTGACCATACAGTCCCATGTTTGAACTGTTCACCTACGATTTCATGCAGCGTTCTCTCCTCGCAGCGGCGATGGTGGGGGGGCTCTGCTCCGTCATCGGCGTGTTCGTCGTGCTGCGAGGGTTGGCATTTGTCGGGGCGGGGACGTCGCACGCGGCCTTTGCCGGCGTGGCGCTAGGCTACCTCATGGGCTGGCCGCCGTTGGGATTGGCGATCATCTTCGGTCTTGCCACCGTGTGGATCACCGGCTGGGTTGAAGAAAAAGGCCGGATGAAGCTGGATGTCTCGATCGGCATTCTCTACACCACCACGATGGCGCTGGCCATTCTCTTCATCGGCCTCATGAAAGGGTATAACGCAGAAGTGTATGGCTATTTATTCGGTAGCGTCCTGTCGGTGACGAGTGAAGAGCTAGGCATCATCGGCGGGCTGAGCGTCCTGGTGCTTGGTCTCATTCTCTTGTTCTCGAAAGAACTGTACTTTATCGCGTTCGATCAAGAGATGGCTGAGGCTTCCGGTATCCCAGCCAGACGGATGTTCTTTCTTCTGCTCACACTGGTCGCGCTCACCGTGGTTGTCTCATTGAAAACTGTGGGCGCCATTCTCGTGTTTGCCATGATATTGATTCCTGCCTCCACCGCCTATCAACTCACGTCCAGCCTCATGACACTTACCCTCTATTCCGTCATCATCGGCATCACGACGTCTGTCGCAGGAGTGCTGATTTCTGCCACCTGGGATGTGCCTTCGGGGCCGGCGATCGTCCTTCTCGCTACGACCGTGTTCTTCCTCTCTATCCTCATTTCTCCCAAGCGACAACGATTCGCATCAATCTAGTTCAAGCGAGATGCGGCGAGAGCAACGCGCCTGAATCGGTATTGTGCGGTATCGCACAAACTACGAACTAGATAGAGGAAATTTCCCACAGTCTATTAAGTCTATTGAAAGCCCATGCGCCTGTGTTCTAGTTTTGAATCATTACATTCGCCTTAACATCTAGGAGGTATCATGTTACGTCGGAGAATCGTGCGCAGTGTTCTCGTGCTAGGTTTCCTGATAGGCGCTCTGATGATTTCCACACCGGGGATTTCTCAGGCTATTGATTTTGTTCACGAGGGAACGGCTCGTCCGGGAGAGATCGTCGCAGGCCTGCGCGTGGGGCCTGGATTCAGCACGACTCCACTCCTGGATACAGTCGGCCCATCGCTCAGCTTTCAAGGCCTTTACGGACTGAATAAATGGTTCCGTCTCGGCATGGTGCTTGATTGGGACCAGCACGGGATCGATGAGACGAAATTCGTCAGCCAGAGTGGTTCATTTTCCACCATTACCATTCTGCCCGCCTATTTGGAGTATCGCCCAGGACGGATCGGCGATGTTCAGCCCTATATCGCAACGGGGATCGGTGTCAATATCAACAACAAGAACGTGTCCAACACGATGGCATGGCGGGCTGCCGGTGGGGTTGATTATTATCTGACGAACTGGTTCCCCGGCGCGCCCAAGGGCTTAGTCCTCAATACTGAGGTGAAGTACACTCGAAACGTATCAGAGGGGGAAGAAGTAGGAGGAGTGGCGCTGCTCTTCGGCGCGCGCTGGTCGTTTGGTATGTAGGCGTGAATCTTTTTGAGCTGATGGACACGTCGGGTCTAGTGTCCGACGTGTCCCTCGCACCCGCTTTATCTCGATCCCACAACTCCAATGAAGCCACAGGCGAACGGCAATCACTCGAAGGTCGCCTTCGCCTGTCAGCTATTCGGTGCGGGAATGTTTTGAGCGACTCCAGACCATGCCGGTCTGTTCGTCGGAGCTGAACCCCAGTTTTTCGTAAAAGCCCGGTCGGCGTGTGCAGAGCCAAAACAGCTCAACTTTTTTGAGGCGAGGATGGTTCAAGATGCGTTGGACGATATCCGAGCCGACACCGTGCCCCTGGTGGGCCTTATCGACAATGACATCCCAGATGGTCGCTCGGTAGACATAGTCCGTTAATACTCGCCCAAACCCGATTAACAGGTCGCCGTTCCACGCCGTCACGGCGATGTCGGTGTGGCGCAGCATTTCGCATACATCCTCAAGGGTTCGTCCTTTGGCCCAAGGCGCTTGTTGGTAGAGGCGGACGAGTTTGGCTGGGTCAAGGTCCTTCTTTTCAGTAAAGGTGATGACGGGCTTGAGGGTAGGGGGCATCTTGTACTAGATTATCTCCCAGTGACAGCAACTATGTGACACGAAGTGTACGAGGAACATCATGGCAACGCAAGTACGAACCTGCCCTAAGTGCGCACAGCTGATGTGGCTGAAAGAAGATCAGTACGAACAGCTGGATGAGGAAACCATCCGTGGAAAGTGTCCTCAATGCGGATCAACCGTTCGCTTCACGCTCGTCTCGCAGGGAGACAACGCTGCCGGCCCCAAGATGGGTCATTGAACGGGAAGTAGGGAAGGCGTCCGGCCGATCCATCGAATGGCGAATAGACGTCCCTCCACGCCCCATCGCCTGTGACCAGCGTGAATCATTGCTCGAATTTCCGAATAGGCCAATATGGCCATTCGTTGGTTGAGGTGTTGTTCCCTCGGCGTATCACTTCTCAATCATCAAGCCGCTCTCGTCGCAGACTGATTCCAGATAGTTCGCGCCCTCTTTCTACTCCGACGCTGGTAGCGGTCGGTTCGAACTCGATGCAGATTACGGGGTTTTCGTTCCATACATGATTGAAATGGTTATACTGCGAGCAGGATTCTCTTGACTCTTCTTTCGGATAGCTCCTCGTCAGGCAAGTGGGCCGACAAGTCGTTTGGTGCGACCGTTTCACGGTCGATGTAAATCTTTTCTAGCTGATTGAGGGAAAGGATATAGTCCGTGGCAGCGAACGATCCCGGACTCACCAGAACTTCGAATGCTGGCTACGAAGCTGAGATGGCGGAACGTCGGGGCCGACGACTCAGCTTGAGTTGCCGTCTATGCTTTTTTTAAGAGGAGGACTTTGAGGGCGAGGCAACGGTCCTTGACCTTTCCACGAACGGATGTCAGGCGAAGTCTCTTATCCTAGTGCATGTCGGCATGACGCTCCGCCTATCCCTGTTTCTTCATGACCAGAAATGGCCTCTGCGCATCGACGAAGCGTTGGTGCGGTGGGTCAACGGCGGAATGTTCGGTCTCGAGTTTACAGGGATCAGACGGGCCCAGCGTGAACGAGTTCGAGCCATCATTATGAAGGCCAAGCTCTAGCAGGATGCTGAAAAAGTCCGCCAGCTTTGTTCTCGCATCGCTCAGAGACTCAACGTCCCGCAAGGGTACGCCTCGCCTCCTCACTCGCTGAGGCCGCGCTGAACGGGATTTTTGAGCATCCTGCGCGGTGTACTCCTAATTGTCCTAAGCCTGCGGGCCATTGAATTTCCGCCGTTTCCACAGAGCTTTTCCGCAGCCTGCTAAGAAGCCGCTCACTCGGATATTCCATCCGCTCCAGCTATCTCCTCTTCTTTCCATAGTGCGAGAGGATGTTTCCCTCTCACGCACTTTCTCCGTGTCACGACCCGCTCGTTGCCAAGAACAGCCGCCAGCGAGGATTCTGAATCCCAAGACGTCAGCGCGATGCAGAAGAACTGACGGGGAAAAAATATGCCGTGAACAGTAGCCTGTTTCGTACGCGTGAGGATGGGAACTCGACCTGGTCAGCGCCTCGCCCTCACTTCTTTTCGTTCTTGGGAAGAGGCTGTGGGTGAGAGCGGAACACCTCATAGTACCGTAGCACTTTCCTCACGTAGGCGCGGGTTTCTCGAATGCGCGGAACTTTGTGGTTTTTGACCCGATGGACCCCGGCGTTATAGGCCGCCAAGGCCAAGGGAAGTTCACCTTGATAGAGGTTCAGCAGATGCCGCAGCTGCTTGGCGCCTCCGCGGATATTCTGGATGGAGTCGTAGGCGTCGCTCACACGCAGTGTAGCCGCAGTAGCCGGCGTCAGCTGCATCAAGCCGACCGCACCCTTGGGAGACACGGCATGCTGGCGAAAGTCTGATTCGGTCTTGATGACCGCGCGCAGCAGGGCAGGATCGAGACGATACTTGTTGGAGTACCACTCGATGGTCCGACGGATTTCCTGTTTAGAATACCGAGGGTAGGCGCCGTCGTAGTCGGGCCGCGTCGGCGTGGGAACAGCGGCGATCAGCAGACACAGCATCACCAGCGCACAGACGATGGTGCGCAGCAGGCGTGAACAGACCGATCCGTTCTTTGTGGTATTGGTGGCCATGGTGGGCGATTACATTCCTGTGCACAAGACAACCTTCATAGAGGCCTGTGGAGGCTCAAGATCTGTGCCCGGATGAGTCTCCTCTAACGTGCTGATGGCACAGGGAAAACGGCAGATAGTCCACAGCGCTTACTGTGGCCTAATGTGCTCGGAGTGGACGCTTGTGAACTGTCGGCTTTCCCCCCGCGAGGTAACACAGTTCTTCAACGGCGAAGATTTCTCGGAAATTTTCAAAGGGAGAATCAGGAGCAATTACGCGGGATGCTCAAAAAGCTCGTCCAGCAAGGCCGCAGCGAGTGAAGATCCGGAGGCGTACCCTCTTGGGTACGTTGAGGATCTGAACGATGCGAGAACGACGCTGGCGGGCTTTTTCAGCATCCCGCTACAGCAGATCGCCGATCAGCTTCACCGCCTCTTCTGGCGAGGCTGCGGCATACACAAGATGTGGTGCGAGACTTTTGAAGAGACCCACCCCGTCCCTGTCGGCCCCCAACAGAATCACGGTCTTCTTGGCTTTCAGCGCCAGCGCAACTTCTGAAACCGTTCCAGTGCCGCCGAGTCCGCAGGCCACGATGATATCGCTGGACATTACGTTCACATTGTTGCGTGCCTGGCCCAGGTCCGTGACGATCGCCACGTCCACATATCGAGACACCCGTGCCTTGCCATCCGGAAGAATCCCGATCGTCAAGCTGCCTGGCACCGACTTCGCTCCCTCACTGGCCGCGTCCATCACGCCGCTCGCACGTCCTCCGGTCAACACCACCCATCCTTGACGTGCGATGAGCTCTCCCAACGTTTTTGCATCAGTCAATTCTCGGGTGCCAGCCTTGGCTGGACCCATGACACCGATCACTGGTTTTCTGGTCGACTGTCGGATAGAGGGCTTCACAGAGCGGACCTCACTGGGTAAAGATATCGGCATAGGTTGCTAGGAGCCTGTCCGAGTAATGCCATTCTACTGCGGCAAACGATCTGCAAGCATCTGCGTCGTTCTCGGCCCGGAAAAATCCTCAACGTATTCCAGCTTGGTTTCAAACTTTTAACGCAACGAGGTGATTAATGACCTCTGTAGGTTTCTGCCAGTGTAGCACGGCGCGGGGACGGTCATTCAGCTCTCGCTGTACCCGCTTGATTTCCCGCGTCGAGACCTTGTCAAACTCTGTTCCTTTCGGAACGTACTGCCGGAGCAGGCCATTGGTGTTTTCATGTGTGCCGCGTGCCCACGGAGCACCGGGATGCGCGAAGTAGACGGTCATCCCGGTATCAATCGTAAACTGTTTGTGTTCGCTCATCTCCTTGCCTTGATCATAGGGCAGGGTCTTCGTGATTTCCCCCGGCAATGATCTGAGTGCTTTGGCATAGGCTTTCCGCACCGATGTCGCATCTTTTGCTTTGAGCGGAACCAGAATGGTATACCGCGTTGTGCGTTCCACCAAGGTGCCGAGCGCGGTGCGCTGATGCTTGCCCATGATGAGGTCGCCCTCCCAGTGGCCGGGAATGGCGCGGTCAGCCACTTCATGAGGTCGCGCTTCGATCGAGAGCATCTCCACTATTTTGCCGCGTGTTTCCTGGTGGTTCCTACTCTTCCGCTTTCTCCGGTATGCACGCGCTTGCCGTAATGCCTTGACGAGCGTGGTCTTCAGCGACCCGCGAGGGAGCACATAGATATAGCGGTAGATGGCCTCGTGCGAGATGCGCATGGTCCTATCATCAGGATACTCTGCGGCGAGACGCCTGACGATCTCTCGGGGGGACCAGCGCTTCCGCAATTTCTCCATGACGTATCCTCGCAGGCGATCGTCGCGCGTCAACCGACTCGTGCCCTGGGTGCGGGAGGAGGCACGTAGGTTCGCGCGGTTCCCCGCCGAGAATGCGCGATACCCGCTCTTCCCGCTATTGTGCCGGACTTCGCGGGCGACGGTGCTCGGCGCTCGACCCAACCGCCGTGCAATGGCTGAGAGCCTCGTTCCTTGCGCAAGGCCTCGGCTGACTTCCTCCCGCTCAGCGGATGAAAGCCGACGGTATGGTGCGGGGGGTTGCAGACGGATACATCGTACTCATATCCGTTGCGTTAAATGTCTGACTCCAAGCAGCGAATACGCCTTCGGTTTTTTCGCGCCTGCGGCCTCGCATCTACCAGCAGCTCCTTTGCCTCGTAACGAAGGATTACTCGGACAGACTCCTAGGATTAGAAATATACACCGAGGACGGAAGGCTTGTCGCGGGAGTCACGCGGCAAGGTCAATGGGCTGACAAATCATGCTCATGTCTGGCACTTGATCGCAAGGTATTTTCAAAGTAGCATTTCGCAAGAATATGATGATGAGCCAAAAAAAATGACAATTGATGAATTTACATTGAGCGAATACTTTGCATGCCGATACAAGGTGGCGATTAAACAGGGGCTGGTTTCGGATCAGAAAGCAGTACCTGCCGAAAATCTCGACTATGAAGTCGAATATCGAGGCAGGGCAATTGCGATGGTTCTTGAGAAATATCCTGCCTTCAAAAAGACGGATCATCGCGAACTTGCGATTGGTCCCCATCAGAAACAGGAATCGGTCGTTGGACAGATTGTCTTGACCGTAGATGACCTGGAATGCCATCTGGACGGACTAGAGGTATTGAAGAAAACACCTCGGTCACGTAGCACGTATGCGCCGATCTTGTTTGCGAAGTTTCTTGCAACTCCATCAAAGCATGAAAGGCGCAGATTAGCATTCAGCGCCATCCTTATAGAAAAACTTCTTGGGAGCCTGCCCACGATTGGAAGAATTGTCCACGGAGATGCCTTCAAGTTTACGAAGATACATCTCAAGAAGGAGATAAAGGAGGTCTCTGATGCCATCCAAGATATTCGAGCGATTGGTCGTAGTGTTGATTGCGAATCATACTTTCGGTTAAATCGGCATTGTTCTGAATGCCAGTACTCAGCGTTCTGTAAAGAGAAGGCGGAGAGGATCAATCATCTGAGTCTGATTGGCAGCATAGGAGAAAAAGAAATCAAAGATCTCAATGCCAAAGGTATCTTTACCGTCACCCAGCTTGCCCATACTTTTCGCCCAAGACGAACTGCCAGCAATAAAGCCACTGTAAAGCACAACCACGCGCTACGAGCAAAAGCGATTCTTGATGAAAAAGTCTACGTGGTGCAGTGCGGAAAGCTTCCGACCGCTAAGGCATATGTTTATCTGGACGTCGAAGGAATGCCTGATCTCGACTTCTATTATTTGGTCGGGCTCGTAGTCGTCACAAACGGGAAGAGGCAATATTACCAATTCTGGGCTGACACCTTGGCCGATCAAGAGCAAGCTTGGAGCGCCTTTCTCGGCATTATTCGCGGCTTGGACGAGTACGTTATGTTTCATTATGGCAAATACGATTCCCAGTACCTGAGTGAGATGGAGAGACGATACGGGTGTGAGCGTATGAATTCGGAACAACTCCAGAAATCCACCGTGAATGTCCTTTCTCTGATCTATGGCAAAATTTACTTTCCTACTTACAGCAATACGTTGAAAGAGATTGCTGCGTTTACAGGATTCAAATGGACTGAGGCCAAAGCGTCTGGAC
>JBGTMB010000336.1:0-5203 GCA_041743755.1 Nitrospiraceae bacterium | reverse complement strand
CACCCTGACCGCGTTAGGCTGCCTGCCCCTGATCCCTCCGGATCGGCAGACACACGAACGGACACGCCCGGCCGCGCCGCACGGCCGGATTCCCACGGGGCTCTCGGTTGCGGACCGGATGCGCCGCACGCTGCGCACGAAACGCGGGCGACGTCTGTACGCCAAACGCAAGGTCACGGTCGAGCCGGTCTTCGGTCAGATCAAGCAGGGACGTGGGTTCCGGCAGTTCTTGCTGCGGGGCCATCAGCAAGAGAGGTGGTCCCGTTTGCTTGGACAGAACTCCTTGCTTCATAAGTGAGGTCCTGCCGGTTTCTGCCTAGACTGCGTGTTACAGCTTGGGCAAGTTTTCATATCTGTGAGTGAACCACGCTGTCGAAAACTTAGTGGGGGCAGTACAAAGAAGCCAAGACGGAACAGCAAATTATTCTTCCCAAGACGCTGTTTTACCGTACTAACTTTTCAGTAAGTTTTGTCTCAAAAAAATTGTACCGGGAGATTTATACCGAGAGATAGTACCTCAGCCGTAACGGCTGTCCCAATCAGCTATTCAGAAAGAAGGGCCTGGGGGGTCACGAATCGGTTCTCAGATTCACGATCTGAATCGCCGCAAATTTCTTTTGGCGGTACCGCCGAATCCGGCCTCGTTCTACTGGTGTTAATAGGGTGTTAGCGGAGTGCACAAATCAGGCTGTACGGAAGCGGAGTGACCCTCCCCTGATTTCATAGACACCTCCATAAGTGGGAGAATCATGAAATTGGAGGTCAGCATGGCAACAACACGACGTCAATTTACCGACGCATTCAAGTTCGAAGCCGTCCGGCTCACGCGGGAATCGGGTCGGCCGGTGGCCCAAGTGGCGCGGGAGCTTGGCATTTCTGACAATGTGATGTATCGCTGGAGGAGCGAGCAGCAACAGGTCGAATCCCAGAGCCGTACGCGGCAGGCGGTGCGGGCCGAGCAGGACGAGTTGACACGGCTCAGACGAGAAAACGAGACGCTGCGGAAGGAGCGGGATTTTTTAAAGCATGCGGCGGCGTTCTTCGCGAGAGAATCTCAATGAGATACCGCGCGATTCAAGAGCATGACCGTCGCTATCCGATCCGGCTGATGTGCCGCGCGCTCGAGGTCTCGGCTGCGGGCTATTATGCGTGGCGCTCGCGGCCTGAGAGTGCCCGGTCGGGGTCGGCCCGGACTGTGCTCTCAGCCATCCGGGTGATCCATCGAGAGTCCCGTGAGACCTACGGCAGTCCACGTATCTGGGATGCACTGCTCAAGCAGGGCCATCGCATCGGCGAGCATCGCGTCGCCCGGCTGATGCGCCAGGACGGCATTCTGGCCAAGACGGTGAAGAAGTGGCGGGCCACCACCCAATCCCAGCATCGGTTCCCCGTAGCGGCGAACACCCTCGATCGCCAGTTCACGGTGACACAGCCTAACCGAGTGTGGGCCGGGGACCTCACCTACGTGTGGACCACAGAGGGCTGGCTCTACCTCGCCGTCATCCTCGATCTCTACTCGCGTCGCGTGATTGGCTGGGCGATGGGCCACCGGCTGACCGTGGATCTGGCCGAGCGTGCCCTCACCATGGCGCTCGTGAACCGGACACTCAGGGCAGGGCTCCTGCACCACTCGGATCGCGGCAGTCAGTATGCCGCCACGAGCTACCAGCAATTACTCGCCGCCACGGCGTCACGGCCAGCATGAGCCGCAAAGGTAATTGTTGGGACAATGCCTGCATCGAAAGCTTCTTCGGGACACTCAAGCGCGAGCTCGTGTATCATCGGCACTACGCGACCCGTGAAGAGGCGACACAGGATATCTTCGAATACATCGAGGTGTTCTATAATCGGCAGCGCCGTCACTCGACCCTCGGCTATCACTCCCCAGCCAAGTTCGAAGCGAGGACGGCTGTGGCTTAACCAGGTGTCCACGGAATTGGGGGAAGGTCAGAGAGCAACAAAGAGAAACAAGAACGGTTTATGCGATCATCATAGGGCAAGAGGGGATTGCCTCGCCTATCAAGGACTTCAGCAATCCCCCCTTATACAATCCCGCCTTCCGCACCACCTAGAAATTATTGTGTCCTAGTTTTTTTCATGCAGCTCGTCGGTGAACCTTTGCAATACTTTCACTCTGGCTTCCACGTCACTTGCAAATACATCATGGCTTGCAGGTAGTCCTTTGAAATGCAGAGCAGACGCTGGAGGATTTCTAAATTCTTCCACGTGACCAGCATCCATCTTCTGCCGCAGATATTGGATTGTGTTGGTGAACCACTGTTTTCTTTCATCAGCAGGCGGTCGGGATGTGGGAGTCGTTAGAGCTTTGTCAATGATGCGATTGCCTTCGGCTCGCAACTGCGCCAACTGGTTTTTCATCGCTGCCTTTCCTGTCTTCTCATTGTGATGATTCTGGAGAGAGGCTATCTGGCTCTCTCTTTCTTTTACCTTTTCCTGTAACGCATGTAGCATCTTCTCTGTATCCTTGCCGAATTCTGTTAACTGGGCAGTGAACTTGTCGAATCTTCGTTCGAGGGTTTCTACGTCGTTAGTTTTGGCTTCAAGATCCTTCCTAAGGGAGGCTATTTCTCTTGAGAAAGACTCGTTTTGTGTCTTCACCGGTTGGGAATTTCGATAGCTCTCTTCCCACTGTAGAAACAACCCAAGGAAAAAACTTAACGCCAACGCTGTCAAATACTGCGCTTGACTCACTTTGCCGCCGCCAAGACGCCTCGCTGTCCAGTCGATGAGCATCATCATGGCGCCCCCAACAAGGAGGAACACCAGGGCTTGCAAAGTAAATAGGCCTAAATCGGCGACCCGCTCGCCAAGAGTGAGAATCAAGAGGTCCTCCACGCACCATCGCTCTTATTTGGTGGCATAGCATAGGCCCAAATGCATTACCCAGAAAACCACCCGTCCGCGGGGGATGCTGTTGGGATTCTGACTAGGCAGACGTTCGCCCCTTGACGTGGGGGTCCCCAAGTAGGCCCCTCGCCTGCCGAACAGGGCCTCCCTCTATTTCTTGTCCGTGTTATGTCCTTAAACTGGCATTGATTGTCACTATGGGCAGCATGTAACCGTGGTAAGATTGGCGCTAACTCATGGAGTGTAATAGGGGAAAGTGGTGCTGAGTTACCAGGGTCCTCCTTCATAACCCAAAGGTCGAAGGTTCAAATCCCTCCCCCGCAACCACGTTCTCAATCACTTTCACACCATCTCCTCCTCGTTCCCCGCTCTAAAAGGCTTTTTGTCCGTGTTCTTGTCCGTGTTCTCCGCGATTATCATAATTTCGTGCTGAGGCGGCCTGATTGATCCCCGAATGTGTGTCCGAGCCGCGCACAGGAGCAAGCCGGGTCGTTCATCTCACTCATTCATTCCCCACTTTCGTAGGGCAGACCTCATTAGGATTTTCCTTGTATGATGCAGAGCTGTTTCTAGATGGGGCTGTAAACTGTTGCCCTGCAACCGCTGGCAGGAATCTCTTCCGGACAGGTGGGTTGCTAGTCGTTTGTTTTGGAGCCAACTTGATGCCGTTGATGCATGTAAATCGACGCAACCTGAAATATCGTCACGGACTAAATGGACACTCACTCTGGGCAATCCTCGTGGGATTGATCTATGTCTGCGGATTGGCCAGCTGTGGGGACACCGATAATGTTTCGCCTCCTCCTTCCGGACCAGGACCGCTGACCATTGTCACAAACTCACCGCTCCCGAGCGGGACGGCCAATCAACCGTATGCCACCGCCTTAGGCGGTTCGGGGGGCATCACACCCTACACCTGGAGTCTCGCCAGCGGCTCTCCCGCCCTACCGGCAGGCCTCTTCTTGGACGACACAGCCGGCACTATTACCGGCACACCGACAGCCCCCGGAACGACCACTCCGATATTCAGAGTAGAAGATTCGTCGTCGCCGGAACAGGCTGTGCAGAAAGCGCTGACAATCACAATCACTTTGACCCCACAGCCGCTGGTGATTTCCACCTCATCGCTCCCGGAGGGAACTGTGAACCAGCCCTACAATCCCACCACCTTGCAAGCGACGGGTGGAATCCGACCATATACGTGGTTGGTGAATCCAGCGTTGCCGAACGGATTGCAGTTAAATGTTCTCTCGCCAGGGACGATCACCGGTACTCCGCTGAATGGAACGGCGGGCACGACGACACATACGTTTACAGTTACTGACTCCGATGCCTCAATTAATCAAACGACGACCACGCAGCTATCCCTGAAGATTAATCCGGCTCCAACGCCACTGGCGATCACCTCACCAGATGGAAGCTCCTTACCGAATGCGAGGGAGGGGAAGAAGTACAGCACGACGTTGAAAGGATCAGGCGGGGCTCTGCCCTACACGTGGTCGATCACTCCTGCCTTGCCTACGGGGCTCCTGTTGAATACCTCGACTGGCGCAATCACAGGCAAACCGGCCAATGACACAAACGGGATTTATACTCTCACCATCATGTTGCAGGATTCATCCCCGCCGACAAATCAATCGACAAGCAAGCCGGTGACCTTGACCGTCCGCCCGTGAGATCTGTTTCGCAGAGCACCTTAAGCCGCGGCATATGTGCGGCTAGGCATGGGAGTCTCAAATAGGCCGCGCCTGCCGACAACGGCCGGGGGTCATTTCCCTTGGAATAGTGAGGGGGAAAATCTTTATCCACCACGGCCTTTCCTAACTACAAACCCTACGTGTTCCCAGCGTGTTCATTCTACGACAAAAAGGGCCTCACTCCACCTGAATAGAACCAAGTGGTAAAACGAGCGAGAAACCGCTCTAGGAGAGGCATTCAGCTCTACTGACAAGGGTTTATGTGGACGTACTGGAAGGGTTTAGGAAACCGCTGTGCTATCAATTGAATTATGTGAGGCTCATGTCGATCGTCTACGTAGCGAACTAACTAACCGCAGGTCACTACGATGAATTGGTGTGTCTGTCGCGCCGACAAACTCGTAGCGTGAGGCGACGACGCCTTCATCACTCTCCCTTCTCGTTGCTTGGATCTGCGACCGCGCCACTACCACGAGTTCTGGCTTTCAGCTGTCAGCTTGTGTGGGGGAGGGTAAAACCTCCTGCAATGCCAACCCCAGTTGATCCAGCGAAAATGCCTTCTGAATACAGGCCGTGGCGCCCTGGTTCAGCATCTCTTGCTCAATCTCGTCTGTGCTGAGTCCACTAAAAACTACGAC
>JBGTMB010000335.1:0-20512 GCA_041743755.1 Nitrospiraceae bacterium | reverse complement strand
CCTTCTTCTCTAAGTTGACAACCATAAAGGCGAAGTGATAAAAATCGAGCTGCTGCTGAGCCACAATAATAATTCACGAACACCATCGTGAGCACCGATACAAGTCAGTGGCGCTGTATCCCTCGCCTGAACATCGGCGATTACAGCAAACACACTCGTCAATAACCAACGGTCGCCTACTTTTCAGTACGTTATACGGAGGAGTTTTGATGTCCACCCCTGAACAAACCCCAGCCCCGCAAGCACCCAAACGCCAATATGTGAACTTTGCCTTCTATAAAATCGACCCAGCCTGGCGTCGGCTCCCTGAGAGCGAGCGCACTAAAGGAAAGCAGGAATTCTTGCGCGCAGTCGAGGACTATACCGGCAAAGTCCTGGTGGTGGCGTACTCTGCGGTGGGAATCAGAGGCGATTGCGATATCATGCTCTGGCGGATCAGCTACGAGATGGAATTATTCCAGGATATGACCACAAAGATCTTGGCCTCGGGCTTGGGGCAATATCTGACCACGCCGTACTCTTATCTCGCGATCACCAAGCGCTCCGTGTATGTGGATCATCACACCCACGAAAATCAAGAGAGCAAGCGACTGACCGTCGTCCCAGGAAAAGGCAAGTATATTTTTGTCTACCCGTTCCTCAAGACGCGCGAATGGTTCCTACTCACGAAAGCGGCGCGGCAGGGTATGATGGATGAACACATCGAAGTCGGCCATCGTTTTCCTTCGGTGAAGCTGAATACCACCTACTCATTCGGGTTGGATGACCAGGAATGGGTCGTCGCGTTTGAAAGCGATAAACCGGAAGACTTCCTGGATCTCGTGATGGCGCTTCGCGAAACAGAGGGTTCCCGATACACGTTGCGCGATACCCCGATTTTCACCTGCATTCGCAAGAGCCTCAAGGAAACGCTCGACACGCTCGGCGGCTGATACTACGTCGTTCGTGAACCGTGAAGCGTATCTCGTTCAAGCGGTTCAAATTTCACGTTTCTGGTTTCAAGTTTTCTGAGGGTGTTTTCTAACCACCTAAAACTAGAAACTTTAAACTAGAAACGAGCCACTCCCGGACGAACGACGCTTCACACGCCTGAACCATGTCGGACAATAACGCACTCTACGCCGTCCGCTTTCCAGACGGGTCGGTGAGCCTCTACATCGATGAAGATTATGCGGTTGAGCGAGGGGTTGATCCGGCCACTCTCACTCGCGTGGAAATCCCACGCGACATGTTTGTCAGTGGAACCATTCAAGAGATTCGTGAATATGTCGCCCTTTATCTGGAATCGCGTCACTCAGGCAATGCATAGAAGCCGCCTACGCTCATGACCACAATCGCCACACCCGCTTCACCCCTGACCGTCGAAACGATCCGATCGGTCATCGATGCCATGCCCATGCAGGGGCGGATTATGCTTCGACTGATCCTGCTTCAGTATTTCGACGTGACGGATGAAGAAATCCTGTATATCGTGGCCGATCGACCGGATCCCCGCTGCGTCGCCGGGACGAAGCCGACCAACACCACCATGACCAAAGAATCGATTAAGGTGGTCACCGACCGGCGCGACCAATATCGCCGACAGGTACGGCTCAAGCGAGAGCGGACATGGCTGCAATGCGAAAGTCTGCGGAGTCTCGCGCAACTCCGGGAAGCCTTCGCCGACCGCGCCCGTACCCTCCTGAGCGAGCGTTTCTCTCTCTCCGCCGATACGCTTGATGCCTTACACGCATCGGCGAGAACCGTCCTGCCCAAACCGGCAATTCGCCTGCTGGAACAGCGTTGGGAAGCCGATGAGATCACGGCAGAAGACTACCAGCAGCAACGGCTCAGCATCGAATTCCAAACCCAACTCCGCATGGCGGAAAAATATCGCACCAGGCTCAACCTGGCGGAACGCGAGCGCCTGAGCGCGATCTCTGCACCACTACAAGATCACGAGATCGCACACGTCTGGGGCATTCCCGCTAGCAGTCTCGCCGCCCGCAAAATGAAGCACCTCACACAGTATCTGCACACCCTCCAGACCACGTTACAGACCGACGCGGCGGCCTCAACCACCTCGCCATTAGATTTGTGGAAGGAAACATTTTCGGTGCTCGCAATGCAGCCTATTGAGCGGTCGCACTCGACCTTCGACGGGTTGGAAAAGACGGAGTCTGCCCTCATCGATAAACTGACGGCGATGGTCTGGGGCAGCTTACCCGAGGAGGTTGAAGTCAAATTCTGGACTTCGCTTGTCTTCGGCGCCAGCTCCAATGCCATGCACTCAGAAATCACCAGAAACTTGTTCGGGCTTCAGCGGCTCACCACGGTACTCAACGACATGGACCGCTCTCCCGAAGCCATGGATGCAGACTTGCTCAAGCGGACGGCAGCCACACCCAAGGTGGAAGTCGGAGCGCTTGACGCTCCTGCCGAACCTCCAGTCAAAGAATTGAGCGAGATGCAAGCGCAGATCCTTAGCAGCATGAGGGGAGAAGATGCGAGCGGAAGACCCTCCGACAAGTGGTAGCGCGAAAAAGTTCTGAGTGTTGAGTGCTGAGTGGGCCGGAAAAGCTCACGAGGGGATCTGAGTTTGGAGCTCTGAGTTGGTCGGAAAAGCTGGGAGAGAAATGCTGAGTTCTGAGCGAGAATTCAAAACTCAGAACCCAGAACTCAAAACTTCTTCCCCCGTCTCGCTTGAATGATGCATCCCCGATTGCCGCTTTGTCCCCGGTACGGTATAATACATTTACACTATGACCATACTCTCCACCATCCTCCCATCGCATCAGCGTCATCGAACAGGAAGTGTCATTGTTCTTCTACTCTCCCTACTCGCTTTCATCGCGACACCGTTACTCGTTCATGCATCAAGCCTTTTAGAGATTACCGAGCTTCTCACCCATCCTGAGCAGTACGACCACCAGGAGGTAGTTGTAACCGGCCAAGTCACCAACGTCCAACTCGCGACGAATCGGCAAGGTGAACCGGCCTATGGGTTTCTCTTGAAGGATCAGGCCGGCACGTTGAAAATCATCAGCCTTGGTCAGGTCGAAGTTCGTGAAGGCGACCAGGTGATTGTGGAAGGAATCTTCTCGCGCCTTCGCCAGGCAGGGCGCACGGTCATCTACAACGAAATCAAAGCCCTCTCGATCAAGCCGATGAGTCGGCTCAATCCAGACCTGGTCGGCTAATCTGGTTTGTTTGGTTGATTTGGTTTATCTGGTTAGTCTCGTTCAACCAAATAAACAAGACAAACCAAACAAACGAAACAACGGCTTCTTAGCCTTCGCGCGGATATTTGAGCGCCCACAACAGCAACTTGTCTTGAATTCGATCCGGCAACCATTTCACCATCCATGCGCGCAGCTTGGCATCAGAACCCACGAGATAGCGAGTACGGGGACGAGAGGCCGTCAACGCATGATGCACCGCTCGAACCACCGCGTCCGGCGCAATCGCCCGTTGGGAAGCGTCGGCAATCGCAGCACGAATTCGAATCACCGCCTCGGCATAGAGCGCCTTCGCCTCCTCACTGGCCGACGCTTCAAGACCTTCTGCCTCTTTTGCCGATTTCTCCCAAATCGGTGTCGCGATCGCTCCCGGCTCAATAATCGACACCTGAATTCCCCAAGGCTGCAATTCCATTCTCAACGCATCGGTCAGCGCCTCCAACGCATACTTCGAAGCCGAATAGGGTCCCAAGAGCGGAATCGTCCCGCGACCGGCAATCGACCCCATGTTGACAATTCGACCTCGGCCTCGGCGTAGCAACGGAAGAAACGCCTGCGTCACAGCAATCTGCCCGATCACATTGACCTCAAGCTGTTTCCGCAATTGCGGTAACGGAATCACTTCAAGGGGACTCCCGACCACGATCCCGGCATTGTTGACAAGCCCTCCAAGCCCAGCCTCCCCCACAACCCGTTGCACCACCTCAACCGATTGCGCAATCGACTGTTCATCGGTGACGTCGAGCGTGATGGGAATGAGTGATGGGCCAGCTTTCGCGGCAAGCGTCTCCCCTGCCCGTGGGTCACGCACACCTGCAAACACCGTCATCCCACGACTGACACAATCGAGCGCACAAGCCGCCCCGATGCCGGTCGAAGCACCGGTTACAACCACAGTCATGGACGAGTGAAGCTGGTTCATCTGGTTTGTTTCGTTTATCTGGTTGATCTGGTTAGGTTCGCTCAACCAAAAAACCAGATAAACCAAATAAACAAGATGCGAGAGTACCACGACTACCCACCAGAGAGCAGCCAACGAACATGTCGCCGACAATGAAACGTACCGACCTTGACAAGCCAAACGCCTCTCATTTAGCCTAGCAGAGTTTCAATCATAAGTGCTTGATAGGATTTCATTATTTCATGGCAAAGATTGCGGTCATCGATATCGGAACGAACTCCATCCATATGGTGTTGGCTGAAATCCAGCCGGATGCAAGCTACAAGATCCTGGATCGTTTCAAAGACATGACAAGACTCGGAAACGGCGCCTTTACAACCCACCGCCTTTCCGATGAGTCGATCACACGTGGGCTCGACGTCATTCGCAATCTCGTCACCCTGGCCAAGAACAAGGGCTACGATCGCATCATCGCCGTCGCCACCAGCGCTGTGCGCGAGGCGAAAAACGGAGGAGACTTTATCGATCTCGTAGCCGAGCACACGGGATTGACCGTCCGCGTCATCAGCGGTACTGAAGAAGCCAGGCTGATTTTCCTCGGCGTTAAAAATAATGTGCCCATGACAGAACAACCAACCATCTCGGTGGATGTCGGCGGTGGATCAGTCGAACTGATGGTCGGGAATCGTGACCAACTCCTCCACTCAAAGAGCCTGAAGCTGGGCGCCATCCGACTGGCAGATGAATTCCTTAAACGCACGCCACCATCTGAGGGGATGCTCCGCTCACTGGAAGATACCGTGACGTCCCAGTTACAGAGTGCCCTCGATTCGTTCAAGACCAAACGATTCGATTCCCTGATCGCCACCTCCGGCATGGCGGGCAACTTGGCAGAAGTCGTGCATCTTCGCCGGACGAATCGCCCGCTCCCTCAAATCAATCTCGCTACAATTTCTCTGAAGGACGTCAAAGAGATCGAGCAGAACCTCCGTCACTCCACCATCAAAGCCAGGCTGGCGATCCCAGGATTGGATCCCAAACGCGTCGATACGCTGTTTCCTGCCACGGTAGTCCTTCGCCGTCTGATGGAGCTGTCAGGACGAGACGAACTCATTCTCTGCGACAAGGCCATTCGCGAAGGCATCATCTACGACTTTATCCACCGCCACCGTGAACGGCTCAAAGCGGAAGCGGAAACTCCCGACGTGCGGCGGCGCAATGTGATGGCACTGGCCCGTCGCTGCCACGCCCCCGAAACCCATAGCCTCCACGTCGCCGGCTTAGCCCTGCGCCTCTTCGACCAAACAACGCGCCTCCATCGCTTGGGACCCACCGAGCGGACCTGGCTCGAATATGCCGCGATTCTGCACGATGTCGGCTACCTCATCAACGAGCGCCAGCACCACAAGCACGCCTACTATCTGATCACCAATAGCGACCTCGGAGGATTATCCATCGAGGAGATTCAGGTGGTCGCAAACGTGGCCCGCTACCACCGGCGCGCAATCCCTCAACTGAGACATGAGGGATTTAACGCTCTCTCACCCAAATACAAACGCATCGTCCGAATCCTGTCCGCGCTGCTTCGAATCGCCGACGGCTTGGATCGGACTCATTTTTCGGTCGTCCGTACCCTCAACGTAAAACTAGGCGCTACCATCACGATCACGGTGCACGTGACGGGCGATGCGGAGTTGGAAACCTGGGCGGCCGCAGGCCGGGCAGATCTCTTTGAACGCGTATTCCGCCGCCGCGTCAAGTTTTCCGTCATCGTACAAGACGAGGCCGCATGAGCGAGCAACCCCCTCTAGCCAGGCATCCTCACCCCTATCCAGGGAAACTGATCACCGTCGAAGGCATCGATGGGTCCGGCAAGAGCACGCAACTGCAGTTGCTGCACAAGTGGCTGGAGTCGAAGGGCCATAGAGTGTTCTTCACGGAATGGAACTCCTCGGAGCTGGTCAAAGAGACGACCAAACGGGGAAAAAAGAACAAAAGCCTGACGCCAACGACGTTCAGCTTGTTACACGCCACCGATTTCGCCAGCAGGCAGTATCATGAAATTTTGCCCCCGCTCAAGGCCGGCATGATCGTCCTGGCCGACCGCTACATGTATACCGCCTTCGCACGCGATGTGGTCCGCGGCGTGTCGCCGGAATGGATTCGCAAGCTCTACAGTTTCGCCATCACCCCGGACATGGCCTTCTACTTCAAGGTACCGATCGAGACGGCCATCTCGCGGCTCCTCGGAGGCACGCGCGGACAATTCAAATTCTACGAAGCCGGCATGGACATGAGCTTGAATCCGGACATGACCGAAAGCTTTCGCATCTTCCAGTCACGCATTCTCTCCCAGTACGATAAAGTCGTCGATGAATTTCAGCTCATCACGATGGACGCGACGAAAGACATCGAAGCCCAACAGAACGAAATGCGCCGGCTCGTAGAAGAGGCGCTCAAAGATTACAAACCAAGACGGGGCACCCATGGTCGACGCACAGTATTTTGGCGACGGTTTGACGAACCTAAACCCGAGTGACCTGAAAGGGAAGCTCATCGCCATCGAAGGCACCGACGGAGTCGGCCGCTCCACGCACATCGAAATGTTGCAGGAGTGGCTGGAGGTGCAGGGCTATGGTGTCATCACGACCGGCTGGACCCGTTCCAATCTCATGTCGAAGACGATCGAAATGGCTAAAGAAGGCAACATTCTCGACCGGTGGTCGTTCAGCCTGCTGTACGCCACCGACTTTGCGGATCGCCTCGAACACGAGATCATCCCCGCGCTTCGCTCAGGCTTCATTGTCTTAGCCGACCGGTATATCTATACGGCCCTTGCCCGCGATTTTGTGCGCAGCGGAAATCGCCAGTGGGTGAGAGACGTGTTCGGCTTCGCTTTGGTCCCCGATCTCGTCTGCTACATGCGTATCGATGTCGAAACACTGGTGCTGCGCGTCATCGAAACCAAAGGGATGAACTATTGGGAATCAGGAATGGATCTCCGGCTCGGCAGCGATCTCTACGACAGCTTTAAGAAGTACCAGTCGCTCCTGATCGAGGAGTTCGACAAAATGGCAAAAGAGTTTCACTTCGAAGTCATCGATGCCAGACAATCGCCGGACGAGATTCAAACCGCACTGCGCAGCAAGATTCAGCCGCTCCTCACCACCAGCCTGCAAAGCCCAAAGCTGCCTTCCGACCACCTCATCCAGCCAGCTCCATCCGTCTAGCAGGACTGTTGGAAAAAGCCGCCAGCGGCGTTCTCACATCGCTCAGAGGCTCAACGTTGAGAGAAACTTCCTCGGAGATTGGAAACACGTGAGGGATTTTTCCGTTTGCCAAGAACTATTGAGAAGGGAAAACGGCTACACGAAGTGCGAGCCGTACCTCCTCGCTGCTTCGCTCGTTGCGGCCTTGCTTGGGACAAGGCGCGTCTCGGCGCGCCAGGGTTGGGCGGGTGAGAAGTCTGGCCTTTCTGAACAGCCTGCTGGTTGTGTTGGAGCCGTGCCTAACTTCCTCACCTATGTTTCTTCGTCCCGAAAAGTTTTTCAACACCCTGCTAGAGAGATGCACTGCATCCATTCTGATTCAATTAGAATCAAAAGAGATTCAGTTCTGGGTTGATTGCAGAGAGACTTTGAGCGGCCTTCATCGCGCCAGCCACGCTAAATCCAACAAACTCAACGGATAAACAGGCAAGAGCTTCAAGCAGGACTTCCTGGCACGCTGATTGCTACTACGTATAATCAGAAAATAGTTGATACAACCAATCCTAAGGAGGTGTGCCATGTATAAGAATCCTGCGTTGCTCACATTCGGCGCGGCACTGTTACTTTCACTGTTCTGTGTCGATGGAAGCTATGCGATCCAGATCGTCAACGGGAAACCGCCTGTCGATTTTATGAACGTCGCAACAATGAATGGCTGGACAGAAGGACCGATGCAAGTCGTCGGCGCCCTGCTCGGCACTGGTCTCATCGTGCTGGTCGGTCGCGGCATCAGAAGAATGATGGTGCGACGCCGCCTTCATCATGGACATCAGACGTAAGTCACAAGAATGTTCCTTGGCGCCTGGTTCATACCATTCAGGTCGAGGTGGGACGTGGGTCAGGCACAGCGAATTAAACAATCAGCCGGCGATCCTCACGACGCTGTGCAATCAGCGTCCACTGGTGAGCCAATCTAACAAGGAGGTATCGTGATGAAGATCATTGAAGCCATCATGCAACAGTTCAAGTTGGATGATGTCACGACCGCATTGATGGGAATCGGTGTGGAGGGAATGACGGTCACGGAAGTTAAAGGATTCGGACACCAGAAGGGGGGTCAAGAACGGTACAACGGCAACGCGTTTACGTCCCTCTTTGTGCCCAAGGTGAAGATCGAAGTCGTCGTCGAGGATAGCCTGGTGCAGCGCGTGATCGAAACCATTACGCGCAGCGCGAAGACCGACAGCGCTGGGGATGGAAGGATCTTTGTGTTGGATCTCGTCGCTGCAGTGCGGATCAAGACCGGCCCGATGTGCGAAACCGCGCTGTCCCGGTAATGCAAACAGCGCATCGCAGGCTGGTCCTCTAGGAGTTTGTGACCCTTCGACCATTCGACACGCTCATGGCCCTGAGCACAGTCGATGGGCAAGCTCAGGGTTCCGAGCCCAGTCGAGGGACGAAGCCAACGAGTCGCTAAGCGAGACGGTTCGACAGGCTCACCGTCCTGAGCAGAGTCGAAGGACGGGCGCGCGAAGCCGTGAGGCGGGGCCTTGCCCCGACTGGGAGTTTCGAAGGGGGTGTGCCCCCTTTGTGGGGATATTCCAAGGGGGCCAGCCCCCTTGGAGGAGTCGGCGAGGTAGACTTCAGAGCCGAGCCTACGACGGGAGGGAGGCATACGTGAACCAGTATGTTGACCAACCGAGCGGCGAGCCCGCTTGGCCGTCCAGGTGCGTCGTCAACGCGCTTGCGAGGTCGAGCGCCCTTTGTATGATCCTGGCGCGAAGAAAGAATACCGCAATGAGTTCTGATTTTCGTATCGGCGGTGCAGTAGAAGTCTTCGCGAATGAAGCTCCCGGCAGCAGCCTACTCCGCCGAAGTCGCCACTTCGGCTTGAGGCTGCGGGGTATCTTGCGAAATTCTTCGAAGCCACTACCCTCCTTCGCCAAGGCTACGGAGGGTTCTCCCCGAAGGAGAATAATGCGGGCTGGGCAAAGACCCAATGCAAGCGCCGCTGAATCCAATTGGATTCTACAAGAAGTCAAAATGATTCAGTTGAGATCGTGCTGGTGATCTTGCTCTGCCTTCGTGTTTCCCTTCGACATCGTGATACTTCGATGTTTTTGAAGACATTGCCAGATGGATTTTTCAAAGCCACATAGAGAACCCCGCTGGCACACCGATTGCTCTACTGTCTCTTCAGGAATCAAGTGAGACCAAGAATTCCCGATCAGACCAGGAGCCGCGGCTCCCTCCTCCGATCCCTGCTTTGGGTAAAAACCAGTGAACGGGCGTAGAGGACAATTGTGCGAGAGCGGCGGGACTGGTGGAAGTCGTTCTGGTTCTGAGTTAGAAAGTGCTGAGTTGCCTGGAACTCATTCACAATTCAGCACCCAGAACTCACAACTGCTTTTAGGGTACTCGTGTCTTCTACCGATTAAGGAGGTGGTGAATGTGGTGTATGAAGAAAACCCTTGTACTCGTTGCCTTACTGGAGCTGGCGGATTTTCCGACGATGGCCACGGCAACCGGGGATACCGGCGCCAAGAAATTTTCCACGGGACAGGATTTCCTGAAACAACAACAATTCCAGGAGGCGCGCAAGGCCTTTCAAGCCGACCTTCGACAATATCCGACAAATGCCCTGGTGCATTTCAATCTCGGCGAGGCCTGCCGAGGCCTGAAAGACTGGGCCTGTGCAGAAGAGCATTACCAGACCTCGCTGGAACTTGATCCAAAATCCTCAGTGGCCCAGTTGGCCACACAACGTAGGCATAAGGCCAAAGTCTGGCGATTACTGGACGAAGGGAAACAGGTCATCACCGAGCCGGATGCCTCGCTCACGAAGTTCACCCAGGCCGAGGATACTCTGGATCTTGCAAGCAAGCTGGGGCTCGACGATGAACAACGGGCCCTCTATCAACAGTTGCACGAGAAAATTCAACAAGGGCGCCACCGAAGTCGCGAGAAGACAGCCTCGATTCAGTCTCATGATGGGTCGATGGCCTTGGTGCCGGCGGGTGAGTTCATCATGGGGAGTTCGATGGGAGAGGCAGACGAACAACCGGTGCACTGGGTCTATGTAGAAACCTTTTTCATGGATAAATACCAAGTGTCGGTGAGCCAATATGCGAGGTTCTTGGACGCCACATTCCAGGAAGCACCGCCGGATTGGAGTATCATGAACCGATCCCAGCACCAAAAGCGGCCAATCGTCAATGTGAATTGGACGGATGCGCACGCATACTGCGCATGGGCCGGCAAACGTCTGCCGACCGAGGCGGAACGGGAGAAGGCCGCGCGTGGTACAGATGGCCGGACCTATCCCTGGGGGAATGAGCATCCGACGAAGTTTTTTGCAAACGTGAGTCGAGACAATTGGAACAACCATGGCGCATTGACGGCGGTGGGGACATTTGAAGAGGGCAAGAGCCCCTATGGCATCTATGACATGGCCGGAAATGTCTGGGAGTGGGTCAATGACTGGTATGACCCTGACTACTACAAGACCAGCCCGTCGAAGAACCCGACCGGACCATCAACGGGCGAGTCCAAAGTGATCCGTGGCGGTTCTTGGGGCAGCCGTCCGGACGCCCTGCGCGCCGCGAATCGGGAAATCCATTCGCCGTCGATTCGAGGCCTCGGCACTGGGTTCCGTTGTGCCAAAACTCCGTAGGTCGTGATTCTGGGTAAGTGGCTCTGCGCGGAAAACTGCAGGCTTTACGATCTTTATAGTCAGCGGGACGAGCAATCGGCCATCGGTCAATATGCACACGCATGAGCACTCACTGACTTGGCCGGGCCCAGAGATGAAGAAATGCCGTATGGCGTTACGGTGAGGAATCGGGTGGAACGAGCGGCTCCAGAGTGTTGATCAGCGCAGGGATATCACGACTCGCAATCTTCGAAGCTCGGTGGAAGTCAACCTGAAAATAGTCATGCACCACAACATTCCGACGGTGTCCTGGTCCCGCCGGCTGCTCAGGAAGTCCGGCTCTTGCAACCCATTTGTGTACTCAAGGATTTGCCTCGCCGCCTGCAGCATATCGAGCAGGAGCGAGTCATCACGCTGCATACACGGCTTCCATGTGTGAAAGAATGTGCTTACGCCTGATGTAGTTGCGGCTTTCCTCCACCAATCGTTTCTCAACCAGATCTACCGCTCGCCCAAACAGCGCCTCCAACTCCTCCTTCATATCCAGCAAATGTTCAACCCCCCAGTCTGAATCGTGGCTGAACGTCACCAACACATCCACATCGCTGTCCGGACGGAAATCCTCGCGGAGCACGGAGCCGAATAGCGCAAATTCCGTGATCTTCCATTTCCGGGAGAACTCCGCAATCGTTTCTTTAGAGACACGTAACTTTTCTTCCACTGTCATATGCATTTGCTCCGAATGGTTACCCCAAGAAACACGAAAGGATGGTAGCACCGAGCACATCTAACGTCACGCCGGAGCGCCCGAAAGGGTGTTCCTCGTAAAGCGCGAGACGTGGTTGACAGGCACACTCAGAAAGCAGAAGGCCGGAGTTCAAAGATCCAAACACTTCAGCCTTCGCCTACCTTTACCTGTCTCGCCATTTTCGCGCCTATGAGCGACCCTTCACACAACACGCGCGGGTGAATCCAATTAGATTCAGTGGTGAATCAAAATGGATTCAGTTGAGACCGTGCTGATCACCGTGCGCTGCCTTCTGGTTTCCCTTCGATAGCGCGAAAGCCTGATGATTTTGAAGGCAATCACGAAGAATTTCTCAAAGACGACTAGAGTGAACCCGCTGGCACAGCGATTGCTGTATGTCCTAATTGTCAGCAGGATGCTCAGAAAGGCCGTTCAGTAAGGCCGCAACGAGCGAAGATGCGAAGCGTGCGCTTCGGCACGTTGAGCTTCTGAGTGAAGCGAGAACGAAGCTGGCGGACTTTTTCAGCATCGTGCTGGGCGGACGAGCAGTCAACCATCAGTCATTGGGCTTCATGCGTGGGGACTCACTGTCGAGGATTCATACCTGAGAACCCAATGGCAACATGATTCTGGAGCAGACCCAACCGGATTCTCCCCTGGTTGTTGCCTCCTGGTTGCCTGAACGTCAGCGCCACGGGAGCCCCGGCTCTGCGAGACCCGGAGCCGCGGCTCCCTCTTTAGGTTCCCCCAGTTTATCTCGTCGATATGGTCCGTCTCATTAGTCTGGTTTTTTGGTTGAACGAAACTTACTAGATGAATCAGATAAGCCAAACAAAGGGGACAGACGAGATAGACCCACGGACCAGAAATGATACGGCAACCAATCCGTATGGACCTACTCTAAAGGGGTATTGCGAAAAAGGCTAAGCAAGCATACTTACAGGCCTATGCTACGGTACGTAGTTATTGATATCCGCTATTTGACTCGTTCCCTCACTGGACCTTCAATGCGATTGGCTATTAGGAAGTGATACGAAGGTAATTGGGAGGCAGAAGACTCCATTTCTTGGGCTCCTGATAGTTTTCCCAAGTTCTTAGTAACGACTTTATGAGGGAGGAACAAAAATGCAGAGATTGGCGGTTGGCGCGCTTATTCTATTGCCCTTGCTCTCAATTCCTTTCCAAGAAGAACTACGAGCGGCTTCGGATTCAACTCCACCACTGTCACCTACAAACTTAACAGGAGGTGGAGGACAGTGTCCGGACAGCAAATCTCTCCCCAACTTTCCTACAGAGATGCAAAAGTCAACGTCTTGGTGTTGGGCAGCTACGGCAACGATGGCTATGCACTCTCGCGGGTCAATTGAGGAACAATGCTTTGTGGTTGATGCCGTCCGCCAAAATCAACTGGGGATATACACTCCCTCTACGTGCTGTATAGCGAGCCCTGATACCACCGTTGGCTGTGGTGATGTGCTCAGCTATTCGTGGCGAGCCTTAGATGAATTCGGGATGAAATATGATGCGGTTGGCGAATCGAAATTTGGCTGGCCTGAATTGAGGAAACAAATCTGCAGTGATGGTCCAATCATCTATGGTGAAGATTATTGGAATGGGGCAGGGCATGAATATGTCATCCTGGGATTCATAGAGAACAAAAGAATCATGGAAAAGTCGGTCGTCATTTATGATCCTCTAGACCCACCGACAGAGTATCGGGAAAAATCATTTGAGGGCTGGCTTCGTCTGCCTACGAACGGACAGGATCCTGATCGGAGTAGTGTCGAATATTACATCAATATCCGCAAGTGAACGCCAAGCGGAGAATATCATGCACAGAAGCATAACGACAATCTCGATTCTCATAGTCAGCGTAACGCTGAGTATATCATCGCCCCAAAAGGTCTTCGCCGGGGAAACAGATCGGCCGCCTCTTGCTGCTCCCCGGCAAGAAGTAATCCAAGTGGAGCCCGGTCACAAAGGTTCTCCTCAACAAATTTATCCGTCTCCAGAATTGGCCGCATCACATGCCCTTGAAATTCTTAAGTCACCCGAATTCTTTCGGATGGAAACAGGCGGCGAGGAACGTGCGAGAAACCTAGGGTTTGAATCGGCCGCCGAGGTCGCAGATGTCACCTTCGGCAAGCCTCTCCAACTCAAGCAGGTTGGGTTGAATCAATTGAAGGAATTCCGACCAAAAGACGATCCAAATTCACTGCTGATTGACTCGCACACGATTATTTTCCCCCTGTATGTTAAGGGGAAAATCCGGTCATCGCTCACGGTATCTGACATCGGAAATAGGAACACCTGGCGGCAAACAGAACGCGGCATTCCTCTCCTCATACGAACGATAGAGGACCTGCGCAAGAAATTCCCGGAGACGGATGAACCATTTTTGGTAACCAACCAGGGTATCAGTGTACGTTTTCTAGGGAACGGCACAGGCGACAATTTCATGCTCATCCCATTGGACACATACACTTTCGAGACCGTCGCGTTACCAGCCGGCCAAGTCCTACCCGCTCGGAAAGTGTTTGCTGCCCTCGCAGCAGTTGCAGCAAAGCGACTCGCTCAACCGAGTTTTCGAAAGGGTACATCTCAAGAAGAATTTCAATCGCACATTGTTCACTAACCCAAGGAGGATATGATGTCGAGACTGCACAACATTGGTGTGAGCACTGGGCGGCTACTAGTATTAGGAATAATCCTCGTGGTGTCCTTTCAGGGCTGTACCCACCTAGAAGAGGGTGCAATTACAGTAAATTGTGGAGATTCTCCAGGCGGACCAGGCCGTGGAGCATGTGGCACGACAGCGGCTGCAGGACAAGTAGTGAGCGGAACCACCTGCACAGGTGGTCTCATCTGCGCTAATAACGGCGCAGCTTGCTCACGTGGCTCTTCCCTGAAATGCAAAAGTGTCGTAATCTCGGGTACCATGTGCGGATGCACATGTCTGTAGATGCCGTCGAGGAAAGCACTTAATTAACCGGGTCAAATGGAGCCGCTGAGCTGTGGGACAGCGGCTCCCAATTTCTGCAAATTAGTTGGGTGAAAATCGATGTCTAGACTCTTAACGTCAAGGATGTTCTCTGTGAGCCCTACGAGTCAACCATTACCTGAGCGTTAGCCATGAAACGTAAGGCTGTCTTGAGTTATAGTGGGCATGGTCACATATTGAGCCTTGCGATCTCTCTCTTTATCGTGTTGCACCTCCCCCCATACATGCAACCTGGAGTCGGTCACGCACAGGTCGTGACATCGATTACCCCCACCACACCCGGCGCAGACGGGCTCGGCACGACGGTGACACAGACCGGTAACATTTATAACATCACCGGTGGGACGCGCCCTGGGAACGAGACGAATTTGTTCCACAGCTTCGGGGATTTTTCCGTTGGCACCCTCGATATAGCTAGGTTTCAGAATACCACCCCGACACTGGCGACCTCGAATATCCTCGCCAGAGTGACAGGAGGCAGTCCCTCTAGCTTATTTGGAACTGTTGATACCCTGAGCTATGGTGGAGCCAATCTGTTTCTGATGAATCCTGCCGGAATCGTATTCGGCCCGAATGTAACCTTGAACGTTGGGGGATCAGTCGCCTTTACCACCGCGAACTATCTACGCATGACCGATGGTGCGTTGTTCAACGGACTTCCCGGACCTGCCAACGCCCTCTTGAGTAGTGCCCCTGTCGCCGCCTTCGGCTTCCTCGGCTCAAACCCGAGGGCGATCACAGTTCAAGGCAGTCATCTCTCCGTATTCCCCGGCCAGAGCCTCTCCTTCGTTGGCGGGAATATAACGATCGAGTCTGGCACACTCGGTGACGGCACAATCCATGCGGCCAGGCTCGTCGCACCAGGCGGCCAAATCAATCTGGCGAGCGTCGCCTCGCCGGGAGAAGTTCTCCACGGAACGTTGCAATCTGGCCCAAATATCAACGGAGATTCCTTTACCGTGATGGGGAACATAAACCTCTCACAAGGAGCTACGCTAGATGTGTCCAACGACGCGGCTGGAACGATTGTGATTCGTGGCGGACAGCTCGTAATCGCCGACACGACGCTCTCATCCGACACAGATAATGCAAACGGCAGTCCAACCGCTGTTGACATCCAGGTCACTGGCCATATGTCGATTCCCGATACGCGCGGTACGGCCGCAATCACCGCACGGTCTACCGGGTCAGGCGATGCAGGGGAAGTGCGGATACAGTCCGGCAATCTTGATGCAACTTCAACCTCGAAGCCACTCTTCGCCCTGATTGACTCTCATACGACGGGCAGTGGAAAAAGCGGCGACATCGGTATCACGACAACGAACGGCCTCAATGTGACCGGAACTCCAACGGGTCAAATGTACTTTATCGATAGCGGAACGATCGGGCCGGGTAGTGGACATGGTGGCAACATTATTATGACAGCGGGAAATATCGGCTTGAAGCACACTCAAATCAACAGCGGAGATTTTATCGCTCGTTCCCTTTCCCAAGAGGCAGGTGGATCCGGCGGGAATGTCACTATCACCGCCGACACACTCCTGATGTCGCACGCGCTTATAGCGACTGATGGATATTTTGTGGGTCGCGCCGGCGACCTCACTATTCACGCGCGCGACATTCAATTGAATAACTTTAGTCAATTCTCACTCCTCGAATTTGAAGGAGGGGGTGCATTGCGGATCACCGCTGACCGACTTATCGCGAATTCCACTCAGTTTGAATCGGAAACAGTGTTCGGGCCCGGAGGAGGCATAACCATTGCCGCGAGAGTTGTCGAGCTTAAGAATGGGACAACGCTTCGCAGCCAGACCGTAGGAGATGGAAATGCCGGCGATATCCGCATTACTGCGACAGATCACCTCACATTGACAGATCGCTTCATAGACCTAGACCCTCACGATTTGGATACTCTGGGACCCTATGTTCGTCCAACCGGGTTGTTCACTAATTCGTTAGGTAACGCGGACCTTGGCGACCTCGGATCCGCCGGTTCCATCATCATCACTACTCCTCAACTTGAGATAACCGGTGGCGCGCGGATCAACAGCACCACCCAGAGCAGTGGACGCGGCGGCGATGTCATCATCACGCCGACAAACCATGTCACGATTTCAGGGGAGCGACCGACTGAAGTGATTGAGGAAGGGCTTTTTGGGCTCGGGAGTACACGCGCGAGCGGGATCTACACCCGCACTGTAGGGAGTGAATTCTGTTCCGGGCCCTGTGGGAATGCAGGTAACGTCACAATCATGACGCCTTCGATGAATCTATCCAGCGGTGCGGTCATCGATAGTGGAACCACAAGTAATGGACGCGGAGGCAATATCACGGTTACTGCCTCGAACCAGATCGCGGTTTCTGGAGCTTGGAGTGTGGGTGAACCCACCGGTATCTTCAGCCGCACGATCGGAACGACACCAGCTGCAGGCTCAGGTGGCAACATCTCTCTCACCGCCGGCCAATCGGTAACGATCTCTGACGACGCCTCCATCTCCGCCAGCAGCACCGGCTCTGGCAACACGGGCAATATCTCGATCAACGCGGGACAGCAATTCGAGATGCGTGACAGCTCGATCACGGCCAAAGCCGATCATGCCAGCGGCGGAAACATAGACATTCGAGCAGTCGATCGCATACGTCTGGTCAACAGCACGATCAGTTCGTCGGTCCAAGGTGACGCCTCGACGGCTGGCGGGAACATCACGATTGATCCGAATGTCGTGGTGTTGCAAAATAGTCAGGTCACCGCAGAGGCAGTCCAGGGTGCAGGAGGAAACATTACGATTTTTACCCCTCTGTACTTAGCCGATTCCAGCAGCCTCGTGAGTGCCTCGTCGCAGCGCGGCGTGAACGGCACGGTGACGATCCAAAATCCCACGTCCAATTTGAGCGAGACACTTGGAACCTTGCCCTCAGAGGCCGGCCAGGCACAAACCTTATTAACGCAGCGCTGCGCGGCGCTGGCGAGTGGACAAGCCAGCAGTTTCGTCGTCGCTGGGCGCGAGCAGTTACCGGCCGACCCTGGAGGCTGGCTGACGAGCCCCTTTGCATTCGCTGTATTGGGTGAGAACCATGACGCAGGCTATGCCGTTGCCTCTACTCCAGCAAGCATTACAATGGCCACACATGACCCAGCCATAGTCTCACTTCGCCGATTGACTCCAACAGGGTTTTTGATGGCTCACTTTGCCGACAGTGAGACGAATGGGTGCCACTCATAAACCCGCGCGCCTCTCTACCGACGGGCCGTCAAGCGGCGCGATGGCTGACGCTCTTCGGAAGTACCATGCTGACCATGCTGGCGGGAGTTCCAATCTACGCCCAACAGCCACTTCCGCAGGCTGTGCCCCCGGTCTTTGACCCGACCGGGCGATCAGGGGAACCGCCGGCGCCGCTCAAGAAAGAATTCAAGCCTCCGCCCCCTGCGCCTCTACCCACCCTCCCCATAATCCCAACCCCGCCGGAGGGAGAGGTGAAGAAACCTCTGGGCCAGATTCAGGTCTTCGTCAACTCCATTCACGTGACCGGCAATACGGCCTTCTCCGATACAGAGCTGGCTTCAGTAACCGCGCCCTACACAAACCGCACACTGACAACTGAGGATCTCGAACGCCTTCGTCTCGAGCTTACCCTTCTCTACGTGAATAAGGGCTATATCACCTCCGGCGCCATCATCCCAGACCAGGACGTCAAATTCGGTGTGATCAACATTCAGATCGTCGAAGGGGAGCTGGCGCGGATCGATGTCGAGGGGCACAACTGGTTCCGTGCCGGTTACTTACGGGACCGAGTCGGACGGGGCTCGCAGACACCGCTCCGGATGGAACCCCTGCAAGAACGGTTACAGTTGCTCCAGCAAGATCCGCGCATCGGACGGATCAATGCGGAACTCCATCCCGGCGACAAACGCGGTGACAGCATCTTGCATGTAACCGTGAAAGAGACGAGTCCCTGGAAGGGGTGGCTGGATTTCAACAATTATCAGACTCCCGTGGTCGGAGCCGAGCGGGGACTTGCCACGATCGTCCACCAGAATGTCACAGGTAATGGCGACGCATTCAGCTTTACCTACGGCCGTTCCCGAGGCGTGAATCCGATCATCGATACGTCCTATGCACTCCCCTTGAATCGCTACGACACGACTTTTATCGCTTCCTATCGCCGAAACGACTTCCTGGTCGTGGCCAATCCATTTCGCCCTCTCGACTTGAATGCGGAATCGGAAATCATCGGTTTCACCCTCCGGCAACCGATTTACCGCACGCTGACCGATGAGTTTGCCGTTGCGATCACCGGCGAACACCTGTATAGCAAAATCACCTCTATCTTCGATACCGCGGGCTTGCCATCGCTCTTTATTCCCGGTTCTTCGAACACCGGGGTCAGCACCGTAAGCGCATTGCGCGCCACTCAGGAGTACGTGCATCGCACCTCGACAACAGTGATCGCGGCACGGTCCCGCTTTTCCGTCGGGCTGGACGTTTTGAGCGCGACTACTAACAACTCCGACACATTGCCGGATGGACAGTTCTTCTCGTGGCTGGGGCAGGCCCAGGCGGTTCGCCGATTCGACGACTGGTGGGGCTTGCAGCTCCTGGGCCAGATGAGCCTCCAAGTCGCCAACGATCGATTATTTCCGCTTGAACAGATTCCTGCCGGGGGACGCTTCAGTGTCCGCGGATATCGCGAGAATACGCTCATCCGCGACAACGCCTTTCTGGCCTCAATCGAATCACGATTTCCCTTAATCAGGTACGTGACCGGGGAACCACTCTTACAGTTCGCCCAATTTGTCGACCTGGGACGAAGCTGGTTTGCCAAACCTCCCCCAAGTGCCTCAGGCCCCAATCCTCTCGATGACCGAGATACCTTGGCAAGCGTCGGGCTGGGCATTCGTTGGAATATTCTGCCTCATGATCGCGCGCGTTTTGAATTCTATTGGGGACTGCCGCTGAATCACATCACCCATTCAACAGGCAATTTGCAGGACCACGGCATTCATCTGCAGCTGGTCGTTCAGGTATTGTAACGATGCAGGTAGATAGGCTGAAGGCTGTTGGAGGTTCAGGAGCTAAGATGAATAGGCTGAAATGGTTCAGGATTCAGTATTCAGTGTTCGGTGTTCGGCCTTCAGCCTTCAGCCTTCAGCCTAAATACCTGAGGCGCCTTCTGCCTAAACACCTTGCCTGCCTGTTGCTCAGTGCAATGCTCCTAATCCCATCCATGACGACTTCGGCCTCCTCTCCGAGCTCCCATGCCGACGAGGTCATGGCACAAGGCACGCAGGCGTTTCAGCGCGCTGCGTACGAAGACGCGTTGGGGAAGTGGAAGGAGGCCGCACGGCAATACGAGACACAAGGCCAGCCGCGCAAACAGAGCCAGGCTCTCGTCGCCGCGGCGCGAGCGGCTGAATCGCTCGGCCAAACTAAGCAGGCGCTCCAATTGCTCGAACTCGCCTCGACACTTGCGCAAAGGGAAACAGATGCGCTGTGGCGAGCGACGGTCTTGGCGCAACTAGGCCATACCTACCTAACCGCACGACAACTGGATGCGGCCTCGACACATTTGACGCAAGCCCATGAGCTCGCCAAACAGGCCTCATCGCCGGCACTCACCGCGCCTCTCTTGAACGATCTCGGCATTCTCCATGCGCTCCAAAATCGACACGACGAAGCCCTCACCTCCTTTACAGATTCTGTCCAGCTCGCGCAGCAGGCGCACCTCCCCATTGTCGAGCTACATGCGCGGGTGAATGCGGCTCGAACGAACATACAGCTCAA
>JBGTMB010000334.1:0-11047 GCA_041743755.1 Nitrospiraceae bacterium | reverse complement strand
GCAGCTCGTCACGCCTGAGATGCTGAATTATTTCAGCGCCGCGCTAGCCGACAATACCAGTCAGGACATCCAGAACCACGTCGAGGATGTAGTGCTCCTCCGTGCGGAGATCCTGGAGGTCTGGACCGAACAGGCGAGGCAGTACGTGACAGCAGGGCTGCGCTGGAGCGCCCGCGACTACAACCTGTCTTTGACGAAGCAGCACGGAGAACCAGGTTATCTCGTCGAAGGCAGCGAAGAGATACCGACTGAATCCGGCGAGGCCTGGACCTTCATGCGAATCCAAGAAGGGAAGTGGCGGCTCTCCGCGATTCAGCAGTAAATGAGGAATGGCACCCATGCTGACCCCTTGCTCCCGGAGCGAGCACGATCAGAATGTGCTCGCTCGACGTGCGCATTCGAGGATCGACCAGCCCACCCTTGAAAGGATGCGCGAGAGCAGCTGGGAGGGATAAAGGAGGAGCGGCCAGGTGCCCTTCTTGCGCGCAGAACGCGCACGATAAAACAGTGCTCGTCCGATGCGCGCAGTAAAGGGCAGCCTGGCCACTCCTCCAGAGAGAGACGGGAAGAGTTAGGAAATGCGCGGTCGAAGACTCCCCTCGTTGGACGCGCGCAGTGGAAGATCAATCAGCCCCCATCCCTGAAGAAGTAACGAGCAAGCTTGGAGGGAGCATCTACATGCAGAGGGCTCACCAAGGTCCATATATTGATACGTTTAGGCTATCTCGTGGTTGACACTAAACCTAGGGAAAAACAGAGGGGTCGGGAGTCTTTTCTGATTGTTCAGTCTGAAATTCCCTCCTAATTCCGCGCTTCACACTAATCTGCTTCCTCCGCCACACCCCTTACACCTCACCCTTCACACCTGACCCCAGCGCTACCGGCGCAGCTTTGTGAGGAAATCAGCCAGGGAGATCATGCTAATGCCTGCATGCTGCTTGAGCGCCAAGAGATGGCGATCTCCCGAGACGACGAATTCGGCTTGTGCAGCGATCGCACATTCAAGTATACGATTGTCCGGTTCATCTTTGAGGATATGGAGAGTGGGTCGAGGACGCAGGACTGTCGCCACCTGACTGATGGCCTGGACTGCTTCCCGGACTTTGTCTTCTGCCCACTCGAACTTCGTTTGGAGGACTCTTGCCGTTTCAGTCAGGATGGCAACCGACGTATACAGCTCAAACAGGCCATGAACAGCGTCGAGATAGGCGTCCTCGGCATTTCCTCCTGGAATAGCGAGGGCCGAAATGTAGATGTTGGTATCGAAGACGACACGCACGATCAGCGGCCTTGGAATACCAATTTTTCGACATCGGCCTCGGTAAGAATGCCCTTCTTTCTCGCTCTCTTCACACCGTAGCGTTGCAGCGCAAGAAAGCGTTCTTCCCGGCGACGGCGCTCATAGGTCGTAAGCATCTCCCTGAACAGCTGGCTTTTGTTTTTCGATTCGGCCTTGGCCAACTTCTCGAAGCTTTCGGCAAGATTCGAAGGGAGCGAGACCGTGACCGGTACACGTGCGTGTTTCATTGGGCACCTCTTGTATGACAAAATCATACAGCGACGATGAGCTGAAGGTCAATCTCGGGCCTACTTTTCCGGACGCTTGGCGGCGAGCTAGTCAAGCTGGTTTGTTTGGTCTGGTTCGTTTGCTCTGTCTGGTCTATCAGGCTATCTGGTTTGTGTAGTTAATCGAAACTGATTAGACTTTATACGGGAAGTGCTGGCTCATTTCTTTGGGGGACGCGTGATCGCATGCTTGAGCAGGCGAGTGACTTGTTTCTTGAGGATCGGCAGATCCCGTTCTACCACCGCCCAGATTTCCGCCAGGTCAATGCCGAGATAGTCATGCACCAACACATGGCGCATTTTGATGATCTGTGGTCAGGGAACTTGCTGATGAATCTTACGAAACGTGGAGCTGAGCTGATTGGCTGCTTCGCCGATAATGTGGATATGGTGGAGAAAACAAAGGGGTCGGGAATTTTTCCTGATTGTTCAACCTGAAAGTCTGGTCTACCACCCTACCTCACTAGGATTTATTTCTTGCACCACACCCCTAACCCCTTACGCCTACCTCTTCACGCGTATCGCGCTTCACCCCTCACACCTGACGTTTCACGCCATTTTGGTTTCGCTTGGCATGAAAAGTTGAAGCAACTCTGTTTCGTACTGTTGCAACGACCATGAATATCATCGTAGCAACACCGATTCCGATTGCATCCATTACCAGGTCATCGACGCTCGCTCCCCTACCTTGAACCGATATTTGAAACACTTCGGTCCACAGACCAAAGACAAGAGCCCCAGCAGCCGCGACAGGCAGTGCATAGACCAGTGGCCATGCTCGATGCTGCAGTGCACGAGTCAACAGCACAGCCAAGATTCCATAGCCCGGTGCATGCAACCAATCCAAGAGACTACCTGACACTTGAGCCAGCAGGTGTCCGCTAAGACCGACCCCCGGAGCGATGATCGCCCCTATATAGAGCAACCCCATGTAACCCAGTACAATTCCAACCCCCACGCTCACCTCCCAGTAGGCATGTCTGTTCCGGAAAGATACAAGGGCCCATGGGAGAAAACCTATTGGGCATTCGTAGGGGGAAGGAGAGGGAGTCTGGTCTTCTTTGTGTTCACCACCCGGCAAAAAGAAAGATCACAGAAACACTCGGATGTCGGGGAAGAGCTCGCCCCTCGTAGCATCAAAGTAATGAGTAGAAAACAAAGGGGTCGGGAATCTTTTCTGATTGCTCAGTCTGAAAGCCTGTCCTAATACCCTACTTTGCCCCGATCAGCTTCTTGCGCCCCTGCCCTGCAATGCTATTCCTTATCCAGACATGAAGGGCAGCATGGGTTTCTTTGCTCGCGCATGTAAGAACCTTGCAACAGAGCTACCTTATTACCGAGTTGGATCTCCTGAGACAGGTTGACCGTGATGGTCGCGCCCGGGCCGACACAAGAGTAGTGCTCTATGGCGTTGTTATGTGTTCCGTTGTCATTGCGTACGAGGGGAAAACAAAGGGGTCGGGAATCTTTTCTGATTGTTCAAGCTAAAGCCTGTCCTAATGCCCTGCCTCATTTCGATTTCATTCTTGCACCACACCCCTCACGCCTGAAGGTTCACGTCCTTTTGGTTTCGTGGACCGTGGACGGACTGGCAGCTGATGTGATGCACGGGCGGGCATCATGATAAACGCTCACCCCGATGGGCACAAGAGGATAGCTCGATGGCATTGTTATGGGTTCCGGCAAAATTACGCAAGGAGCCTGAAAATAGAAGGGGCCCGCCGGAGCGGGCCCCTGTGTAGAACGGATGGTTGATGAATTAACCGACCTTGACTTCAATCGCTTTCGGCTTTGCCTTCTCGGACTTGGGTAGCTGGAGATTCAGCACGCCATCCTTGAACTCCGCCTTCACCTTCTCCTCATCGACAAGATCGGGCAACGTGAAGCTCCGGGCGAAACTGCCATAGGAGCGTTCTACCCGATGGTACTTCTTGCCCTTCTCTTCCTTCTCATGCTTACGCTCGCCCTGAATCGTAAGGACGCCGTCTTCTAACGTGACCTTGACATCTTCTTTCTTCACATCAGGAATCTCTGCCTTGATCTGGTACTCCCCGTCCGTTTCGCTGACGTCCACGGATGGCACCCAGTCGGCGACGACCATCGTCTCCTTCGCGTTTGCCTGAGGCAGAGCTTGACGGTTAAACATCCGATTTAACCGATCCGACATCTCTTCGAGTTCACGAGATGGATTCCACCGTACGAGTGTCATACTAGACCTCCTTCTCATTCTTAAATGTTGTCAGGAACGTATCTGTCGGCAGCGCGCGCTGTGCTGTCTGAGAATAGAGATAACTCGGACTACTGCGGAGTCAAGAGGGGTCGGCGATTATGGAAACGGCACAGCAAGGTTTCGCTGGCTTGCAGTCTAGGGCATAGGGAGGGAACTCGCACAGGATGCTCAAAAAGGCCGTCCAGCTAGGCCGCAGGCGAATCAAAACCGGAGGCGTGCCCTCAGGGGTACGTTGAGGATTTCGATGAGCCGAGAACGCCGCTGGCGGACTTTTTCAGCATCCTGGAGGTTAGCGTTGCTCGATAGGCACATACAATCGTCCATGCTCACCGGAATAAATCTGGTCCGGACGGAACAATTTGTTCTCGCGAAGCTGTTCAAGCCAGTGAGCGAGCCATCCAGATACCCGAGCCATCGCGAATAACGGTGTGAACAGATCGGTCTCGATGCCCATTTTGTCGTAGACGATTCCGGAGTAGAAATCGACGTTGGGATAAATTCCCTTTCCCATCAATAATTCGGCTGCGACTCGCTCGACCTCTACAGCCACCTCATACAACGGCGAACTGCCACTTTCCTTGAAGAGTCGCTCACACAGACCTTGTAAGATCGTCGCACGAGGATCCTTGACCTTGTACACCCGGTGACCGAAACCCATCAGCTTTTGTTTCGCGCCGACCTGACTTTCAAGATACGATCGAACTCGCCCTGGCTCACCAATCTCCTTCAACATCTGCACCACTTCTTCATTGGCTCCGCCATGCAGCGGCCCTTTTAGAGCCCCGATTGAGGAGGCAACAACGGTATAGGGATCGGCCAACGTCGAGGCGGTGACCATGCCGGTAAAGGTTGAAGCATTCATCGTATGCTCGGCATGGAGTATCAGACAGTCGTCGAAAATACCGGCCCACAAAGGAAGCGGCTCCGTATCAGTCAACATGTAGAGAAAGTTTTCAGAAAACCCAAGATCGTCGCGCGGTGGGATGCACTCATTTCCATGCCGCAGACGAGCCCAAGCTGCGACGATCGTGGGTAGTTTTGCAACCAGACGGACGGCAGACCAATAGTTGTTGTCGACGTCCTGAACATTCCGGCCTGGATAAAACATACCTAGCGCGGCAACTGCAGCCTGCAAGGCGTCCATGGGGTGCCCTTGCTCCGGAAGGCATTTCAGTAAATCGACAATCCTGAACTTGATCCGTCGGTGATGGACGATGTCCTCGTTCCATCGGGCAAATTGCGTTTGTGTGGGAAGATGTCCGAACAGCAACAAATAGGTGGTTTCAAGGTAAGACGACCTCTGGCAGAGTTCTTCGACGCGGATCCCTCGATATTCCAGCACACCTCGCTGCCCGTCTACATCGCTGATTGCAGATTTGGCTGCGGGGACCCCAGCAAGCCCCGGCATAAAATCATGTGGCATGATCTTGCCCCCTCAGATGGAAAAATATATGACGCGTGAAGATAGTCTATCACGTTCGGAGTGGCAGGATCTTGAATTGACCCGTATCGGTTGGCATACTCAAGTTGCGGGGTCTATGTGGCCGGAAAAATCGGGCGCTCCGCCGCGCCCCATCGGATGTTTTATGCCGGGCTTCATGCAGGAGACTGAATAGACTGTGGAGGCACGCAGTGATGTGTCGCTTACTGCTCCTAATGATCTTGTTCGGCCTTTCTCTCGCCGGAACAGCAGCCCCAGTCCAAGCCGACGGTGAAATCCTTGGCTTTGCCGTCGTGAGCGAAGCCCCCACAGATAAGGCCAGAGTGTCGGCGAAAGTCTCTGTGAATGACGCCGTGTCAGACATGACGCTGCTTGCATCAGAGACGATTCTGAATAATCTCATTTGGAAAAAACTCGAAATCTGTCATGCCATGAGGGTCGAAGGACACAAAGTCGCTGAAGGATTTCAGATTGCGACAGTGCACATGATCGATGCCAGCATGCTGCCGATGTCCTTGCAGTCTTTTGCAGGCGATTGCTTGATTAAGAAAGCGATCGAGATCGCCCCATTCGTCGACTAGCAGGGCGCTGAAACAGGCTGCCAGCGCCACTCACCGTGGCGCGTGAAGCGTATCTCGTGAAGCGTCGTTCGTTTCCGGATTCGGACGTTTCACGCTTCACGAACGACGAGGACGTTCTTTCGCCGCATCCTGCTAGGCGCTGCGGCATTCCGGGCACGCGACGGGCTCTTCTGCTGCCTCACACTCTTCAGCAGTTAAGGGAAAGAGTTGTTCGCACTGCCTGCAAGGGCGAATTTCGAAGTAGGCGACTCCCTTGTCATCGATGTCGGTGGGTAAGAGCAATTCGAGAGGGTCATACCCGATCGCTGCGCCATCGGAAAATTTGACGATGGCCAAGCGTTCGTTAAAGACCTCGAAGGTCCCTTCTTGCCCTTTTCTAGCCAAAACATGCCCAAGGATGAGCACCGGCTGCCCCTTACGTTTCGTGCGGAGGTCACGTAAGGTGTGCTCGGTGTCAGTGGCGCAAGAAAACTGACCGGTCGAGCTGGTTCCGAAGATTGGCGTCGACATCATGTGTGCTCAGGGAAATACGATGGAACCCATGTATCACAAGGATAAAAATGGCGTCAAGGTAGACAAGACACTAACACAAGGAGATCGAACATGGCTGAGATAACGATATACCAGAAACCAACTTGCAGCACATGCCGTCAGGCGGTGCAGTTGTTACAAGAGAGCGGCAAACCCTTTAAGGCTGTCAATTACTATGAAAAGCCCTTCATCAAGGCACAGCTCAAGAGCCTCTTGAGGAAAGCGGGACTTTCACCCAAGGACATACTCAGAACCAAAGAGGATATCTACAAAGAACTTGGTTTGGCGAAAAAGAATCTTTCCGACGACGAATGGCTCGATCTGCTCGTGGCCCATCCAGATCTCATTCAGCGTCCAATTGTCGAAAAGGGTGAAAAGGCGATCTTGGCCAGACCAGCGGAATCTATAAAAGAACTGTTGTAATAGGCTGTTGAACAAGGCCACCAGCAGGGGGGGGAGCGGCCAGGTGCCCTTCTTGCGCGCAGAACGCGCACGATGAAACTGTGCTCGTTCGATGCGCGCAGTAAAGGGCAGCCTCGGACGTTCCCCTATAGAGAGGTAGTGAGAATTGGAGAAACCTTGCTGGATGGCCTTGTTGAACATCCTGCTAGCCAGGTCTCCATGCCGAATTGAGGCAGGCCCGGCCTGCGGGGACTGGCTCGTTAGCTTTGAGAAATCGAGGGACTCCCTGCGTTTATCCGCAGGGCGCCGGACGTCCTGTCTACGCTGACGGTGACTGCCCCATCTAATACTTGTAAAAGTAAATCCCCAGCCAATTGTCGCCGCCAGCCATGAAGGATGGGTATATGGAGGGCTGTTCGAATCTGCTTCGCCTCCACGAGTGTTTGTAGATCGGCGCTGGTGGCGAGCATGGTCGGGGCAATCCCCTCCTCTGCCGCACGGGCCTTCAGCACAGCCTGCAGAAGCTCAACGATACCGGTCGACTCAGGGTCCGGCTTTCGTTCGGAAGGAACGTCCGGCCATGCCGACGGCGGGAGCACCAGTGCCGATGTGATGGCGGTCAAGAGCTGTCCGCCGTGTCGATCGACCTCGGAAGAATGGACACCGCGGAGCCCACGGAGATCGTTGACCGATTTGGGAGGGTGACGTGCGAGTTGAAGCAGCACCTCATCTCGCATCACACGTCCACGCGGCACGTTCCGCCGACGAGCTTCTGCTTCTCGCCAGACAGCCAATTCTCGAAGCACCGCAGCCCCTTTGGGCTTGAGTGTATCCCACCCCCGAATTCGTTGATACCGTTCCTGCGGCTCTCGACTTTTTTCTCCTACCACCGATTCGAGTCGTGCAAATTCCTCGTTCACCCACTCCGAGCGACCGAGTGCGTTCAGGCGATCCTGTAAATGCGTATGGATCGACAGAAGGAACTCGACATCTTCCAAGGCATATGCAATTTGGTCATCCGAGAGTGGCCGCGCACTCCAGTTGGTAAAGGTATGGGCTTTCGCCAGCTTCGTGCCGTGAAGTCGCTGGACCAAGTTCGCGTAGGCAACCTGGGCGCCATACCCGACCATGGCGGCGGCGATCTGCGTATCGAAAAATGGTTTCGGGATCTGCCCCGCATGGAGGGCAAACAGATCGAGATCTTGCCGCCCGGCATGGAAGACTTTCTCAACCTTGGTGTCGCAAATGAGTTCCCAGAAGACATCGAGCGATCCGTTGGCTTGCACGGCAGGAAAGTCGATGACCGCTGCCGTGGTGGCAGTAGCAACCTGGATCAGTTCGAGCCGTGGAATGAAGGTGTCTTCCCCGACGAATTCTGTGTCCAACGCTAGACGAGGGCTCTGTCGCAATGTGTGACAGAGTGATTCAAGCGCAGACTGGTCCGTCACATACGGCGGAGGTGCATGAGGTGTCATGTGTGTTTCATTCTGTCGGGCGATAGGTGGCGTCTGGTGACCGTGGAGGTTCGACATTGCTGAGGCTCAAATATTCCTTCAAAAACTGATAGGCTTCCAACATACGGCGCAATTCCGGCTCGGCGCTGCGATCGCCATTATTCGAATCGGGATGGAGTTGCTTGGCCTTGTGACGAAATGACGCGGTGACGTCGGCGAGCGAGCTGCCGAATTCCATGCCCATGGCTGCGTAGGCATCCATCGCATTATTGATGCCGCTCGACCCTTGTGACAGGTCGCCGCCTCCCCCACCAGCAGCTTTCAACATATCGGCGAGGCTGATCTTCTTGCGCCGGCGGCGGGGGCGCTCCCGTATCTCGCTGTCGAAATCGTCCCAACGGTCCTCGACAAATTCAAGCCGAGACTCCAAGCGCATTGCACCGGAAAGATCGCGAATCTCCGGAATTTCTTCTTCAATCTGAGCCAGCGACTTGATAACTTCCTCCAGCCCCTCTTCAACCCGAAAGAAGCTGTCGACCCGTTCCTGCATCATCGTATCGACGGCGAGATCCAGGCTTTCCTCAGCTTTCGGGCGCAATGAGTCGATACGCCGCCTCATTCCATTCTGAAATCTGATAAATTTGCTCTGTGAAAATGCCATCTGAACAGACTCTCTCCTTTAGTCCGGACCTTTTAGAGATAATCCAGGTTCGGGCGCGCATTGTAGCACAGGCTGGTTGTATGCCAGAAGGGGAGTAGAAATAGCCAGGATTTTAATGGGTTGTATAGTCAGCGTGACGCAAAGTCGTCACTGAGCTTCGTGCGTCGTCGGGCCACGCCTGTTTCACGCGCGGCTGCCGCGACAGCTTTTGCCACTCGCGGGACCACTTGCTTATCAAACACGCTCGGGATGATGTAATCCTCACTGAGCGCCGCAGGAGGAATGGTCTCCGCCAGAGCCTTGGCCGCAGCCAGTTTCATCGCTTCATTGATGTCGCTCGCCTGCACGTCCAGCGCGCCCCGGAAAATACCGGGGAAGGCCAGCGCGTTGTTGATTTGGTTCGGATAGTCTGAACGGCCGGTCGCGAAAATACGACAGTGGGAGGCGGCCAACTCACGAGGAACTTCAGGGTCTGGATTCGCCATCGCAAACACAATACGATCAGTCGCCATCAGATCCAGATCTTCAGCCGTGAGAATATTCCCGATGGATAGTCCGATAAAGACATCGGCTCCCTTGAGCGCGTCCCGAAGCGTCCCTTGAGGATGATTTGGTGTCATACAGGAAGTAAGATCCGTCCGGCAGGCCCACAACTGCTGACCATCCCCCCGTAAGACAATACCATTCGCCTCGCATCCGACGAGATGAGAGAGGCCGGCGGCCAGCAACATCCTGCAGCAAGCGGTTCCAGCGGCGCCGAGCCCATTGACGACCACACGAATCTCCTCCATCCGTTTCCCGGTGACGGTCAGTGCATTCGTTAAGGCAGCAAGAATGACCACTGCCGTACCATGCTGATCGTCATGCATGACCGGGATATCCAGAGCGGCCTTTAACCGGCGTTCGATGTCGAAACAGCGCGGCGAGCCGATATCCTCCAAGTTGATGGCGCCGAAACCCGGAGCAATAGCCTGAACCGTACGAACAATTTCGTCAGGGTCTTGCGTATTGAGGCAGATCGGCCATGCGTCAATCCCTGCTAGCTCTTTGAACAGCATGACTTTGCCTTCCATCACAGGTAAGGCGGCTTCTGGACCAAGATTGCCGAGGCCCAGCACCGCAGACCCGTCGGTCACCACGGCAACCGTGTTGCCTTTTCCGGTAAAGGCATAGGCTTTGGTCTTATCCTTCGCGATGGCTTGGGATACACGACCGACTCCCGGCGTATAGACCATCGACAGCACGTTTCTTGTTGTAATAGCGAGCTTGCTTTGGACTTGAATCTTTCCACCGAGATGCAAAAGGAAAATCCGGTCGGACGCCGAGAGAACCTTCACATCCGGCAGCGCCCTGATTCGAGCAAGCACCTTCTCCCCATGCGCTTCACCCTGAACGTCGATCGTCACGTCCGGCACCATCCGCTCGGCCGTTGCAGAGACAATATCCACGGCGCCCAAGTTGGCGCCTTCCTCAGCCAATACGGCGGCCACCTTGGCGAACATGCCCGGTCTGTTCGCAAGCTCAAGGCGAACGGTCAAGCGATAATTGGAGTAGGGTTCACTGTCGATCATGTGCGATCCTTCATCTGGTCTAAGACTATCATAAGGCTTGCCCAACCCGCATGATTCATGAAGGTGGGACGAAAAGAAGGGCGGTAAGTAAGCGCGGCAGACGTCGCTTGTCCGAGCAGATACAGCGCACGTACACGATTCTAAAGAGGCCTGTGATTGACGATCACAGGCCTCTTCCTGTCTTCGCTCATTGACCCCTCTCCGGCCTCGATGTTACCGTGGGCCATGCATACTCCACCAGGCACAGCAAAACCTAATCGGCTCATTCACGAAACCAGCCCCTATCTCCTCCAGCATGCCGCGAATCCGGTTGACTGGTATCCCTGGGGGCCAGAAGCGTTGCAGGCGGCAAAAGCACAGAACCGCCCCATCCTCCTCTCAATCGGCTACTCCGCATGTCACTGGTGTCATGTCATGGAGCGAGAGTCGTTTGAGAATGAAGGCATTGCGTCACTCATGAACCAGCACTTTGTCTGTATCAAGGTCGATCGGGAAGAACGGCCAGATCTTGATGAGATCTATATGCAGGCCACGGTCACCCTCAATCATGGTCAAGGTGGATGGCCGATGACGGTGTTTCTCACGCCTGACCAGAAACCATTTTTTGCAG
>JBGTMB010000333.1:0-25864 GCA_041743755.1 Nitrospiraceae bacterium | reverse complement strand
AAGGCTGATGCGCTCCAAGCTCTTCGCCGTTACAAGGAAGAAGTTCAGGACGGTAAGTTCCCGAGCGAATCGGAAAGCTATCATTGACCGTTAGCGAGCCTGACAACTGGGCGTTTTGCCCTTGCACTGTCGACCCTCGCTTCCCTTATTACGGGCCTCTCCCTCGTGTCTTGACGAGCAATGGGCAGACTTGCCGAAGTTTGGTACACTTCGTTTCAGGCTGATCAGAAAACGAGGTAATGCGTGATGGAGTGGATTGAGTGGTTGCTCAGTCGGGAATTTCGACAGTTCCTCCTCGATAATAACCTCTTTCTCCCGCTGCTGTTTGTCGTGCGACTTATTGGTGTGACCACGCTCGAGAGCTTTGTCCCTGCACGAAGGGTTCCCTACCGCTCGGTGCTTTTTCTGGACATCATTGGATCCGCAGTTATTCTGTACTTCCTGTTTCCAGCCGCAAGCTATTTGAACAGTTTTATCGCCGTGAAACCTAAGGTTCCGGAGTTGGTCCTCACTCTACCGACGGTGGTGGTCTTTCTCTTATATTACCTCGTTGGTGACTTCGGCGCCTATTGGATGCATCGGTTCTGGCATCTTAGTCCGATTTGGCGTATCCACAAGTGGCACCATTCTCCTACATCCATGTATTGGTTGGCTGGCTACCGAGCATCGCTTCTTCAACTTGTACTCCAAGGTCTCCCCTGGATCTTTGCCTACTCCGTACTTGGCATGGCCCCTTGGTGGATCTTCCTGGCCGTGACGACCTCCCACATTCTATTAAACGATTGGATGCACCTGAACGTGTCCTGGCGATCAAATTGGTTGGAGTGGGTGTTCGTCACACCGCGGTTTCATCATGTCCATCACAGTGACAACCCTGCTCTGTCCAATGCTAACTTTGGTGTCACCTTTAGTATCTGGGATCGCCTATTCGGGACTTATGTCAATCCGGACGAGGTGAAGGAGCCGCTATCGTTCGGGATCGGCGAGAAGGTGCCACTTGTTCGTCTGGCGTTGGGTGTCTGAGGGCTGCTGGCAGGCGAAGTCCTACGCTTGTTTCCGCTCATGTAGGCGAATGAGTGGTGTACGAAAGTCTGAATCGACTATGTGCTGCCGAAAATCTTTTGTGAGTCTGGCCACGTCGATCCCCATGTAGAGCGTCGGGATCTTTTGCAATCGAACTATGCCGTTGGTGACCAGATTTCCCGCTGCCCGGTGGTTGCCGGTGAATTGCTTGAGATTGGCGGCGGCGAACTGGATGAGGGCTTGGAAGAAGTTCCCTTGTTCAGTGTGGTGGCCAACTGCATGCCAAAGTCCTTCGAAGATTTCGTGACATTCCCACCAGTAGGCGTAGTTGTAGAGGTCGATCCCATATAGATAATCCTCTGACCGCTGCCAATGGACCGTAAAGAATGCCATTGGTTTCGGCTCTGGTTGACCATAGGAATGGCCGAGGGGATTGCGCCGTGGGTGAGGATTACTCCCCGGAAGGAATCGATACGATGGAAACGGCCTCGTTGAGTAACGAGGCCAAGTCGGATCAGGAGGATGAGGCTCAATCACGTGTATGCTCGTTGGATGCCCGGGACCTGGAAGACCTGGCGATCGTGCAGCCGCACCGCAGTCAGTTCTTTTCCCCATACGCAGCCACTATCAATGGCCAATAGGTTGGACTCAATGTGCAATCCCAACGCAGCCCAATGTCCGCAGATGATCGTGGTCTCGGTCTGTTTTCGATTTGGAATTCTGAACCAAGGAAAATAACCAGCGGGCGCCTGATCAGGAGGGCCGGAGAACCCGGACATCTCACCGGTTGGGGTGCAGGTGCGTAGCCTGGTGAAGACTCGCGCAATACTCACCAGCCTCTCCGAGCCTGTCAGCGATGGATTCCATTGTGGAGACGGTCCATGAAACAGGCTCTGGAGGAACAGACGATAGTTCGGGCCTGCCAGCACGGTCTCGACTTCACGCGCCAAGCCGATGGCCTCATCAATGGTCCATTGTGGGAGGAGTCCCGCGTGAACCATCAGGAACGATCCCTCGTGATGATGGAGCGGTTGGCGGCGGAGCCAGGCGATCAGTTCATCGCGATCGTTGGCGTCCAAGACGTCGCGAATTGTATCCTTGTGCCGTATGGTCGCGATGCCTCCTGCTGCTGCGAGCAAGAAGAGATCATGATTGCCCAGTACAATCTGGGCGGCATCGCCGAGCCCACGCACGAATCGGAGGAGGGTGAGAGAGTCGGGGCCTCGATTGACGAGGTCGCCGGCTAACCACAATCGATCCGTCCGGGGATCGAACGAAATCCGATCGAGGAGCCGTCTGAATGGATCGAGGCAACCTTGAATGTCGCCGATTGCGTAAATCGCCATGAATGGAGGGTTCCCGTGATGGGCTGAGCCTACCCTGCATGCCGCGGGAAAACAAGGCGAGGATTGTCGCGCGAGGCTGGGGAATATTTCTCCGGAGCTGGAGCACCCAATGGCAGGGGCTCCTGGGTACACAGCCAGGACCAATTGAATGGGGGCTGGGGCATCAAGTAAGTGAGATGGCCCGAACATGACGACCAAGGTTCGATCTGGGTTCTTGATGGTGGTGTTCGGGATGACAGTCTGGTTGGTGTCTGGATAAGTAAAGGTCGAGAGTTTCATGCGGCCTCCTTAGGTGATGGTGCGAGTTCCTGGCGGAAGATCACGCAGGCGTTGTGATGCTCCGCTTCGATGAGGGCGATCGGGCCTTCGACTTGCTCACCGTGCTCGGTCCAGCGGGTCTCCTCCAATTGTTTGGCGAGGGCCGACAGCCGATGTGCGCCGAGGGTGGCGCTCGACGATTTGAGGGTGTGGTCCAACCGGCGTATGGTGTCGTACTCTTGTCCCTGCCTGTTGCAGGCTGAGGGTAGGGTGTCGGGACGATTAGGGATACTTGGCTTCGATCACGCTTCTGAGTCCGCCACGAGCAGCAAACTCCCCCGTGACTTTTGCGTGCACAGGCCGGCAGGCCTTTACGACATCGTGCAGAATGCGATTGACCGCGTTTTCATAAAAGATGCCAAGATTGCGGTATGCGTGGAGGTACATTTTTAAGGACTTCAGCTCTAGGCACTTTTTGCCGGGTTTGTAGTGCAGGGTGATGGTGCCGAAGTCCGGAAGGCCGGTCTTTGGGCAGATGGCGGTATATTCCGGAATCTCGATCGTGATGTCGTAGCCCCTGTATTGGTTCGGGAATGTTTCAATGTCCGGCAATGGGGCGGTAATACCGCTCTTTGCATGCCGCTCATTGTATCCCAGCTTAGTACTCTTGGGCTTCTTCCCCACCGTTTCACGTTTCACGTTTCACGCCTCACGTCTTTTCAGATCAGATTTGTTTCATCCACTCTACCTGGCCGATTTTTTCCAATTGAATGTACAGGGTCACCCAGGGGCACGCCATCTCGGGGTATACCTCACACAATCCCCCTTTACGTACGCCTCCGCAGGGGCCATGGCTCATGAATTTCGGACACTCTGCTTTGAGCGAATCGTCCGGAATCAGAGGCCGCTTATGAACTCCCCCAGCGTGCTGAGCGCCTTCGCCTTCACCTGGGATGATCACTCGTGTTGACATATGAGCCTAGTCTAGACAGGTTTAATGAAATCGGCAATCTCTCTTTCTGCTCTCTCGAAGTCAGTTGCGCGCTCGGTTCATGTGGAAACGCGTTAAATCACAGGTTGTTGGGGCAAATGGCCTACAGCCTTGGAGTGTGCTAGGCCTTCTTTCTTGCATGGTGGGGCTTCTGAGAAGTTGTTTTGATTATCAGGAAGTTATAATATTTTACCGGTGCATGATTTGAGGAGATACATGGACGTTTCTCATTGACAGTCTTTTTTAGGCTTTGTTACCATGCAACATCTTGTGGGCGGAATTTAGTCCGGCTCATTCAACCTCAAACTCCTGCGGGCTTGTTGTATATAATTATATCTTTCCGATAGGCGATGGATCTGCATTGCCGCAATACAGGGAGGTGTTCCGATGAGTCTTGATTATGTGAAATTTTCCGGTGGATTCGAGAAGTTCATGCCAAAAGAATATCGGGATATGGTCGAACACGGTCCATTTGGAAAGAAAATTTCTGTTTCTCAAATGGGAAGCTTCAAGGAAATTCTTGAAGAGCATCCCATGTGCGCCGGTTGCGCGATGACCCTGTTCATCCGACTAGCAATCATTGCCTTCCCTAATCCTGAAGACACCATTACGGTTGGGACCGCAGGCTGCGGTCGGTTAGCGATTTCACAGGCTGCCATCCCGTTTGTGTATGGCAACTACGGCGATCAGAACGGTGTCGCGAGTGGGTTGTCCCGCGGGTTGCGGCTGCGGTTCGGTGACAAGCCGAAAGATGTGGTCGTCATGGCGGGAGACGGCGGAACAGCGGATATCGGTTTCCAGCAAGTACTTCACTCCTGGTTCCGAAAGGAACGATTCACCACGATTATGTTGGACAATGAAGTGTACGGTAACACCGGTGGACAGGAAAGCGGAATGACCAATCGTGGTGCCGTCTTAAAGATGGCCCCGTTGGGCAAGAAGTTTGAGAAGATGGACATGTTGCAGATGGCGAAGGTGGCTGGGTGTGCATATGTGGCGACGGTGGTCCCCAACAACCCCCGCCGCGTCGAGAGCGTCATCAAGAAAGCCGTGTTGATTGCCCGTGAGGTAGGATCGACATATATTCAAGCCTACACCTCCTGCAATATCGAGTACGCGATTCCGACCGACAAAGTGATGGAAGACGCGAAGACTGTTGAGAACGATCGGTATCAGTTTACGGAGTATGTGAGCGACGAGGCCAAGCAATATCTGACCGAGCGGTATGGCTACAAAGACTATCTTCCGAAGGCGGCTGCTCCTGCCGCTGCAATTCCAAACAAGGCGTAAACGACTCGGAGGGAGGCTCGGATATGGCAAAGCGCTTCAACATTCGGATGGCAGGTGTCGGCGGTCAGGGTGTCGTGACTGGGTCGCACATTCTGAGCACTGCAGTAATTCATGCCGGCGGTGAAAGCACGATCGTCCCATTTTACGGGTCGGAAAAACGGATGGCGCCGGTCGAAAGCTACGTCCGTGTGTCGGATGAACCGATTTATGAAATCGGAGAAATTACCTTCCCGCATATCATCATTATCTTCCATCCCCAGGTCATTACCCACGGCAAGTCGTATACGATGCCATTCTACTTCGGATTGAAGGAAGACGGGATTGCACTGATCAATAACGATGGTCCCATGAGTCTTCATAGGGATCAGCAGCGTGAGTTGGATGAGCGCCGTGCGAAGCTCTACTATTTCCCAGCCACCAAGCTGTCCCTGGAGGTTGCCGGGATGGACCTCGCGACGAACATGGCCTTGATGGGTTGTATCGGAGCGATCACTGGACTGACCTCGGTTGACGCGTTGGAGCAGTCGGTGAAGGACCGGTTCCTTGGCAAGGGATTTGTGGTTTCCGGTGGAACTGCGGCGTTGGACAGTGTCGTCGAACGGAAATTTAAAAAGAAGCAGGAGCTGATCGATAAAAATGTGGCGGTGATTCAGGCCGGCTGGAACTACGCAGTTGATCACGGTTGGGCTGCGGAATCGGTCAAGCGGTCGGAAGCTCGTGCGACCGTAAGTGCCTAACTAGGATTTAGCACGAAGGAGTCACAATGTATTTGGTTGCTAATATCGACGTTGAAATTTGTGCCTCGAAGAGCTGCAAGCTCTGTACACAATATTGTCCTGAAGCGAATACCATTCAGTATAGTGAAACCATGGGAACGGATAAGGGCTTCAAGTACGGGACTGCCTATATAGCGGTGGATCGATGCAAAGGTTGTGCGCTCTGTGTGTGGGTGTGCGACACGATGGCAAAAAATAATGCCATTAAGATGATTATGATCGATCAATTACCGATGGCTGCCGTCACCGATAACATTCGGTATGAAGAAAAAACCACCGTTGCAGTCCTGTCAAATCCAATGATTGTAATAGGTAATTAGGGAGGTACGGGAGTGGCAACGACGACCGATACAAGAGAACGCATTATTGTTCCTGGTCCTGCTGGATTCCACCCGCCGTCCGCGGCTCAGTTAGGGGTCGCGCTGCCTGACCCAGGACAAGGACTTTACTATGGGTTACTGGAGGAGAATGAGGACAAGGTCATCGAGGAGATGGCCCGTAAAATGTTGACCAGCCCCAACGCCACGATCTTCCCAGGACCGTTAGTACTCTGGGCCTGGAACGAGCATGCCGTTGAAAAGGCCAAGGCCGTGCTGGAAATTGCCGCCCAGATCCCTGACGTTATGATCATCCCCATGCCGGACTATCGCCCGAAGTATCCGAAGATCGATCCTGAAGAGGTCATCAATCCGAACCATCCAAACCTCACGATTTGGGGCAACAAGATCGAGGCCTGCGTCTTCATCGGCGTGCATTGCCATTATGCCAACTTGACCTTGAAAATGATTCGTGCCGGGACGAACTGTCTGACGATGGCAATCTGCGCGGAGCAGGGGCACGAAGATGCGATGCTGACGATTCGGGATTCGGATACGATTAAGTTGAGGAAGACTGCGCAAGTCTTCAAGCGGGTGCGTGAAGAGTTGGGCATTAAGTTACCGGAGAACGGAGAAAACGTGCGATTTACCGGTACGCAATCCAGAGTTCACGGCGGGAAAACTCACACCAATCCCCTCACCTTTGCGCCTGTTGCTGGTCTTAGCGGTGCGGCTGCCTTCGGCCATTCGGCTGAGCAGATGAAGCGTGAAGGCTAAGCCAGGTCGAACAGTAGGGGCGATATAGTTAAGAGGTGTCATCATGAGCGAAGCACTCGAAGCAGAACAGAAGACAAACCCCCAGGGCGATCCCATCACGAGTGTTGCGGCCCCTAAACCGGTCGAGACGGCTGGTGCAAGGAAAGACCCCCATGCCGAAGCGAAACGGCAGAAGGTGGTCACGCCGGAATACTTGTTTCTCGAAGCTCCGAGAGCGAAAGAGTTTATTACGGGCAGCGAAGCGGCGAAAGAAGCCGTTCGGCGCTCAAATGTGGATCTGGCCATTGCCTATCCCATTACTCCGCAGAGCGAAACGATGCAGCTCATCGGCGTGCTCTACGGCGAAGGGTATGTGAAAGAATACTATCGTGGTGAAGAAGAAGTCGGTGTGATGGCGGCGATGGCGGGTGGCTCTCGAGCCGGTGTTCGCTGCTTTACGGCGACCGCAGGACCCGGTACGCTGAGAGGTCTTGAAGGCATCGCATCCTGGCCCGGGCATCGGCTGCCCATTGTTGCCATGTTCACCTGCCGTGTCGTCAATGCCCCGCTGGCCATTCAGCCCGACAATATCGAAGTGGCCTATTTATTGAACTCCGGCATGATTGTCTTCCATGCAGAGAATCAGCAGGATATGTACGACTTCATCATGGCAGGGTTTACGATTAGTGAGAAGAATGATGTGACGCTCCCGGTCGGTGTCTGCTGCGATGGGTTCTTTGTGACCCATGCCCGTGGGTACGTCCGGATGCAGGACCGCAGCATGAAGCTTCCTCCTCGTGAAGCCTGGCGTGGCGCGGTGCCGGTCCTTGATGCGGAGAATCCACCTGCTCGTTTATCACGTGACGCCCCGGTTCAGAAGTCGAACTTCATGGCCTACAATATCCATGCAGTCTGGCAACAAGAAGTATGGGCAGCAGTCGAACGGTCCCGCAAGTACATCAATCAGTATATGGGTGGGTTGCTCACAGCTGAGAATGTGGACGATGCCGAGGCGGTGATTATTGCCTCAGGTAGTGCCGCGGCTCAATCGAGGGAAGCCGTTCGTATTTGCGCAGAAAAGGGCATTAAGATCGGTTTGATCAAGGTTCGATCGATCCGTCCGTTTCCAACGCAGGAGTTACGGCAGCTCTGTGGCAAGGCGAAGCTCATTGTGGTGCCCGAGTTCAACTATGTCGGATGGTTGGCAAAAGAAGTGGCCACCGCGATTTACGGGTACTCAAAAGCCAAGATCATCGGCGGGCCGCGTGTGTATGGTGGTCAATCGATGCCGGTGGAGCTGATCGTGGACGAAGTTGAGTCCGGTCTGACCGGTAAGAAATCGAGCAATGTCGCCCAGTCTTCGATTATGGGTGGGGCCGTCAATCAGGATGACGTTGCACACTTCATGCGCAGCATCTGACGAAGCTTCGAGGAAAAACAAAAGAGCCCGATCCTGAAAAGGATCGGGCTCTTTGTTTTTTCTGGCTTTCAGCTATCAGCCCTCAGCAGCGAAAAACTGAAAGCTGATCACTGATGGCTGAAAGCTATCCTTGCAACTCGTCTTGCACCATCTCTTCAGTCTCCGGCATGCCATAGGCAACGTACTTGGCATAGGAGAGATAGATCATTGCGCTATCTCTCATCGCTTTGGTGCCTTGTGATAAGCGAAAAACTTGATCGGGATTGTGGGATGGGACGGCCCCCATCGTGTCCACATGGCTTTGAAGAAGTTGGGTGAACCGCTCCATCGAACGTTCCACGTCCTTGTAAGACAATAAAATTTCGTCTGTCATGGTTGTCCTCCTAATCGTCATCAGCTTACACTATGCCCATGCAACCCTTCAACGAGAACAAACCGGCTTGCCTGTCTTCGGAAACACTACAAGTTTTGGCAAGGGTATCACCAGAAAGGAATCTTCGTGGTGACGCACTGGCGCAGGCAGTTGTGAGCCTTTCACGTTTGTTTACAACCGCACGCCCATCGCTGTCGCCTCGTTACCTGGATGATCCCGCACATGCTGCTGCCTATCTGTCGTATTTCCTCCCGGTGAACCTTTCGAAAATCCAAGTCTTACTGAATGAATTGTCGAGCGACAACAGCCAGGAAATGCTAGACCGTCCGATGGCTGTGCTCGATCTCGGTTGTGGCCCAGGGACTGGATCGTTAGCCCTGCTGGATTGGCTGTGGCATCGCAGCCCTGAGCTGGCGAAATCCGTATCGGTCTTGGCTGCCGATATTTCAGAAACATCATTGCGTGATACGGAAAGGCTGTGGAAGGCCTACTGTCAGGAGGTCGGAATATCCGGCGCAAATCTCCGCTGTGTCGAGGGCAATCTAGAACATCCACTCAAAGGTGATCTTGGTAAGCAGATTGTACGAGGCGGGCCATACAACCTTATTATCATAGCGAACTGCCTCAATGAATTGTTTTCTACGGCGGACAACCCTCCGGCAGAGCGAGCTGCGGTGGTTGGGCAACTTCTGCCGTTTCTCTCGACGCACGGGACGATCATGATTGTTGAACCGGCGTTACGGCTGACCGCCCGGGCATTGCATCAGATGCGCGATCGCTTACTCAAACAGGGTCTGTGTTCGGTCTACAGCCCCTGTTTGCATGAAGCCGCCTGTCCGGCCTTAGACCATCAAGATGATTGGTGTCATGAGGAGCGCCCATGGCAGACGCCTCCTGCGATTGCCGCGCTCGACCGGGATGTGGGGTTCATTAAAGACGCGTTGAAATTTTCCTATCTGCTCTTGCGCACAGATGGTCGCACCATTGTGACGCGGAGCCCGCAGACTTTCCGGGTCGTGAGTGAACTACGAGAATTGAAGGGGGAGAAGCGAGCCTGGCTGTGCAACGAAACAGGGCGGCCTGAGGTCGGGCGGCTGGATCGGAAGGCCTCTCTTCACAATGAGGCTGTCGACAGTTGGCATCGCGGTGCGATTGTTCAGATCGAGCGGATCGTACGCAAGGAACGAGAAGGGAAAGTCTCACCGCTTGGAAGAATTGAGAGCGATGCAGCGGTGCAGATTATTCGTCCCGTTTGAACCTCTGCAATCAGGAGAGAGGAAGCGCTCGGCCTCTCTTTCCCGCGCCTTCCGCGGCACCCCTTTCCCGGCGCTCTGAAGTAGGAGGGGGAGGCGGTCTAGTCGTCCTCCTGCTCGCGGACCGCGCGCAATAGAGGATCAACCAGGCCACCTCCTGGAAAAACAAACGAGCAAGCTTGGGATCATTATCCGTAGGACGTGCGCACGTACGAGAAAAGCCTCGCCATTCCTGGCGTAAGTCGCTCGCTGCCGCATGCTTCCTTGTAGAGAATGGAAACGGGACCGGTCGCTCATAGACCGGTCCCGTTTCTCGGATTGGAATGTGTATAACGATCTTGCCCTAAGCCGAGAAAGCGCATAGGAATTGTCGCAATCGATAAGGCTTAAGGGGGCCGAACCCTTAAGCCCTTGACCCACCAACCAGAACGCCATACCGATACCTGCACTGACTCCTGGGGTCGTGAATTGCGGTTAGATCCCTGATTTCTGACTGAGCTTGCGAAACTCATCGCGCGCGGCACTCACGATCTGCGGCGGCGCCTTGTCGGGGCTGCCGGCATCGAACGGCGGTTGCGGATTGTATTCGATGAGGAGCTGGGCAGTTTGTGCCGCGGCGACTCCGAACTCTTCGGCAACCAGGGTGAGCGCCATGTCGATCCCGGATGACACGCCGGTGGCGGTGAACACCTTGCCATGACGGACGACTCGCTCTTTCATCGGGATCGCACCGAATTGTTTCAACACGTCAAGCGCAAGCCAATGCGTGGTTGCCTCCAGCCCTTGCAGTACACCGGCGGCTGCAAGGCCCAATGCACCGGTGCACACGGACGTAGTCCACTTGGTCGTCTGGTGCACCTGCGCGATCCATTCCAAAACCACAGGGTCGCCCATCACTGCTTGTGGATAGGCGGTGCCGGGTACCAGTAGAATATCGGGCCTGGGCGTTTCCTCAAGAGTGTAGTCTGCCATCAAGCCCAATCGCCCGAAATCGGTACGCTTCATGCCCTTTTCGCGCGCAACGAAACGTACGTCAATACCGAGCCCCGGTGCCTGCAGTACCTCGTATGGACCAATAGCATCAAGTGCCGTCACGCCGTCATATAACAATATTGCGAGTTGCATGTTCTCTCCCTCTGCCATCGCGTATTTTATAGGTTTGTGAAAATATCCTGCCTTCTCACTTATCCCTTGAGAAATCAGCTCTCCTTTGTAAGGGCTCCGGTCGTGCGGAATCGCTTGTGATATTCCTGGGGAGTGATTCCCCTGTGACGCTGGAATGCCCGCCGTAGTTGTTCGCGACCGGTGAAGCCGCAGTCCCGGGCGGCCATATCAAGTGAGATGCCGCTTGTTTCGAGCAGGCGCGCTGCATGCTCCAAGCGAAGTTTTTCCAGATAGTATGCCGGCGTATCGCCGGTTTCATAAACAAAGACTCTTGCGAAGGTGCGTTCACTCATGGCAGCCCTCGAGGCCATCGCTTCTACGGTGATCGACTCTTGGTAATGCTTTACCATCCATGCCAGCAGCGAGGCCAACCGCCGTCCTTCGGTGGCCTGGGCTTGTAATCGCGTACTGAACTGGGATTGCCCGCCGGGGCGCTTGAGGTATAGGACCAACATGCGGGCGACGGCGAGAGCGGCTTTTTGTCCCAGATCCTCTTCTACAAGCGCCAAGGCGAGGTCCATGCCGGCAGTGATACCGGCAGAGGTGAAGATCTTTCCGTCTTTGACATAGATGGCATCTGGTTCAACCCGTACCGTGGGATATTCTTGGGCCAGGCGCTCGATATCCATCCAGTGGGTAGTCGCGCGGCGGTTCTCCAGCAACCCGGCTTCGGCAAGGGCGAAGGCGCCGGTGCAGATGGAGCCGATGCGACGGCAGCGCGCGGACATGGTTCGCAGCCAAGCCAGCAGTTTACGGTTCTCCACCACGTGCGTCATATCGGGACCGCCGGCCACGAGCAGGGTATCTGCCTGACCATGGAAGTCACGCCACGAGCCGTCGGCGACAAGGCTGAGCCCTGATGTAGAGCGAAAGGGGCGGGCGTGATCGGCGAGCAACACCAACCGGTAGGGGGGAAGTGAATCGCTTTGCGCAAGATGGGACGAGAGGGCAAACACTTCATGCGGCCCGGTGATATCCAACGCTGTGGCGCCCTCGAAACCAAGAAGTAGGATCATGCGCGGCTTGGTCCTACGAGAAGTAGTTCGAGACTTCATGGCGTCATCCTCCCACGACTCGTCCTGTGGCACAATGACAAAGATACTGCAATAACTGCCACACGGCAGGACGTGTGTGGAGCAAACATGTGGTGGCAGCACATCGTGTCGGCGTTGGGCTGCACACACAGAGTTCCAGCCATCAGCCAGAAACTTTTCAGCGCCTCGGCCCATTCTTGACGCGGTTTCCCAGCGCAGCCGATAATGCCCCCGTCGCCGGGAGATGTCATGAAGGGGACCGGTCTCATTGGAAGTTGGAGGTGTAAAACGGAGACATTACTTTGATTGCTTTGTCCGTGCGCGGCGAGGTGAATAGTGTCAACGAGGAGACGATCAGGAGGACATAATCGGAGGCAACGGATGAAACCCGGCGAGAATGAAAAGGCCGGACCTATCACAGACTTTCTGGTGAAAGACCACGGGCGGCTTGAAGGGCTGCTGCAGTCGGCTGTGGCTCATGCCGGCTCTGTCGATCAGGGCTTGTATGATCAATTTCGAGCCGGACTGCTCCGCCACATCGGCATGGAGGAAAAGATTCTCCTGCCTGCTGCCCAGCGGTTGCGAGGCGGGGAGCCACTTTCTATTGCAGCGAAGCTCCGGCTCGATCATGGAGCCATCGCGTCGTTGCTCATGCCGCCTCCCACGGTTGCTGTCATTGCGACGATCCACGCCGTGCTCAAGGTCCACAATACGATCGAAGAAGGCCCCGGGGGCTTGTATGAAACCTGCGATGCGCTGGCCGGATCAGAAGCAGCACAGCTTCTGGCCAAACTGCAGGCTGCACCGGAACTGGCGGTCTTGCCCTGCTCCGATAGTCCTGTCGTGATGCCCGCTGTCGTGCGGGCTCTGGAGCGAGCTGGCTATAGCTTCTGCGAAGGTACAATATAAAAAATTCTAGCGAGGTAGAAGCCTAGCTCATATCCCTGTTGCGCGTCTCATTAGGAGGTTACTCATGAGCTCATTCTTGCCGACCACACAATCGCCTTGGTCCTTCAGTCGGGTTGCGACATCACTGGTGGTTCTGCTGTCGCTCGTCACAAGCGGATGCATGACGTATCGAGTCAATAGTCTGGCGGATGCGCCGGATGCGAACCCCGGTGACCGCACGTGCGCGCGGGCGATCCCTCCTGGTATGGAGGCCGGAGCGTCGGGCGGACTGTGTACGCTACGCGCTGCTGTGATGGAATCGAATGCTTCGGTGTGGAAAGACACGATCGAAGTTCCCAGTGGGCTCTATCGGCTCACCCTTCCAGTGGCAGAGGGGGGAGGGCATCTCGCAATTACGGACGGCGTGAAGATTCAGGGTGCGGGCGCCGCCACCACCATCATCGACGGCAACCATGCCAATAGTGTGTTTTATGTCCAAAACGAAGGCCTCGAGCTGAATCATGTCACTGTGCAGGGAGGCAGCAGTCAGGGCGGAGGAGGGATCCGAATCGATGCCGGTACGTCCGAGTTTAACAACCTCGTTATTCGGCAGAACGAGGCCTTTACGGGTGGAGGGGGACTTCTGGTCGATAGTGGCGCAACGCTTCGAATGCGGCGGAGTGCGATTATCGACAATATGGCCACGGGTGCGTTTGGAGGCGGCATTTGGAACCAAGGCGAACTGTGGGTGTACGATTCGACGATTGCCAACAACAATTCGAATCGGGCTGGAGGGGTCCGCAATGAAGGGCAAATGAATCTCCGCAACGTGACCGTCAGCGGCAATAGTGCCCATTCACCGGAAGCAGGGACCGGAGGCATCTCTCAAAATGGGTTTGCTGTGCTGTATAACGTGACCATCACGAATAACACCGGTGTGGGGAATAATGCGGGGAGTTTCCGTGGCGGAGGCATTCAAACCTCGTCAGGACAGACCACCGTGGTGAAGAACAGTATCATTGCGGGGAATCACGGCGGGAGCGGCCCCCATGATTGTGTAGGACAGGTGAGTGGAGATAGTAAGTACAATCTGATCGGCGACACGAATGCGTGCACAATCCCCTCCTTTGTCTCGACCTTTCTGCTGAATGTCGATCCTCTCCTCGGGTCATTGGCAAACAATGGAGGCCCCACGCAGACACATCTTCCGGCGGCGAATAGTCCAGTCCTCGAGGCAGGCTATCAATTTCCACCCCCTGCTGCAGATGGCTGCGAGGTACGAGATCAGCGAGGGGTACCAAGGCCACAGGGCGGAGGGGTGTGCGACATGGGAGCGGTCGAGGTGACGAGCGCGAATACATTCGTGACTGGTTTTATTCTCGTGAATGCGGCCTCGAATACCGACATCCGTCCGATGCTCCACGGAGATACGTTGGTGCTCTCCGAGCTTCCACCTGAGCTATCCATCAGAGCTGTAGTGACGGGAGGGGTCGGAAGCGTGGTCTTCGGGTACGATGGCACGCCGTCCATTCAAACGGAAAATATTTCTCCTTACGCGCTCGCCGGAGATAGTCCTGCGGGTGATTACACTCCATTCAACCTGAGCACGGGCAGTCATACACTCACCGCGACACCATTTGCCGCGATGGGGGGAGGCGGGGCCGCCGGTGGGAGTCAGACAATTACGTTCATGGTTCGAAATAATTGAAGTTCACGAAGCGCATGATCAATTCTGAACCGGGCGGCTTTGCCACATTGGCATGGTGGAAGCAGGGTGATGCTACATTTTTATCGCCTTGCTTGCGTACGGTGGGTGGATTCCGTCCCGCATGATGAGACTCTGATTCTAACCCATTAGGTGCAGGAGCTTGGAGGGTATGATCGATCATGAAAGACCTTCGTGATATTCAGGCCCCACTTCGTGGGTGTAGTCGGCGGCAGTTTCTTTCGTCGGCCATTGCGCTGGCGCTTCTCCCTCTGGCTCGTCCTTCGCGTGTCGACGCGTGCAGCCTCCCTCCTTCTCTTGCCGGCACATGTGTTCCGAATTCCTGGTTGGATGGAGGGCGATTAGCCGTCGAGGGGTATACCGACCAAAGAAGCTATCTGCCGGGGGAACGAGTCACCCTTTTCATGTCGTCGCAGGCACGTACCAGAGCCACTGTGACTATCCATCGCCTTGGTGTTCACCAAGACTTAGTCTGGTCAGCGCCGGCTTGGGTGCGGCCGAATGTGGTCCCAGCTGACGCCTCTGAGCATGGTTGCAGATGGGAACGTGGAGAAGACGGGGCGGTGTCGTTTGAAGTGCCGGCCACATGGCTGTCTGGGTTTTATCGCATTACGATGAGGGCGTCGTCCAGCGGCGGTCGTGAACGCGATGGAGAGGCGTTCTTTGTCGTTCGTTCGATGAACCCCGGTCGGCAGTCGAGGATTCTTCTCATGCTCTCGACCAACACATATTGTGCCTACAACAATTATGGTCTGGCGGCCATGCCTGGGCTCGCAACCACCCATGGGAGCTTCTACGACCAAGTGCGTGTCGCGTCATTTCATCGCCCCTTACCACTGGGGTTTCTCTCGTTGTACGACTGCGGTGCCGGAGAGGCCGTGAGTCGGCAACGGCGGAATGCTGGATGGGACAAGTGGGAATGGCCGTTTGTGCAGTGGGCCGAGGAGAACGGTATCGCGCTCGATTATGCGACGAATGAGGACCTGGAGCGGCATCCCGATCTCTTATCCTCGTATCGTGTGGTTCTGAGCGTCGGCCATGATGAGTATTGGTCTGCCGGCATGAGAACGGCACTCGATCGATACATCCGCGCTGGAGGGAACGCGGCATTTTTCAGCGGGAATGTCTGCTACCGACAGGTAGGGATGGATCTGTCTGACTCGCGGCTCACCTTAGAGGGCGATATGGACGGTCGTGCGCTGTGGAGTCATCGCCAAGGCCCGAATCGACCGGAGAATCTGTTGACCGGAGTGAGTTTCTGTTACGGGGCGATACATCCCGATCCGACTCCTTACACGATTTACCAACCTCAGCATTGGCTGTTCGAGGGGCTCTGGCCCGGCGGGGGCAAGCCCAAACAGTTCCCACAGGTGGGTTGCATCGGCTATGAGTGCGACGGCTGCGATTTCGAATGGGTCAGTGGTGCTCCAGTGGCGAGCCATCGGGACGGTACGCCTGGAAATTTTCAGATCCTTGGGCTCGCCTCAGGGCGGATGCGGGAGTATGAGGCGGTTGTGCATTCAACGGCGCTCTTCGGTCGCGGTGACGGGTTTACGCCTTGGGGAAGAGATCTACGACAGGGGGCCGCGGTGTTGGGTCTATGGACCGAAGAAGGAACGGTCGTGACGGTCGGATGCACCGAGTGGGCTCGGCACCTCAACGATCCTCTGGTGGCCCAGATTACGAGAAACATCCTCGGACGATTGTCGCAGTGATCGAGCGTCGATAAAGTAGAAGACGCTCCGGGAAGTATTCATGAAACCTGTGACAAGCTGGCCGGCTCTGAGGCCAACCAGTTTTAGGCCACACTCCAGGCTGCACCCTCCAACCTAGCGGAGATTCTCCCCTTGTCGTATGTTTCGCGCTGAAGAATACAAAATGCGGCGGTATTTGTGGAAGCAATTACAGCGGGATTCGAAGCGTGGATACTCCCAGGCTCCTGTTTTAGGGGGTGGTTTGGGCCATCGAAAAAGCGACGGTCGTATCGCAATCTCGTGGCGATCAGGCAACTCTGCGCAGCTGTCCATTTCCACGCGTCAGTATCTGCTGCTCGGCTTGCAGCCAGTGCTCAAGCTCACAACCATTCTGATAGCCCCCTTCGCAGTAAAGTTGATAGGCAAGAGACCGGATTTGATCTCCCATCGATTCAACCGTAACTGCCGACGTTCCCGCTGCCTTGTTCTGTTTTGCCATGGGACCTCCTTCTTTGTTGTATGAGGGGGAACACAAGCTTCTTTCGGGACTATAGCATCTGCTTTCACACTCGGCGAGGAAACATGGAAAAGCTACTTTGCTGATCGACTCGTCCGCGTGCAAGGAGTCAACCCTGGTGATGATGGATGTGTTTCTGGTGTGGGATGTTTCCATCGAAATCCCTTTCGAGCGCGCAAGGTTTTGGTGTGAGCATGGCATCGACAACGTCTTCCATCGGTTCTCTGCCCAGTCTGTGCGGGGTATCAACTATCAAAATGCTTCTGAGGCGATACGTCTTGAGGTAGGCTACTACTGATGGCAAACATTGCTGGGATTGAGTAGAGAAGTAAAACGATCGCGTCGTTGTTGGCTCGCCTCGCCCGCACGAGGCCGTTCGCCTCGTATCAGGGGATATTACTCATAGAGAAAGGCGCTTTCATGAAAGGGATCATTGCCACTATTGCGCTGCTGACGATCTTGCCGTGCTTGGTCATGGCCGACGAATGACCGGCTGCGAAGGTGCAGCATGTGTTCAGTGGGAATGGACTGCACTTTGTTCGGATTGTGCCCGGGGAGGGTTACGGTGACACAGTCGGATTCAAAGGTCCGAAGACGGGGGCCTATGCGAGAGGAGAATTCTATATAAAGCAGCCGGATCGGTCGTACAGGCTGATTGCTGATGTGGCGTTGCAGAACCCAGTGACTCCCGTGGACATCTTGCTCAGCAACCACGGGTATGTATTGACGTTCGACAATTGGCACAATGCGGGCTACGGAAAAGTGGCTGCGATTTACAGGCCGAATGGTGAACTGGTTCGCACGTATGAATTTGAAGCCTTGTATCCTGTGAAACAACTTGAGGCGATTCCGACATCCGTATCTTCGCGTTGGTGGCGATGCCGGCCTTTCGGCTTTGTCGATCCAGGCGAGCAGACGAAGGTCTATGTCTTTGAACACTTTGGCGGCACGTTCACCTTTGACCTCTCTACGGGAACACATGAGTACCAACCAGGGCGTTCAATGTGCAGAGGCAGTGAGCTGGTCGATGCGCAGCTCTGTAGGCGCCTCGTCACGCGGCGATCCTCTTGTTGGCCTCGCGTTCGCGTCCAACCGATTAGGCTGTCGTAGGATAGAGTTCGGGAGTGCCGACTGATTCAATGGTCATGTGCACAGGGATTCTGACGCAATGTAAACAGAGGATTCGGAAGGATGGTCTGTTCGTCTACTAATCGGAGACGAACTTTTGAGGTTAAGGTCGCCATAATCAGCAGCCCTTCCAATTCCGCAAACGATTCGCCCAGGCACCGGCGCATGTCGCAGCCGATCTGCCTGCGAAGCGGAGCATGACGAAGATGCGCAGGTCTATCTCGTGACCACATCGGTTCAGTTGGCGAAGGATGTCGTACGACTCATCGAAAACCAGTTGAAGGGGCTCCAGCGGGAAAAGATCGCGGCGAAGTCTATTGCTCGCCATTCGGTGGCCTTCGGTACCGAAAGATGACTTGATAAGGCCGGATGTTCTCCTCTGGGTACTGTTGGTTATGATTTGTTGGTGAACTGTTTGCCGGCACATTCGAAATCCATCTGGCGTTCTTCGGCCTCTGATTCCATCTTCTCGTTGCCCCCCCCACTACCCCGCTTATGGTGGGGTACGTATCAAAGTGCTATTTGGAATCTTGACGTGATGACAACGTGCGCACTACACTGCCGCCATCCTGGTATTAAGGAGGGGATTCTATGGCTGGACAGCGCGTGAGCAATAGTGGGAAGAAGTCATCGGCATTACGAGATGCAGCTGCATTGACAACTCAGTTGGCAGCTGGTTTGGAAAAGATTGGGCTTGCGATGAAGAGTCGAACATGGCGACGAGAAGGTCGAGCAGGTCTTGGCCCGCTACAGCGGCAGGTTCTCACGCTTCTTCGGTCCAAGCCTGGGCAACGCGCGACGGTCTCCGCTGTGGCAAACGAGTTAGTCGTTAGGCTTCCAACTGCGTCAGAAGTCATTGCTACGCTCGAGCGGAAGCAGTTGGTTCGGCGGCGTCGAGATTTGAGCGATGGCCGAATTGTGGTCGCCCAACTGACGGCCAAAGGGAATCGATCCTGTACACCTTCCTCACGAATGCCCGATCGACTGGTCACTGCGACGGAAGCACTCTCGGCATCTGAGCAGGTTGCCCTTCTCAAGTCCTTGGTTAAAGTCATTCGTAGTCTCCAAGAGCAGGGTGAAATTTCTGTCGCGAGAATGTGTGTGTCCTGTCGCAACTTTCAGCCCAATAAACACGACAATGCCGATCGTCCGCATCACTGTGAGTCTCTGAACGTTCCGCTGGGTGATCGTTCGCTGCGTCTTGATTGCCATGTATACGAGCCTGCTTCGGCCGTACAAGTTAATGAGGCATGGGGAAGCTACACGGGTTCTCGTACAGCCTAGCTGCCTGTCCGCCATGCCTTTATGTCAAGGCAATGCAGATAGGGCTCTATGCGATGCGGTAAGCGTGAAAACGATCCTTATGAAGAACCCATCTGGCCAAATACGACGCAGATAGGAATGATCGTCTCCCCACAGTAGAGTGGTCAGTGCTTGACAGACTCCTGGGGCTCTTGCTCTGGCTATGGCAACGGATTAGAATGAGGAGGTCGCAGGGAGATAGAGAGATCATGAGTGAAAGAAGGACGGCCCATCTCTTCAAGAAAGAGTCAATCCGTGGGTCAGAGGATGAATGGCTCGGGCCAGAATCCCACATGCCGAATCTTGGGAGAGAGCTTCGACGTCGGGAGGCGCGAGGAATGGGTGTCTCTTCAGGTTGGATAGGCGGCGCGATATTTGCCGCAGGTGTAGCGGCTGGATGTCTTGTTATGGGCCTCTTCGACCGACGGTCTCAGATCTCTAAGTAGGACGCTGAAAAATCCTACCAGCTTCGTCCTTGCCTCGAAAATATCCTGAACATCTCTCATTCTGAGAAGAAACTGTTGTGGCAGCGCGGGGTGGGCAAGGAGTGCCGAAACGTACGTGCGTTCATCGCCTGCGGCTCTGTTGAGTAACCTGCTGAAATACTTTCCCTTCCCCGAAACACGCCGACAAGACCTTTCCTTCCCGTAGTCCTTGAGGTGCCTTCGTCTTCAGCGAGATTCATTGTGATATAGCAGGTGATCAGCCTCGATCTGCGAGAGTAGCTCGTCGAGTGCGGCTTGGACCGCTTCTGCGATGGGGGTTTGATCCGAAGCTGTGACCCACCGAACACTCGACCCTGTCGCTTCTTTTTCGACTAAATACGACTTGATCGGCGGTGCGCCTGACGGGCCCAGAGCGGATTCCAGACGCAGCCTGTAGTGGTAACCGCCGTGGGATCGCATCGTGAGCCAGGCGTTGATGCGTAGGGTAAGGTCGGCTGGTTTGTCGCGTACCGAAGCAAATGACCGACGCGATTGAATATAGTTGATTGCGGCAGAACGAAGGTCCTGTGCCGGCCAATCGAGTAAGGTGATTCCCGGTCTGTGATCGGCTCCTTCTAGTGCGAGAAACGGCACAATGACTTGTACTGATTGCGCGATGGCTGTGGGCGAGATAGCTGAAGGTCCAGGAGTAACGTGAATGCGATGGACGCAGCCCCAGCTGAGCAGCAGGAGTGCGCTGAGAAGTATGCGAGAAGATTGGCGACGCAGGCGGCTGTTGTTCACGGATTCGTCGTGGGAGTCGGAGGGTTTAGGATGTCCAAATCCCTCAAGGCGCGCAAAGCCTGTTCCCGGTAGGGCTTGTCTGTGGGATTTGTATAGGTGTCGATCACGCGTTGATAGGTGGCGCGGGCTTGAGAGAATTGGCGCTTGATGGCGAAGTGTTGGCCCAACGCGAGCCAGTTGGTGGCTGCGGCTTCATTAGCAGTTGTCATCAAGGCGAACTCTCGTTCAACCGCTGTGGTGCCTTGCTGTCTGGCCCGTTTCTTCACCGTGTCTCCCATCTGGCTCGCCATCGTTTCTATCTGCTCATTGTCCCGGATGGCGGATTCCACTCGGTTGGATTTTAGGCTGTCATAGAATGCATCGGCATGATTTTTAATCATGTTCGCCCGCTCTTGGTAGGTATCGTGGGCACAACTGGCACCCAGCAGGCAGCAGGCGACAACCAGCAGTACTCTGTATGATGCGAATCGGGGCCTTGTCATGAGTCGTGCTCTCCCCGGGTTCTCCTAATTGCGGCTCTCATCTGCTCGATACAGATTATCCTACCGAATTCGGAGAGGAAACGCGACCATGTGCCGTGAAGCCCTGCCGACCCGTCTAGTGACACACGAGTCTGAAATATGGTAAGAGTCCAGCTCTTTTACAGATCCTGCATCGTCCCCATCGTCTAGCCTGGCCTAGGACATTGCCCTTTCAAGGCAGTAACACGGGTTCAAATCCCGTTGGGGACACCACTTACCAGGGAGCAGCGATTCTTCTGAGGAATTGCGAGGGGTGGGTAGTTCCGGGAGGAGTGGGAGATAGCTGCCGGTTCCGAGGATTCGATACACTCTCCGGTTCCCTTCATGGACAGCTTCGAAGCGTAGCGGTTGTTCAAGCAAGGTGCTCAGTAAGCGCCTGGCGGAGGAAACGTGGCGCTCCAATAACCCCCGCATGTTTGCCAGTCTGATTTTCAATTCCCGCTTCAATCGAGCTTCATCGAGTGAACCGACCCCGGCGAGCGTCGCCAGTTGTTCCAATTCCTTGGTCAGTTCTTCACGGCGTGTTTCTTCGCCCCTCAAGCGATCGAGGATCCTCCGATCTTTGTTGCCGGCTGCGATGGCGTCCACGAGGTGCTCCGCCTTGGCCTCGATCAACGAGAGTTCTCGCTCAATGGCCGTCCGGCGGTCGAGCCTCGCGCCTGCTCCGGCCCGATGCTTCGAGAGGGCTTTGTCGACGGCGACTTTGATCATTTCTTCTGTTAACGCCTCTTCGAGCGACTTGAGAACGATCTAATCAAGCACCGTCTGTTCGACGAGGAACGAATTTTTACAAATCGACGAACCTCGATTCTGTAATAGCTGCACCCGTAGAAGCGGCCCTTGCGCCGGTGATAGTCCTGCCCAACGATTTGAATCGGACCACCGCAATGCGAGCACCGTGCCCCGAACCGTACTTTTTGACGGACACCGAGAACACGATCATTGACGATATGCTGGAGTTGCTGAACAAGCACGGACTGACCTCGCACCAATACCTCAGCCTGCTTGAACGGTTGGGACGAATCATCGAGATGGGGCAGCGAGTGGCGAAGGGGACGACGCACTAACAAGACGGCTGTAAGAATCGAGGCACATCAATTATCCCGCTTCTCAGTCTTGCAGTGTTCTCCACTGAAGGGTTTCCCATACACATCTCGGGACGTAAATGACGGCCCCCTCTCCCAATCACGCTGATTTGTAAGGGCCGCCAGGCGACCTTCTCTCGGCATGAGAGTTGCTCGCTATGGTGTACGTGCGGAGTGGGGAGCTATTTATAGAGGCGCCAGACTACGTCTTCGGTATTTTCAGAAATTCCGTGGCCCATTCTCGCGGCTCAAGAGCAGACCGCAGGGACATTCTTTTAGGAGGGCAGGGTGGTAAACGAACCAAGTGGGAAGATCGATGCCATTCGTCGGGACCTAGACGGTAAAGCCTGCCCCGCCTGTGGAAGCGATCAGTATCACCTCGTGTTTCGGCCCTATGTGGAGTCTCAGCCTCAGGGAATCTCCGCCCGTTGTTCTCAGTGTCAAGGAGTTCGCGGGACGGATGAGGACATCAGCTGATACTCTGGATGTAAGATAACGTGCGCGTCGTCTCGAGCCGGTTAGTACGATAGGGAGTGGTCTGAGCCGTTGTTGAGGAGCTCTTTCTAACCAACCGTTGTCTCTCGTGTCATATTGACTCGCAAATTTCACAGTGGTAATGATGGGAATGCCGCCTGAACAGATCCGTCAGCTCATCCGTAGCTCCGTGCAGGCTGAGTTAGCCGATGGCACGTTCGAACGCAACTGGTCGTCTCTGCAATTCAGATTCCCTACACGACACGCCCTGCCCGCGGCCACTCCGTTTGCACGGTGGCATCATCGGGCTCTCGGCTCTCTGCGAAGCGTCATGCGGCCAATCGCGCAGCACATACTGCGCCTGCTTGCTTTCCTCAAATGACACACGCTCTGTCCATTCTTTCATCCCTTCTCTCTGCCTAGCAGATTCCGCTAGTTGCCAAATGGCGATCGTATTTCTCGGGGATGATTCGACCGTCTGGCTGGCTCGATCAGGTGCCGCATTACGACATCTTTGCGTGATCTGAAATGGGCTTTCCTGCAATCCATTAAAACGCGAGAAGGAACTTCTCACGAGTATCTCTGTTATCTGGAGGGCGGCACACAGAAGGACGGGAATGATGCAGTGATGGCGGTCAGATGGCTTGAAAGCGATCACGAGTATGAGCGGCTCAGATCCTCAACTCGGTTCATCAAAACGCTCGCAACAACAACCCCACCAAGTTTAGTCACTTCCTCCAGACCGTCGTAAACTGGTCAAATCTGTTGCCCAAACACTTTTAGAGCCTTGTATAAAGGTTACCCAAAAGTTACCCCTGCACGTTACCGGGAACGGCTCATCGAAACTTCCTATTGCCTTAGAGGTGGTAACACACCATGCCGAGTCAAATAGCCCTGGAGCGCGTAAGTCGCTATGTCCCGCAGATATCGGCTTCCCCGTGCACTCCTCCCCGTGGAGACCACCACATTTTCCCTTCACTTTCGGCGAATTCATCCTAACTACATATCAAGATTGTGGAAGGGACGGGAGAAGGTGCACGTATGGCAGGCTGTTAAGTACTTTCATAACATGGTAGCAACTAGCAAGAAAGGAGACGTGGCCATGGTCATCATTGTGATGGGCGTATCAGGATCGGGTAAAACGACCATCGGGCGGGCGCTAGCTAAACGACTGGGTTGGCCTTTCGCGGATGCCGATGATTGGCATCCGGATGTCAACATTGAAAAGATGCAGAGCGGCCAACCACTGACGGATGAAGATCGAGTGCCCTGGATCCAATCAATAAATGGCGCTATTCGTAATTGGATCCGCGATGGCTGTAACGCTGTCGTTGCATGTTCGGCCCTCCGATCGTCCTACCGGCGAATGCTTCGGTCCGGCGTCCTCGATGTAACATCGGCACGCTTCGTCTACCTCAAGGGAACATATGAGGAGATTGATCGGCGATTGCGGCTTCGGACCAAACACTTCATGCCCGAATCCCTTCTCAGAAGCCAGTTCGCAACCTTAGAAGAACCGGATGCTTCCGAGGCACTCATCGTCGAGGTCCATCTACAGGTCGCTCAAAGTGTGGCTTACATCATTACCGCGCTTCATCTAGCTACACTGCTCGACGAGACTCGGGACCTGACACCAGAAGTAGAAACGTGAGAACACGGTCGATCAGGCCACCCAGTTCTCAAAACTCCTTGTGAGCCGATCTTCGCCAAGAGCGGGAATCCGTCCATGTTCCGACCCCACCGTGCCACAGTCGGCGCTCGGTTTTCAGGCCCACTCCGGACTGCACACCAAAGGAGGATTAAATCATCGTGGCGCCTCAAGGAGGAGATCGCTCAGTTGCCTCGATCGTGAGTGGCGCATTTCGACGGCTAGGGGCTGAACCTAGTTGTCAGGTAAAGGATTCGCTACGCACAACGTCTACGGACACCGCAAAGAAAACCCCGGCAAATCGTGAGCCGGGGAGGCGTTTGACGGGAAAAAGCAGAGCATGGGGAAACAGCAGAGCGCTTGGCGTTCCAGAAGCTCCTGTAACAAGAAGTTATGGACAGAAACCGTCCGTTTCTAGAGTCTTTACTTGGTATGGCACTCGGGAATTTCCCAGTAGAGAAACTTGCTCTGGAATCGTAAGGTGTATATGTGTGTGTTCATGGAGGTGTTCAATCATGAGGCCCTTTGAGAATCAACGCAATCCGGTCGGCTTGATGATAGAAGACGCGTTCATCTTGCTGACACCGGTCATACTGATGCTTGTCGGTTTTCTGCTTCTGGAATGACCTGGTCCCCCTCCTCCCTTGGGAGTTGACAAATGATGGCTACGCCTTGTGTCGATCCCATGTCGACCGCTAATGGGGAGCCGTAAGTGTCGGCGTCAACGCTGGGAGTACTCACGCTGAACTGTCAAGGGCAGCCTGCCTAGCCAAGGATTGCCAGATCTTCCAGGACATGATCCGGTCAGTCGATTGAAGAAATCTGGCGAATATCTCCGCTTGCTGTACCCTTCTAATTGCGAGGCTAATAGCAAGGGTAACTCGTCTCAAAATCATCATGCTTGCTCCGCCCTAAGTCAGTCCTGTTCACGATAACTCACCATCCGGGGTTGACGGCCGTAGCTCTGATTTCGTGATGGGTACTGGGAGGGATGTACTAGTTGGCCGCATGTCCGGTATCAGCCAACCTCCACCGCGGTCCTGCTGGATCTGTACTCACGTCGGGTGGTTGGTTTGGCCATGGGCCAGCGGTTAACGGTCGAGCTGGCCGAGCAGGCCCTCACGATGGCGCTGGCGAACCGGGCTCCCACGGCGGGGCTCCTCCACCATTCGGACCGAGAATACGTGTGCTGGTCGCCTTGTTGGCCATTTTCATCGGATGACTCACCCTTGGCCGTGCCCTGAGCGGGTTTACTGCACGTTTCACATCACTAAACCGGAGTGCGGCGCCCAGTGACCAAATGGATCACGATCAACACGATTCCGATCACGAATAGAATCCAGGAAATCTGGACCGCAATCGCCGCCACCCCGGCGACATTCAGAGCACCGGCAATCAAGCCCACCACCAGAAACATGAGTGCAAAATACAGCATGGCCAGCTCCTTTCATATGTTCATATGTCGACCGTCCATATCTGAATACAATCCTATCTAGCGGAGCCCGTTTCGGCCCCTAGGAACTTCCCCAGTTTTAGCAGAAGAAACCCAAGCCTCATTAAGTGATCGCGGGCCTTGGACTGTCCTCCTATAACTACCGCTGGCCTACTGGTCAGCTCGACTCAAGGAGGTCTCCCCGGTCATTGAAGGGTT
>JBGTMB010000332.1:0-21592 GCA_041743755.1 Nitrospiraceae bacterium | reverse complement strand
GGTTTTCCGTTCCGGTACTCCACGGTCACTTGGGACTTTCCATCGGGGCGGACCCAGGGCAGGATATTCTTTTTCCGGACTTCGGCCAGCCGCTTGGTGAGCCGATGGGCCAGAACGATCGGCATCGGCATGAGTTCAGTCGTTTCGTTGGTGGCGTAGCCGAACATCAGTCCCTGGTCGCCGGCGCCTCCGGAATCCACGCCCATAGAGATATCGCCGGATTGCTGGTGAATGGCTGTGAGCACGGAACAGGTATGGTAGTCGAATCCCCAGGAGGCGTCGCAATAGCCGACATCCTTGATGACCTCGCGAATGATATCGGGAATTTCGACGTAGGCCTTGGTGGAGATTTCCCCGGCCACGAAGGCAATGCCGGTGGTCAGAATCGTCTCGCAGGCCACCCGGGCATATTTATCTTGGGCAATGATCGCGTCAAGGATTCCGTCGGAGATTTGATCAGCGATCTTGTCCGGATGTCCTTCCGTCACGGACTCTGATGTGAACAGGTAGTTGTGTCTCATTAGCCCCTCTGGGTTGAGGTGATGGGTAAGCTAGGCCGGACTCTTTAATCCGTGCGATAGTATCTGAGTGTGGCCTATATTGTCCATTCCTTCGAAGGTATGGGATCGCCGAAATGATGAAACCGCGGCTTGCTTGACACCTCTTTTCCGGCACTTGTAAGATGACTCCATTCTTCGGCTCTCGCCTCGTTTGATGCGTTACAATCATGGTCGGGCTTCCCTTATTCTGGCCTTCAGTACCCTACTCGGGGCGGTGCGGGCCAACTTTGTGTTGGGTGGCCTCGGAGATAACTTTAGACTCAAGGCAGTGGATGTTTAGCGGGGTGAAAAGCGGACGATGAGGCACTGGATTGCTGCAATGACGCTCTGCGTGATGACCTCGTTTGTCGCCTTCGGTGGCGCGTCAGCGCAGGATATGTTCCCTGTCGCCGGGCGCCATGCGGTGAAGCTGGGTGAGCCGGCGCCGAACTTCCAGCTCCTAGATATGCAGGGACGCCTCGTGGCACTCTCGGACTTGCGGGGCAAGGTGGTGATGGTGAATTTTTGGGCGACCTGGTGTGGCCCCTGCCGGGTAGAGATGCCGGCGATGGAAGCGCTCTACCAGACATTTTCGCGGAAGGACTTTGAAATTCTCGCGGTATCCACCGATGCACAGGGTATGACGGTGACGAGGCCGTTTCAACAAGAGAATCGTTTGACCTTCCCTATTCTTCATGATGCCGACTATCGCGTGGGATTGATCTATGGCGCTCGGAGTCTGCCGATGACCTTCATGGTGGATCGGCAAGGGGTCATCCGCCACCAGATCTTCGGCGCGCGTGATTGGGGAGCGGTTGAGGCGCAACAGCTGGTGCAGATGTTGATGAAGTCCTAACAGGATGCTGAAAAAGTTCGCCAGCTTCGTTCTCGGCTTATCGAAATCCTCAACGTACCCCAGAGGGTACGCCTCCGGTTTCGACTCGCCTGCGGCCTTGCTGGGCGACCTTTTTGAGCATCCTGCATAGTAATCGCCTGTTATCTTAGACATGCGGATCAGTGAAGTTCCGGCGTGTCTACAGAGTTTTCCCCGAAGCCTGCTAGGAGGCCTGTCCGACATTGTCACAATCAATCACGAATATCTCGCTCGTGGCGGCTTTTTCGGCTGGACTGCTGTCGTTCGTCTCGCCCTGCGTGCTCCCGCTGGTCCCTTCCTACATTTCATATGTCACAGGGCTGTCCATTGAACAACTCACCGATTCGACGGTGCGGTCGAAGCTCAAAAAAACCATTGTCGTGAACGCCCTGTTGTTTATTGGTGGGTTCTCAGCCGTCTTTATCTCGTTTGGCGCGTCGGCCAGCTTCATTGGTCAGGCGCTGGTGACCTATCAAGATGTCGTTCGACGAATCGGCGGGATTGTGATCGTCGTCTTCGGCCTGTATTTGTTGGGGATATTAAATATCAGTTTTCTGAAAATGGAGCATCGGTTTCAATTCAGAAGTCGGCCGGCCGGGTACGTGGGATCGTTCTTGATCGGGGTGGCGTTTGCCGCCGGATGGACACCCTGCGTCGGGCCTGTGCTGGGGACCATTTTGCTCTATGCCAGTACTACCGAGTCGATGCTGAACGGGGTGCTGTTACTGACGAGCTATTCCTTGGGATTGGGTGTGCCGTTGTTTCTCACGGCTCTGGGGGTGGATCGGTTCCTCGCCTATTTCAAGCAGGCGCGTATGTATTTATGGGGTGTCTCGACTGTGAGCGGGGTGATGCTCATTGTCGTGGGCGTCATGATCTATGCCAATAGCCTCACGATGATTACCGGTTTTCTGGAACGTGCCGGTATCGGCTGGTATCTTGGGCAGTGAGGCAGGGCGGTACTACCCAAGTTCTGAGTTCTCAGTTTTGAGTTCTGAGTGAGAAATGCTTCGCTCCAACGCTGTGGGCTACGTTTCACTCAGAACTTAGAACTCAGCACTCATAACTTCAGAGCCCACAAGCGGATCCGATGACATGGCCACGTTGCCAGATGTGAAAGTATACGACGCGCTTGTGGTCGGTATGGGACCTGCTGGAGCTACCGCTGCCTGCGAACTGAGCCGTGCGGGGCTGTCGGTTCTCGCCATCGACAAACACACGCATCCTCGCTACAAAGTCTGCGGCGGCGGCCTGTCGGTCCGGATCGAACAACTTCTCGATCCAGGATTCAAGTCCGTCGTCGAAGAGACCATCTTCGGGTTTCAGTTCTTGTACCGGGGTGAGGAATCCATCACGATCGAATCGTCCAGTCCGATTGCCTATATGGTCATGCGCGATCGGTTCGATCATTACCTGGTTGAACAGGCCCGACGCGTCGGTACGGAAATTCACGAAGGGGAGCACCCGCAGTCGCTTCGTCATGTGCCGGAGGGTGTCGAGGTGACAACCGATCGCGGGTGCTATCATGCAAAGGTCTTGATCGGCGCCGACGGCGCGAACAGTCAGGTCGCGCGGCAACTCTTCCCCGACCGGCGGCAACGCTGCATCCCGACGTTAGAGAGCGAAATCGAACTTGGACCGGGGCCGCAGTATCCGGCCATGGGCAAAGCCGTGATCGATATCGGCGTCTGCTCGAAGGGATATGCCTGGATCTTTCCCAAGCAGGGGCGGTTGTCGGTCGGTGTGGGGGAGTTTCAGAGCAAACCGGCGAGCCTCAAAAAAACCTTCGATCGATTCGTGTGGGGAGAAAAAGGCTTAGCGGGTTTGGATGTGCCCAAGCCGATGGGCCATCCGTTACCCCTGTTTAGCAGGACTGAACTCAGTCCGGAGCCGGGACCGGACGACCTTGTGAATGGCCAAGCCATGTTGGTAGGCGATGCCGGGCACCTTGTCGATCCATTGTTTGGCGAGGGGATCTACTACGCCGTTCGTTCCGGCAAGATGGCCGCGATGGCTGTCCTCAATCAGCGGCACGATCGGACCAAGAGTTTATGGGTCTATGAGTTGGCAGTCAGAGAGCAATTGTATGCTGAGTTTCGAATTGCTTCGCGTCTCGCCGACATCGTCTATACGTTCCCGCGCCTCTGTCACCGGTTGTTGAGTCCCTACCGAGAGGTCGTTCAGCTCTACTGCGAAGTGCTACAGGGGAAAGAAACGTATCAGTCCTTCATCCCGCGGGCCAAGAGGATTCTGAAGTCCTCCACCAGTGAGCTCCTGCTCGAAGCCCTGCAGTTGCGTTGAGTCCACCAATACCTTTCAGTGATCAGCTTTCAGCCTGAAGAGATAACAAAGGAGTTGTTTCGGCGCGAGTGCTTGCTGGCAGCTGAATGCTGCTAGCTTCGAAGCGGCTCTAGCAGGCGGTGGAAAAACTCTTGTGACACGGTGGAAATCGAATGATCCTTACAACTAGGGTAACAGCAGAACTTCACATAGGCTGCTCAAAAAGGCCGTCCAGCAAGGCCGCAGGCGAGTCGAAACCGGAGGCGTACCCTCTGGGGTACGTTGAGGATTTCGATAAGCCGAGAACGGCGCTGGCGGGCTTTTTCAGCAGCCTACTGATTAACACCAGGCGCCTAGGCGGCAGCTCACAAAAGACTGGCTTAATGCCGCGGCGGACGGGAGGCGGAACGAAGTCACTGGGGCAGAGGGAGCCAGTGCGGAGGCAAGACTCGGTTGATCTCCCGATGGGGGTGCAGTCGGCTGAGTAGCTGGAGGGGCAGGTTCGACGTGTTCTGCCAGCAATATGGGAGGTTGTGCTCCACCTATCTTCGCGAGCAGGCTCTTTGCCTTGCTGGAATGTGCACTGTCCGGGTATTTCTCTGCCAGCAACGTCAGTTTCTCGCTAGCCCAATCGTCTGCCCCGAGGTCATGGTAGCTGAGTGCCAGGAAGTACAGGGCATCGGGCGAGACCGACTTGTCTGGGTAGAGTTTTATGATTTGTTCGAAGCGATGAGCGGCAGCGAGATAGGAGCCTCGCCGATAATAGAATTGGCCGACGAAGAAATGTGTTTGTGCCAAGAGGTCGTGGCAGTCTTGGATTCTCTGGAGCGCTGGGCCGTCGTACCGGCTTCCGGGAAAATCTTTCCGGACCCGTTCGAAGGCTTCGAGGGCTTTCTGAATAGGGGTTGGATCACGCTGGATTCCCTTGGTCAGCTTTAGTTGGCTTTCTCCGATGCGGAAGACGGCATAGGAGGCGAGGACATGGGTGCGATGGAGATCGAGGAAATGATTATACTCAACGACGGCCTCCGCGTATTCCTCTTTCTCGAAGAACGCCTCCCCTCGTTTCATGATGACGTTCGGATCGTAGTTTTTCTTGATCCCATCGCCCAGGAAGATCTGCTCGTCAGTGCCGCTCAAGGCTTTTTTCGCAGTGTCTTGGGGCTTGGGCGTGCTAGAGCAGGCGGTGGTGGCAGAAAAGACTGCGAGACAGAGGCTTAGAGCCACTGTCATTCGTCGCGCAGGAGTATGGAGAGGGAAATAGCGTGCCATCACTGCCGGAAAATGTAACAGGCCCCATGGCTGAATGCAAGGTTTCGACACGATTCATCCGGATGGATCACCACACGTCATCGCAAAATTGCTGAGCTGTAGGTGAGCCTCCTCAGCAGAAGACTATCGCAGCAGCAGATCACGATTGCCGCAGAAGCGTTCATAAATATTGTGGGCCAAGTTGACCCCCTGTAGCACCGAGACCTATAATCCGACCGGAATTACAGCGGACTTCAGACGGGATGATACGGACGAGAATTATTGGAACGGGTTCATACCTCCCTGAACGGGTCGTGTCGAATCATGAGGTCGGGTCCTTGTTGGGCATTGACCCGGCGGTTGTCTCTCGTCTCACGGGCATTCAGGAGCGACGCAGGGCTGCTGCGTCCCAAGCGTCTTCCGATCTTGCCGTGGAAGCGGCTCGCCCGGCGCTTGAGGCTGCCGGATTCTCGGCTTCAGATCTGGGGGCGATCGTACTATCGACCACTTCTCCCGATACGGTCTTTCCCTCGACGGCCTGCCATGTTCAACGAATGCTCGGCTGTTCCTCGATCCCGGCATTCGACGTGGCGGCGTCCTGTTCGGGCTTTCTCTATGGACTCTCGATGGCCGACGCCATGATCCGGAGCGGGCAGGTGAAGACCTGTTTAGTGGTCGCCGCGGAGGTGAAGTCTCGTTCCGTCGATCCCGCTGATGGCGATACCGCGCTCTTGTTCGGCGATGGGGCCGGTGCGGTCGTATTACGGGGCGAGCCAAAGGTAGGCGAGCTGAGTCGAGGACTCGTGGGGCTTCGTCTACGTGCAGACGGCGCCCAGCATGGTTTGATTACGATTCCCGCCGGCGGATCGCGTCGGCCAACGACGCTGGACACGGTCGAGGCGAAGACCCATACGTTGCGGATGCAAGGGGCTCTGCTCTTTCGTCTGGCCGTCAAGCGATTGGACCAAGTCATCCGCGAGACCATGAAAGAGTTCGGTGTCGAGCTGCAAGACGTCGCGCAGGTGGTCTTACACCAAGCGAATGGGCGAATTCTCGACCAGCTGACGAAGCGGCTTGGGATCTCGCCGGAACGAGTGTGTTCCGTGATCGGACGCTATGGGAATACGTCGTCGGCGTCATTGCCTATTGCACTCGATCATGCCGTTCGTTCAGGAAACATTCATCCCCACGACATTGTCTTGCTGGGAAGCTTCGGCGGTGGTGTGACCTGGGCAGCAGGGCTGGTTCGGTGGTAATGGTTGCATGTCCAGGGCAAGAGGGGAAATATCCCCGCAGGCTGCTCAAAAATGCTGTCCAGCAAGGCCGCAGCGAGTGAAGGTCCGTAGGCGTACCAGGGGTACGTTGAGGATCTGACCGATGCGAGAACGATGCTGCCGGGCTTTTTCAGCTGCCTGTCAACCGACCGGATGACCGATTTGTTGGGCCGGTAGCCGGACGACAAACCGGCTGCCGGTCGGAGCGTTCGCTTCGACCCATACCTTCCCGCCAAGGCCCTCGGCGATGTGCTTGACGATCGCCAGACCGAGCCCCGTGCCCCCTAACTCGCGTGATCGGGCTTTATCGACTCGATAGAATCGCTCAAAAACACGCGGGCGCTCCATTTCAGGAATGCCCATGCCGGTATCGGTCACGCTCAGCTCCACTGCGGTGACCGTCGCGGGCTGTTCAGTATCGTCCGAAACCGGGTGGGCCGCCACCGTGATGGTGCCTTTTTCGGGAGTGTATTTGACCGCGTTATCGAGCAAGTTGGCCAGGATTTGTATCAACCGGTCTTCATCGCCGAGTACCGCGGGTAGATGCTTCTCTACAAAGGAGACAAGGCGGTGCCCCTTCTTGTCTGCTAAGGGCTTGAGGATGGCCAGCGTCCGTTCGATGATGCTCTGGATATGCAGCGGTTCTCGCTTGAACTGGACCTGCCCGGATTCGATCTTGGACAACTGGAGAAGATCTTCGAGAATCAAGTTCAGCCGATCGCTTTGTTTGAGAATGATATTGAGGAATTGTGTGCTGGTCTCAGGATCGTCTTTGGCGCCATCGAGCAAGGCCTCGATATATCCCTTGATCGACGTGAGCGGGGTCCGCAGTTCGTGGGACACATTGGCGACGAAATCTTTTCGGATAATTTCCAGGCGGCGTAATTCCGTCATGTCGTGAAAGACCAGAATTGCACATGCGTCGTTTTCTCGATCGGATTCAGTAACCGAGGCCTCGATATGGAGACGGCGACCGCTCGGGTGGAGAAGAATTTCATTTTCTTGATTGGTTCGCTTCGTGAGAACTGTTGAGACTAGTGTATCCAACTGAGGATGCCGGAAGACATCGGAGCAGGGATGTCCCCGCGCCTCTATCCTGGTGACGTCGAACATTCGTTCCAGCGCGGGATTGATTTGCAGCACTCGACCTCGACGATCGAGGACCATCACGCCTTCAACCATCGAGGTCAGCATGGCCAGGAGTTGGGATCGGTCTTCGGAGAGTTCATCGATCTTGGTTCTGAGTTGGTCTGTCATCTGGTTAAGCGTGTCGGCTAAGAGCCCGACTTCATCGCGCGATCCTGTTCTGATGCGAACTGCAAGGTCACCTTTCGCCAGCCGCTGCGCCGCGATGGCAATTTCAGACAGAGGCTTCGTCAAGCTGTGAGCGAGCCACACACTCAGTACGACGGCGATTAAGAATGCAATCCCGAAGGCGAGGGCCAAGTCCTGGTGCAGCTTGGCCACATCGCGGTCGAGTGTCGTTATCGGTAACCCCAGTCTCAAGAATGCCGCAGACGTGGCCTGATTCAACCCGTTGAGACGAACCGCAAAATACAACATACGCTCACCGGTGGTGTGACTCGTTCGCAGGTCCGTTCCACGCCCCGTAGCAACGGCTTGCTGAATCTCCGGACGTGTCAGGTGGTTTTCAAGCGTGGCGAGGAGGTGATCCGAAACAGCGCTGTCGGCCAACACCCGTCCATCCGGGGTCATGACGGTCACGCGTGCGAGGGCTCGTGCGCTGAGATCTCGCACGGCTGCTTGTAATTGAGGGGTCGAAGACAGCGTCTCTGATTGTGTCAGAAACGGCTGCAGCCCGTATGCGACCAAACTCGTTCGAGCTTCGAGGATCTGGCCCGACTGGACGATCTCCTGCTGATCGAGGGAGCGAACCACCAATTCCCGGGCGATGAGAAGCCCGCAGGCGAGGACTAGCAGGGCTCCAATCGTGACCTTCCATCTGATGGAGAGGGTCATGTTGAACGATCCAATTCTTTGAGCTTATATCCCAGAGATTTGACCGACATGATCGCATCGCTGAGCAACGGGAGTTTTTGCTTGAGTCTTCGGATATGGACGTCGACTGTCCGTGTCGTTCCGTAGTAATCGTATCCCCAGACAGAATTGAGGAGGACCTCCCTGGTCAGGACTCTGCCGGGATTGCGCAGGAGGTGTTCGAGCAGGCCAAACTCTTTGGCGGTGAGCAGGGCCTCTATTTTATTGACGGTGACTTCGTGCCGTGCGAGATCCATGACGAGATTGCCATAGCGGTAGAGGGCCGGGCCGTCGTCCGGTTTCCGCTCAAGCCGCCGGAACAGAGCCTTGATGCGGGCAACCAGGGTCTTGGGGCTGAATGGTTTGATGACGTAGTCGTCGGCTCCCAGTTCCAGGCCGATGATGGTGTCCGATTCTTCGGCTTTGGCGGTCAACATGATGATGGGGAGCCTCGCGGTTTCTGGAGCCGATCGAAGGCGTGTACAAACCTCGATGCCGTCGATCTCGGGTAGCATCAAATCGAGGACGATCAAATCGGGTTTCTCCTGTTTCACCTGTCGGAGGCCTTCCATGCCGGTTTTGGCCAATACGGTTCGAAAGCCTTCTTTCTCCAAATACAGTTTCACTAGTTGGAGGATATCGTGCTCGTCTTCGACGATGAGGATTTTCTTGGTGAGAGGGCTTGCCATGGTCGGTGTCGTGAGCCTACGAGGGCGTACGAACTCTGTCAAGCGAGAGGTGGAACGAGCGCGCGGGCCAATTCAGTTGACGAGGCCCGCCGCTCTGACGTAAGGTGGATTCCAGCAATTCATGAGTCTGCGGCAGGAACGGAGCGCTCTACTGAGTTCGGGGAGAAGGAGACGGCTATGAAGATCTATCTCGCCAATCCACGAGGGTTTTGTGCCGGGGTCGACCGGGCGATCGATATCGTCGATCTCTCACTGAAGAAGTATGGGGCGCCCATCTATGTCCGGCATGAAATCGTCCATAGCCGTCATGTTGTGAACTCGCTCCGCACCAAGGGCGCCGTGTTTGTCGAGGAGCTGGGAGAAGTGCCGGAAGGTTCGGTCGTGATCTTCAGCGCCCACGGGGTCGCCAAGTCGGTGTGGGACGAAGCGAATCGGCGGCGGTTGCATGTGATCGATGCCACCTGCCCATTAGTCATTAAAGTGCACAACGAGGTCAACCGCGATTATACGCAGGGATATGATCTCATTCTGATCGGCCACGCCGGCCACCCCGAAGTGATTGGGACACTTGGACAGATCCCGGACAAGTTCCACCTGGTATCCTCTGTCGCCGATGTCGAGAAGCTACATGTCGATAACATCCACGACCTCTCCTATGTTACGCAAACGACCCTGAGTGTCGATGAGTGCCGGGATATCGTCGGCGCCCTTCATCAACGGTTTCCGCATATCAAAGGGCCACATCAAGAAGATATTTGTTACGCGACGCAGAACCGCCAGAATGCGGTGAAAGAGCTCTCCAAGCTCGTGGACGTCATTCTCGTCATCGGTTCTCCAAATAGTTCTAACTCCAACCGCCTACGTGAGTTAGGAGAGCAGTGTGGAATCGCGTCTTATTTGATCGATGCCGCGTCCGACATCAATCCCGCCTGGCTTGGGAACGTACAAGCGGTCGGGATTACAGCCGGCGCCTCAGCGCCCGAGGTGTTGGTCGAAGAAGTGGTGACATACCTCAAGACCTTTGGGAATGCAGAAGTCCGTGATTTGACAGTGATCGAAGAAGACGTGGAGTTTCTTCTCCCGAAGGAATTAATCAGTATTGAGTCTTCCAATAAATCTGCCGGGGCGCAGGTAGGATAGCCACACTCCTACTCCCAAAATGTAGTGGGCTCTTCTCTTAACTCCTACCATGGGCAGTGTTTTTCTTTGATTTCTCACACAAGTCTGTGTTAGAAATCCGAGCGATTTATCCATACGCCCTCACACGCACAATAGCTGTTGTGATTGGGCAGTCATGGGATCCGAGCCTCTGTCCCACGCCACTGCTTGAATAGAGTCGTGGCAGGAGAAACGTTCATAAATCAGGCAGGCGAAGCCCTCATGAGACAGATACGCTACCAAAGGAGTGATCGATGTATTTAAAGTCCCTTGAAATGATGGGATTTAAGTCGTTCGCAGAAGCCCGGATCGAATTCCCTAACGGCGTGACGGCCATTGTGGGGCCAAACGGGAGTGGGAAAAGTAACGTCGTCGATGCAATTCTTTGGGTGCTTGGTGAGCAGAGCACAAAGTCTCTGCGCAGCGAGAAGATGGAAGATGTGATTTTTAACGGGACCGAAATGCGGAAGCCTCTTGGTTTGGCTGAAGTGTCGCTGGTGATCAGTGGGTTGGATCAGATCACGGTCGATCCGCTGTCCGGTCTCTCGAGCCAGCTGGCGGAGTATCAGGAACTCATGATCACACGCCGCCTCTATCGAAATGGCGACAGTGAATATCTCATCAATAAGACGGTCTGTCGGTTGAAGGACGTTCGGAGCATCCTGTTGGATACCAGGGCCGGGACCAAAGGGCACACGGTTATCGCACAAGGACAAATTGATCAGATTCTGAACGCGTCACCGCAAAACAGGCGGGAGTTGATCGAAGAGACCGCCGGCATTGTTCGTTACAAGAAGCAGAAAGGCGAAGCGTTGCGGAAGTTGGAGGCGACCCAACAAAACCTTTCGCGGGTGCGGGATATCATTGCTGAAGTGAAAAAGCAGTTGAATGCTCTCGAGCGCCAGGCGCGGCAAGCGCGGTCGTATCAGACATTGCACCAAGAAGCGAAGTCGCTGGAGATTCAGTTGCTGGCGAACGAATATCGTGTCCTCCGAACCACGATCCAGGATGTGGAGTTGGAGCTGCGGGTGTTGGAAGAGCAGGAGTCTGAGCAGTCTGCCGAGCTGGCGCGTCTGAATGCCGAACTTGAACGGATCAAGCTCGCGATGACCATTGCGAATGAGGCGATCGGGGGGCGACGTGAGGAATTGTCAAAGGTGGAACAGCAACAGGCTCGGGCGCTGACGGCCGCAGAGATTGAACGGAATCGCGGTGAACTCTATGTGCAGCAGCGCGGTCAGGGCAGAGAAGAGCTTGAGCGTCTCACCATGGAACAGCAGCAGGCTGCGGCGGAGGCGGCGGCCCTTGAAAATACACTGGCCACGCTCGATCGTGAGTGTGTGGAGCGAGAGCAGGTGTTTACGGTACTCGACCGGGAGATGAAAGAGCTGGCTCAGCAAAAAGCCGCGGCGTTAGCTGAGGAAGAACGAGGGCGCCGGGACGTCATGAATCTGGCGGTACTGGTCGGGAATACTGAACAGACTCTGGTGCAATTGGCAGCTCGAATTCAAGAGGCGGCGGATCGTGAAGGTCGGCTGGTTCGTGAGCGGGAAGATTTTCGCCTGCAACATCTCGCGGTAACAGACAAGCGTCAGGGGCTTCAGCAGGCCTGTCATGAGGCGGAGCAATTGGTCGTAGATCTACGTCGACAGCAGCAGGGGGTTGAGGAAGAGAGCGAGCGTCTGTCGGCTGAGCTAGCCGAAGTCGATCGATCGGTATTTCGCCAGTCGGAGGAGTTGGCCGCGGTGGACTCTCATCTTCGAGCGCTGCAGGGTGTGCTGCAGGAAGACATGGGGTATGGGCGGCGCGGTGACGAAGAATCGACGGCGCTCAAAGCCTGTCCCGGGGTTCGCGAGGCCATTGCCGAGTGGTTGGTTGTGCCTCCAGGATGGGATCGTGCTGTGGAAGCGATCTTGGGTGAGCGGGTCAGGGGATGGTTCGTCGATGATCCCACTGCGGCGTGCGAGGCGGTTGATTTTCTCAGAGAGAAAGATCTCGGTCGCGGCATGTTCATCCCGCAGCAACCTCGCTGGACCTCTTGTCCTACGGCCTCTCGTTCCTGGTGGTCTGCGATGGAGGGCCAGCCTGGCGTGGTTGGATGTGCAGTCGATTTGATCTCTGTAGACGGCGCGCGTGAAGCGGCCCGCGACTATCTCTTCGACCGAATGGTGTTTGTCGATACTCTCAAAGACGCGACCGTATTGTGGGAGCAACAGGCTTGCACGACGTCCGATGGGCCTATCTTCGTGACACGTGCGGGAGAAATTTTAGATGCAGCCGGGGTGATCATCGGTGGTCAGGCCAGTGCAACGGGAGGGCTGCTGCAGCGGCGTCGAGAGGTCCTTCATCTGGACTCCCAGCGTATCTCTTTGACGGCCGCGATTGAAGAACGCAAGCAGAGACAGGAACAGTTGCAGGCGCAAGGACAGGAATTGCGTGAACAGAGCCGGCAACTCGGGGAGTCGTTGCGTGAGGCTGAAATGCAGGGGCTCTCACTGCGGAAAGACGAAGCCGGACTTCAGCATGTGCAGGGAGAGCTGACCTTGCGGATTGAGACATTGATGAGCGATACGCAACGGGGTTCAGCGGATGGGCAGCGCCTTGAGCAAGAAGCGCGCTCTGTCGACGCACAACTTGCACAGTGGAGGGCGGAGAAGTTCGGTCAGGAAGCCGGGCTTAGCCAAGTACGCGAGCGAGTTGCGCAAATCGATCACGGGATGCAGGGGCTACAGCAGCGATTCACGGAAGCGCAATTAGTGGCGCAGGACACACGGACGACCCGTGAGCATCGTCATCGTGATCTTCAGCGGATTCAGCAGCAGCAGCACGATGGGATCGCGCGCATTGACACGTTGACGCAGCACGTCGAAGGGCTCACGGCCTCAATCGAACAGAGCCGGGTCGAACGTGAGGATCAAGAGGCCCGTTGTCGAGAGTTCGGTGAATCGGCAGTTCAGACAAAAGCTCAACTGATCGAACTGCAAGAGGAACAGGCGCGGGACATGGCGGCGGCGCACCACGTTGATATCCGGCTGGAGGAGGTACGTCGCACGGTGTCTTCTCTTCGTGAATCCCGCATGACGGTAGAGGTCAAGAAGGCGGAACTTCGGGTGCAATTGGGAACGGTCGAATCGACGCTCGTGGGAACGTACCAGGTGGATCTTGCGACGCTGTCGGATGCACCGGTTGTGGAGGAGGCCTCCGGTCAGCAAGTCCTCGGTCAGGAGCCGATCACAGCATTGCTACCGGCGGTCGATGAGGTGGCGTTACGGGCACAGCTCCAGAAAGTTCGGGAGAAACTCGATCGCTTGGGGCCGATCAATTTGGCAGCTATTCACGAACACCAAGAGTTGGATGAGCGGTATCGATTCTTGACGACGCAAGAACTAGACCTCTCCACATCCATCGGCTCGCTCAAAGAAATCATTCAACGCATCAACCGCACCACGAAAGACATGTTTACCGATACCTTTGCCGAACTCCAGCAGAAGTTCAGTGAAGTGTTTGTGAAGTTCTTCCCGGGTGGCCGGGCCGAACTTCAACTGGTCGAGGCGCAAGTAGATGAGACGGTAGAAGGCAGTGGACCCCAGGAACCAGGAGTCGATATCGTCGTGCAGCCGCCGGGCAAGCGATTGAAGAGTATTACCATGCTTTCGGGTGGTGAGAAGACGTTGACGGCGATGGCGTTACTCTTTGCGAGTTTCTTGATCAGACCGACGCCGTTTTGTATTCTCGACGAAATCGACGCGCCGCTGGACGAAGAGAATATCGGACGTTTCACCAGCGTCTTGCGTGAACTGTCCGAGGGTGCGCAGTTTATGGTGATTACTCACAGTAAGAAGACCATGGCCATTGCAGATTCGTTGTTCGGTGTCACCATGGAAGAGCCCGGCATCTCAAAAATCCTCTCAGTAAGACTGGGGAACTTGCAGCCGGCCTAAGGAGGCTGGACTGGTTAAAACATCCGTACTTCAGAGGACTTCCGCGTTTCGATTTCTTGACCTTCGAGTACGTGTCTGTTATTTATATAGCCCACGATGGGCTGATCTACGAGTGTGTCAATTGTAGGTCGAGCTATAGGGTAAATGGGGGCAAGGCGAATCACCCGCATTGTCCTAATTCCACCAACAGTATTCTACAGATCGATACAATGAAGCTAATTCGAGCGCTTCTGGATCGTCTCTCTGAGAGCTTCGTCGTCTCCGTTTCGGAGAAGCTAGAGCTGGCGACAGAACCTTCTAACAGTCCGCCGTTGCGCTTGGTGTCGGACAAGCCTCTGCTTTCCGTGCCAGTGGACACCATACCCCGTCGCTCTGCCGGCCATTCGGTGAGCCATGTGGATGCGCTTGACGACTCAGTCAGGCGCAGTCAGGCCTGGTTTGTCTCCAGACAGGATGTCTCGGAGGGATACTGGGTTGCAGAGCTTGAAGCGGACACCACGCTGACCTCTGAGTACCTCATGCTCCGTCGATTCCTCGATCGGGTTGATCCTGAGCGAGAACGTAAGGCGGTGAGCTATCTCCGCGCCATGCAATTGCCCGATGGCGGTTGGCCGATTTTCTACGGTGGACCGTCGGAGATTAGTGCCTCCGTCAAAACCTATTTTGCTCTGAAATTGAGCGGCGTGTCTGCCGATGAGCCCTGTATGCTTCGCGCTCGTGATCGTATCTTGGCGATGGGCGGTGTCGTGTGCGCCAATGTGTTCACCAAGATCACCTTGGCATTATTTGATCAGTACGACTGGAAGGGTGTGCCGAGCATGCCGCCAGAAATCATGCTCCTGCCGAAGCGGTTTTATTTCAGCATCTATGCCATTTCTTATTGGTCGCGTGCCGTGCTGATTCCCTTGCTCGTGGTGTTTGCCAAGCAGCCGGTCTGCCGTATCCCACGGGAGCAGGGGATCGATGAGCTCTATCTCTCGCCCCGAGCGCAGATTCACTATCGCGACGTCCCACCATTCAACAAGGAACAACGGTGGTTCACGCCGCATAATTTCTTTGTTCAACTGGACCGAATCTTGAAACTGTATGACCAGATGCCTCTCAGTTGGTTGCGCGAAAAGGCGTTGCATGAGGCGGCCACGTGGATGTTGGAACACCTCAAGGGGAGCGGTGGCCTGGGGGCGATTTATCCGGCCATGGCGAACTCGATTGTGGCCCTTCGTTGTCTCGGCTATGAGGTCGATGACCCATTGGTGCAAAAAGCGCTGCGTGAGATTGAATCGCTTGAAGTCTACGACACGGCGTCGATTGACGATCAACAAGTCGAGACGCTGCATCTTCAGCCCTGCCACTCTCCCATCTGGGACACGGCGTTGCTGATGAATGCCCTGATTGAAACCGGGATGCCGCAGGACCATCCCTCGCTCCAGAAAGCAGGCGCGTACTTGCTCTCTCGTCAGACGACAACGGTTGGAGATTGGAAGTTTTCATCCCCCAATGCGAAGCCGGGAGGCTGGTATTTCCAGTTTGAGAATGAGTTTTACCCGGATGTAGATGATTCGGCCGTGGTATTGATGGCGCTGTCGAAAGTTCGGATAGGACAGGCTCCCGAATCGCAAGCATCTATCCGGAGAGGGATGGACTGGGTTCTCGCGATGCAAGGCTCCGATGGTGGATGGGGCGCCTACGACAAGGACAATAATCGTATTGTATTCAACTATATTCCATTCGCTGATCACCATGCCTTACTCGATCCGAGTACGTCCGATCTGACCGGGCGGTGCCTCGAGATGCTGGCGGCGTTGGGCTATGATCAGACCCATCCAGCCGTGGGCCCGGCCCTCCGGTTCCTCAAGCGAGAGCAGGAGCCCGACGGGAGCTGGTACGGTCGGTGGGGCGTCAATTATATCTATGGCACCTGGTCTGTTCTCGCCGGTCTTCGCGCGATTGGAGTGGATCTCTCGGACCCTGCTATTTGCCGCGCAGTCGCCTGGCTTGAGTCGAAACAGAATTCCGATGGTGGCTGGGGCGAGTCTGGCTTATCTTACGGCGACCCTGCCTGGAGCGGGAAAGGGGATAGTACGCCTTCTCAAACGGCTTGGGCCATCATGGGACTCATGTCGGCAGGGATGGCAGACGCCTTCAGTGTCGCGCGCGGCATCCAATATCTTCTCCGCCACCAAACCAAAGAGGGATCGTGGGAAGAGGTGCGCCATACCGGCACCGGATTTCCTCGAGTGTTTTATCTCCGCTACCATTGGTATTGCCAATATTTTCCCTTATGGGCGTTGGCCATGTATCGGAATCTACGGACACGCGGCACAATGCGGGCTGACGAAGTACGTCAACAAGTATTCGCGTCCGGGTGTCATCGAGCCGATCATTGAACCGTCCGCCGCCGTCGCCCATTGACGCGTGGCAACCTCCCTCAGGATCTTCGGTGAATCCCATCGCCATCTTTGCCGCAACGCACTGGGAACTCCAGGCTGTGCGGCGTGGGCTTGCAATGGATCGTGTTGCGACCATAGCCGGAGTTCGTTGTCATATTAGACAGCGAGAGGATCGCACCTATTGGCTGATTCAAACAGGCGTCGGCCCAACGGCGGCCCGCTCGGTCGCAGAACGGGTGTTGACCGCACAGTCCATGTCGCTGATCATGTCTACAGGCTTTGCCTGTGCGCTCGTTCCGGCTCAGGTGGGAGACCTCATTGTCGGCACATCGGTGTCTTCCGTGCATGGTGAGAGAGGCTGGAGGATGGGAAGCGATTGTGTGCTCTGTGATGCTGTGGCACGACCGGGCCTTCTCACCGTGGCGCGGGAAGCTGGGCTGGTCGCGCGGATTGGAGCAATCGTATCATCGGAAACCGTGATATGGCAGGCTGAAGAGAAGCACAGACTGCAGCGTCTGACCGATGCAACTGGGCTCGATATGGAAAGTGCCGCGCTGGCGGAGATCGCGCAGGAACGAGGCCTGCCGATGGTGATCGTGCGGACCGTATCCGATCTGGCGGATGAAGACCTTCCTCTTGACTTCAATCTGTTTCTCAGGCCCACTGGCTGGGTCAAGGGTATGCAGTCGCTCATCGTCCACCCTTCCAGCCTCGTGAGGCTGAATCGGCTTCGAAAGCAGAGCCGGGTGGCAGCGGATCGATTGACTGAATGGTTTCAGTGCTATGCGAAGACAGACGGTGAATCTCTTCGATTGTCCAGGTAACCGATGACGAATGTGATTGAACAGCTAGGCCGGTGGGCCGTCATGCGCGTCCACGAGATGGGCCGCATGGTATTGTTTCTCCTGTCGGCGTTTGCCTGGCTGGTGCGGCCTCCGTTTCGATTCCATCAAATCATGAAACAGCTCCACTTTGTCGGGTATCGATCCACCTTTGTCGTCGTGCTCACTGCGGGGTTTACTGGAATGGTGTTGGCGCTGCAAGGCTATTACAGTTTGCGGAAATTCGGTTCCGAGGGGTTGCTGGGTTCGGCAGTGGCATTGAGCATGATTCGGGAGTTGGGGCCGGTGTTGGCAGCGTTGATGGTGACCGCGCGGGCGGGATCGGCTATGACCGCCGAGATCGGCATCATGCGGATTACGGAACAGATCGATGCACTCGATACCATGGCGATCAATCCACGGCAATATCTGATTGCACCGAAATTGGTGGCCGGTGTGCTCGGGGTTCCATTACTCGTCGCCATTTTCGATGTCGTCGGTATCTATGGCGGCTCCCTGGTCGGAGTGGACTTGTTGGGCGTGAGCGAAGGAGCCTATTGGAGTTCGGTCGAAACGGCTGTGGAATGGAAAGACGTGTACGGCGGCATTCTCAAGTCGATTACCTTTGGACTGATCGTCAGTTGGATCTGTTGCTATAAAGGGTTCTACACGAGGCAGAGTGCCGAGGGGCTGGGGAGCGCAACGACGGAGGCGGTGGTCTTATCGTCAGTGCTCATTTTGGTTGGGGACTATATCTTGACGTCGCTTTTACTCTGAGGACGTGAGGGGCAGGCGTGAAACGCGAGGCGATTTTGAAGAAACAAAGTTCTGTGCCCCTGACGCCTGACGCCTTACGCCTCACGGAACACGCATGATCAAGCTGGTCGGTCTCGAAAAGACGTTGGGTGGGCAGCCGGTACTGCAAGGCGTCGATCTCTCGATCCCGGTCGGTAAACTCACGACCATCATCGGTGGCAGTGGATCGGGAAAGAGTGTGCTCCTCAAGCACATGATCGGACTCATGCAACCGGATCGCGGGGAGGTGTGGGTCGGCAATGTGGAAATCTCTCGGCTGTCGGGCACGCCCTTAAACGATGTGCGGAAACAATTCGCGATGCTCTTTCAGGGCGCTGCGCTGTTCGACTCGCTGTCGGTCTTCGAGAATGTGGCATTCCCCCTACGAGAAAAGTTGCGTATGAAGGGTCCGGAGGTGGGGCGACGGGTCGAGGAGAAGTTGAAGGAAGTTGGGTTGACGGGGATGGGGCATAAATTTCCTGCTGAACTGAGCGGTGGTATGCGAAAACGGGCTGGATTGGCGCGCGCATTGGTGATGGAACCGGAAATTATCCTCTTTGATGAGCCGACGACCGGGTTGGACCCGTTGATGGCAAAATCAATTCACGATTTGATCGTCACGATGCATCGGCGGTTCGGCTTTACAGCAGTGATGGTCAGTCATGAAATCCCGGAGATCTTTGGGATTTCTGATTATGTGGCGATGCTTCGGAAAGGCAAGATTGCATTGATGGCTACGGCCGCCGAATTTCAGCGGACCACCGATCCAGAGATTCAAGAATTCATTTCAGTCGGTGGAACTGTGGCGTTGCCTGGATCGCGCATTGACTGAGAGGGGAGTGCTAAGGATGGAAAAAACCAAGCTGGAGATGGTGGTCGGGGTATTTGTGTTGGTCGGTTTGTTGTGCCTTGCGTATCTGTCAGTCAAGCTCGGGAAGCTCGAGTTGGTCAGCGGCGACGTCTATGAAGTCGAAGCGCAATTCAATAGCGCCTCAGGGATCAAGCCGGGTTCGACGATCGAGATTGCCGGCGTCGAAGTCGGCAGGGTCCGAGGGATTACGCTCATTGAAGATCGTGCCAAGGTCACACTGGCGGTCAACAACTCCATCAAGCTCTATACGGACACCATTGCGTCCATCAAGACGCGGGGCATCATTGGAGAGAAATTCCTGGCCCTGACTCCGGGAGGGGGTGGCGATCGGCTCAAGCCCGGGGGGACGATACGTGATACCGAGTCGGGCCTCGATTTGGAGGAACTGGTGAGTCAGTATGTTCATGGAAAAGTGAACTGACAGTCAAAGCGGGGCGTTGTCACTCAAGAAATGAGGGAGAAGAAACGACCATGTTGATTCGAAGAAGCACGATAATGGGGACGTTCCCGCAACTCCTGTGTGTGCTGGGATTGACGTTGTTGTGTTCATGGGGTTTCGTTGTGCAGGATGCTCGAGCGGGAGAAGCCACTGATGCGATGAAGAGCACCATCGACGAAGTCCTGAGGATCATACAGGATAAGGATTTGAAACAGCCAGGGAAGTCCGAACAGCGTCGGAAGTTGCTGGAAAAGGTGGTCGGCGAACGATTCGACTATCAAGAAATGTCGCTCCGCACGCTGAGTATTTCGGAAGGCGCACCCTGGAAGAATTTGTCGGAGAAGGAAAGGGAAGAGTTCGTCGGACTGTTCCAAACGTTACTGGTAAATTTGTATGCCGACAAGGTCGAGGCCTATACCGGTGAAGGCGTGAAATATATCAATGAACGGACGGAAAAGGACTATGCCGAAGTGCGAACGAAAGTGCTGACCGGGAAAACGGAAATCCCACTCGACTATCGCTTGCTCAACAAAAGCTCGGTCTGGCGGGTCTACGATGTCGTGGTCGATGGCACCAGCCTTGTCCGTAACTACAGGGATCAGTTCAAGAGTATACTTCGTTCCTCAACCTACGCCGACTTGGTAGACCAGCTTCGCAAGAAATCCAATAAAATTAAAGCCCAGTAACGCTCTCCAGGAATTTCATGACCAGCCTGCATGGCCTCATTGCCGTTGTCCTCGTGTTCCTTGCGGCGACTGTCATCACGCTGCCGGAGCCTGTAGGAGCCGGGGTCGAATATGTTCCGATTCCTGCCATATCCACCAGCAAAAATGATGGGAACGATATTGGGTTGATCGTTCCGATTCTGGGCACGGACCCTGATGGAGAGCTCAAATATATCGTCGCTCCAATGGTCGTTCATAATTCCATCGTTGGGACGCGAGGCTCGCTCAATCTGTTTCGATATGAGCCTGGGGGGCGTCAAATTCGATTCATCGGATCCTACACAGAAGAGATCGAGCGCAGGGCGGAGTTTAGTTACGCTGATCCGGCCTTCAGTCATGGACGGTACTCGTTGAACGTTGGCGCATCGTATTTCAAGAATGCCACGCCTCGGTTCTTTGGCTTAGGGCAAGCGACATCAGAGTCAGATCAAACGAATTACACCGGGCGTGAAGCCCGGATGAACTGGCGATTCGGGATCCACGCGAACGAAATCACCCAGATTGCCGTTGGTCAACGATTTCGTCAGGTGAGTCTGCAGCGGGGCGCAACGGACCTTCCATTTACGGTCGATGAGTTTCCTGCTATTGACGGCGTTCAGGGAGAGACGCTTATTCTCGGCCACCGCGCCACGTTTTATTACGATACGCGGAACAATCTAGTCTCACCGACCGACGGCATGGCCGTGACGGCATATGCGGAATTGAATCAGAATATCAGAAATGGGGATCACCCCGTCTATTCACGGTACGAGATCGATGTGAAGAAGCTGTTCCCCAGTGAATCGAAGCGCGCGATTCTCGTCGTGCGGGCCAATCTCCAGGCGACGATCGGAACGCAAGTGCCGTTCTTCGAGCAAAGTTCTTTGGGTGGGCAAAACAACCTGCGCGGATTCGGCGTCGATCGTTTCATTGACAAGCATCTTATATCGCTCAGCATCGAAGAGCGCATTCATGTGTTGCGTGCAAAGATTGCAGGCACCAGCGCGGACTTCGAAATTGCACCATTCTTGGATACCGGGCAGGTATTCAATGACTACAGGGACGTCACATTTCAGAATTATCGGATGACCCCTGGTATTGGATTTCGTGGGATTGTTCGACCCAATGTCGTGGGGCGTGTTGACTATGGCTATAGCCGGGAAGGGGGTGCGATCTTTGCGGGACTCGACTTCCCGTACTGACGGGTGGGCGCGTGAGGTGCATGGAAACAGGGGGCCGCGCCGAGCCGTTCTTGCTGCATGACCCGTCGCCCGTTCTTTCCAGCCTGTGGCCCAGGGTATCGCTACGAATCAACCCTGCTGTATTTTTCGACCACCACTATGGTATCTGAGTAGGCTTCCTACTTTTTGATGGAGAACCGCGTGCCCGTTGCCTGCGCTGCCCTGCCCCGAATGTGATGACTTTTAGGAAGCTACAAATGTCTGGAACTGTTCAGGAACGTGCCGCGCACTTCCTGCTCATGGTCGTCAGTGGGCGGGATCACGCGAGTGGATGCGTGTCCGAATACGCAGTAACAGGGCTGCAGTCCTCACTCCTGATTGTCCGGG
>JBGTMB010000331.1:0-4790 GCA_041743755.1 Nitrospiraceae bacterium | reverse complement strand
ACGACGAGTCACAAGACGTGGCCAAAGTTGACGAGCCAGGATGAGTTCAGATTTCTTATGGAGTTGGTGCTGAACCGTTCGACCGGCGATCACACGCTGGTGTCGTTGCATGATCAGCAGAGCGGGACGACGCGGTTTGCGAACAATCAGATCGTCCAGAACGTCGATATGAGGCGTGGGTCTTTGAGTGTGACGGTGGCGTTCGGACAGCGGCACGGCACCGCAAGCACAACGGACTTTACCGCAGGATCAGTGCAAGAAACTGTCGGCCGAGCGACGCACATTGCGCAGCAGTCTCCGGACGATCCGGAATACCTCCCGCCGGTGGAACCACAACACTATGTGACGACTCCTACCGCACGACCCGAAACGGCCTTCGCAGGGCCGGCCCGTCGGCTGGAATATACCAGCGAAGCGATCGGGCAATGCCGGATGGAAAACCTGGGCGCAGCGGGAATCGTGTCATCATCGATGGCGACAGTCGGCGTGGCCGCAAGCACTGGACTCTTTGCCCATGAAGCACGGACCGATGCACGATTCAGCCTGACAGTTCAGATCGGCGAAGCCACCGGCTGGAGCGCCGCCGCTCATCGGTCCATCGATCATCTGAAGGTCCAGGAACGAACACTCACCGCAATCGATAAAGCCAAGCGGGGCCTGGAGGTGCGCAAGCTGCCGCCGGGTCGTTATACCGTCATTCTTGAGCCGGCTGCCGTCGCAGGACTGTGGCACTCGCTGCTCGGGGCACTCGACGCGAAATCGTACGAGAAAGATACGAGTGCCTTGTCGGGGAAATTAGGACGGCAGATCGTCGACCAGCGGTTGACGCTTTGCAATCTACCGGCGCACGAGGACCTCCTCGGTATCGGATTCACCTCAGACGGGTTGCCCACTGTGGCATCCGACTGGATTACCGACGGAGTGCTCACACAGCTTTCCTATGATCGGTTCACCGCAAAGGAGCGAGGAATCGATAAAATCCCTACGATCGATGCCCCATGCCTCTCAGCAAGTGGGTCACCCTTGCCGACGCTACAAGAAATGATCAAGCACACGGAGCGCGCGATCCTCGTGACAAGCTTTTGGTACATTAGAACAGTCAATCCGACCGATCTCACTCTGACAGGCATGACAAGAGACGGCACATTTCTCGTCGAGAATGGGGCCATTGTATCGGCGGTGAAGAACTTTCGCTTTCACGAAAGTCCTCTGCGGGTCTTCAACCGGATCGAGGCTTTCACAAATCCCACTGAAGCCATCACGTCCGAAACAGGCAAGCTTCTTGTGCCGGCGATGACACTCTGCGACTTCAATTTTTCCAGTGTCACTCGATTCTAACGTTCGTCAGCCATGAGGGATACTTTCCCATCCATTTGTTGACTCGAGAGGACCGCACGGGTAGACAAGAGAGGGGGGAATATACTTGGATATGACGAGATGGTGCATGATGCCTGTGTTGGGAGTGAGTCTGTTAGCGCCCGGCTGTAACGGGACGAGAACGTCGGGGCAAGAGGACCTTGGACAAGGGATCGTGCGGGGCACGCTTGGCGCCCAATTGGCCGGCAATGGGCGCCTCCCCATTCCACCACATGTCGTGGCGTTAACCGGCCAGGTGACGGCGGTGGAGGGCGGTGCCTATGTGATTCGGGAGACCAGCGGCATCGAGCAGCGCGTGGCACATGACGAAAATACTCGAATCGATAGACTCGCTCATGTCGGGGACCGAATTGAAGCCTATATCGATCACAAAGGGCGTGCGGTGCTTATTCAGAACATCGATCCGCGCGAACGAGTGCGATAAATCAAGCCCGGGAAGGAGAACGAGCTTCATGTGGGTGAGGGGAGGATCGATGGTTGCCACGCGCTTGGTTATCGGTATCGCCTGTTGGCTTATGCTGTGTTCACCGTCGCAGGCTGCGCCAGCTGATCAGACCGATGCTCCGCCGCTCTTCGATAATCTCGGCTCCCTCCACCACCCCATCACCACCACATCGGAACAGGCCCAACGGTATTTCGATCAAGGGCTGCGACTTGTGTATGCCTTCAACCATGAAGAGGCGATCCGGTCGTTTGAGGCGGCAATCCAACAGGATCCTCAGGCGGCGATGCCCTATTGGGGGGTGGCGCTGGCACTCGGCCCCAACATCAATAGCGCCATGGGGAAGACAGCCGAACATCGGGCCATTGACATGATCCAGAAAGCTCGACGACTGGCCGACCGCGCCAGGCCAGAAGAGCAGGCCTACATTGAGGCGTTGGCCGCACGGTATGTGAGTCGGAAAGCCTCCAAGCGCAAAGGACTCGATGAAGCCTACACGAAGGCCATGCGATCGGTGGCGCAGCGATTCCCGGAAGACGATGATGCGGCCACGCTGTTTGCGGAAGCGCTGATGGATTTGCGGCCTTGGGATTTTTGGAAACCGGATGGGCAACCGCAGCCTGGCACAGACGAGATCGTCACGACGCTCGAGGCCGTGCTCGGACGAAATCCCGATCATCCTGGGGCCTGCCATTACTATCTGCATGCGATCGAGGCGTCATTGCAACCGGAACTGGCCGTGCCTTGCGCGGAGCGGCTCCCGCACCTCATGCCTGGAGCTGGTCATCTCGTCCATATGCCCGCGCACATTTACATGCGGATCGGAAAGTACCACGAAGCGGCGGAACAGAATCAGCAAGCCGCTCACGTCGATGAGCAATACTTGGCAGACCAACATCCAACCGGCGAATACGCCGACGGCTACTACACGCACAATCTTCATTTTCTTTGGGCATCCTTGGCAATGGAAGGACGTAATGTCGACGCCTTGAAGGTGGCTCGCGATTTGACAGCGACGATCACAGAGGAGGAAGCCCGCAAAGACCGCGGGAAGGAGCTCTACCTCCCAACACCGATCTTTTCGATGATTCGATTTGGCCGCTGGGATGAGTTACTCAAGGAGCCTGTGCCTCCCAAAGGATTGCGTTTAATGGAAGGGATGTGGAGGCTGGGGCGAGGGCTCGCGCTCGTTGCGACGGGCCGACTCCCTGGAGCTGAGGGTGAACACGTCGTCCTTGCAGGCCTGACAAAACAGATCCGGCGCCATCGCGCGACGGAAGAAAAGACCGAACGGGCACTGCTCAAAATTGCTGAACGGGTCCTGTCAGGAGAGATTGCCGCCCGTCGCCAACACTACGATGACGCGGTTCGGTCGTTCGAGGAGGCTATCACCATAGAAGAGGGACTGCCGTACTCGGAGCCTCCGCTCTGGCCATTGTCCGTGCGGCACCACTTGGGTGCGGTGCTCTTATCGGCCCATCGCCCATCTGAAGCGGAAGCGGTCTATCGTACGGACCTTCTGCGGCATCCGGACAACGGCTGGGCACTGATCGGATTGATCCAGAGCCTCAAGGCCCAACGGAAGGACGACCTCGCGGAGGAGGCCGAAGATCGTTTCAAGAAGGCCTGGGCCCATGCCGACTTCGTTCCAGCTGCATCTCGAATGTAATGGGCTGGCCCGCATGATTCATGAAGGTTCGCCGCGAAAGCGTGCAGATGCGAAGCGAGACGGGCACTCGGAGGCGTGAAGCCCTGAGGCATACTCGTGCAGTATGTCGAAGGGCTGAACGGCGAGACTGCCCGTCACAGCCGCGTATCCGCGCGTGCAGCAGAACCTTCATAAATTATGCGGGCTAAGGAGAGGGTGCGCCGGAGAGCTGGCCTTTTCGAGGATGATGCCGGAGTTGTCGAAGGACATGCGGCCGTCTTTCAGATGGAGCCGGCTCGTGATGCCGTACGAGAGACCTTTCGCCTCGGAAAAGCTGAGAAGCTGGCGTACCACGTCGAATGTCGAGGTACTGGTCTGAACTGAGACGACAGTATCGCTGAGTCGGGGGATTGTGATGGCGGTGTTGCCTAATCCTCGAGCCAGCCGTTTCCCGTTGAGGTTGAGGGTAAAGTCGATGCCCGTCGCGAGCAAATCGAAGTCGTTCGGATTGCGGATACGGAGGTCCACTTGCAATCGTTGTTCGGACGCGGTTCCTTCTAAGGGTGTGACATTCGTGACGAGCACCTCCGGGGGTTCGCCTTTTATCAGCCAAGACGCGCACCCGACCAGAGTGACGAGGAACAAGCACGCGAGGGAATGGCCAATGGTCGGCATGGTACAGGATCATATAGGAACGTCCGAAGCAGCGCCATGTCCGTAGAACGTGTAAGAGTTCATCGCGCTATTCGACTGAATCAGTGAGGAGGGCCGTGTCATGAAAAGACAAGCTGCTCTATCCATTTTTGCCGTGACTGTGTTTCTCATTGGAGCCTGGAGTTTCGACAGTGTCCACACGACCAGCCAGGCTGCGACAGATGCCGCTCCTGGCAAGGCCTATTTTGCGGGAGGATGTTTTTGGTGCATGGAAGAAGCCTTCGAGAAGATTGACGGGGTGTCGTCTGTAATCTCGGGATACATGGGGGGAACAGTCGCCAATCCGAGTTATGAGGCAGTATCCGCTGGACGAACGGGACATGCGGAAGCGGTCGAAGTGGTCTATGACCCGGCCAAAGTGAGTTACCAGAAGCTGTTGGATGCCTTTTGGCTGAACATTGATCCGATCACGCCGAACGCACAGTTCTGCGACCACGGCAACCAGTATCGCTCCGCCATTTTCTTTCAGACCGATGGAGAAAAACGTGCGTCGGAGACCTCCAAACAGTCGATCGAGCAATTGAAGCGATTTCAAGAACCGATCGTCACGCAGATTGTGATGGCCTCGCAGTTTTACCCAGCCGAGGAGTACCATCAAGACTTCTACAA
>JBGTMB010000330.1:0-3922 GCA_041743755.1 Nitrospiraceae bacterium | reverse complement strand
CTTGCCTGGCGCGCATCCAATTCACGTTGCCCTTGAGGGTATTGATCTCGCCGTTATGACAAATGTAGCGATAGGGATGCGCCAACGGCCAGGTGGGGAACGTGTTCGTACTGAAACGAGAGTGCACAAGGGCGAGCGCGCTCGCCAGGCGCTCATCCTTCAAGTCCTGGTAGTAGGCCGACATCTGCTCTGGAAGCAGCAACCCCTTGTAGACAATGGTGCTCGCCGACAGGCTTGAGATATAAAAATAGTCACGCCCTTGAATCGCCGATTCGCGGACGGCGGTTTCGACTCGCTTGCGAATGACATACAGCTTGCGTTCAAACTGCCCCTCATTGAGCACATCGCGGGCGATGAACACCTGCCGCATAAACGGCTCGGTGCTGCGCGCCACGATGCCGATCGCATCGCTCTTAACCGGCACATCGCGCCACCCCAGTAGCCGAGCACCCTCCTCCTCGATTATTCTGGAAAAGAGCGCCTCACACTGTTGCCGCGTATCAATGTGAGGGGGAAGAAACACCATCCCGACTCCATACTCCCCGGTATTGGGAAGCAACACCCCCACATCGTCGGCCGCGCGTTTGAGAAATTCGTGCGGGACTTGCAGGAGAATCCCGGCGCCATCCCCCGTGCACGGATCACAGCCCTGCGCCCCCCGGTGACTCAGGTTTTCAAGAATCTGAAGCCCCTGCTGAACGATGGCATGAGATTTTTGGCCTGTGATATTGGCGACAAAACCAATCCCACAGGAGTCTTTTTCCTGTTCAGGGTCGTAGAGGCCTTGCTTCGGTGGAAGCCCGGGGATGCTCATCGTTCGTATCTCGTTAGAAATTGAGGCGTGTATGCTACTGGACTGAGGCTATACCAGAAAGGCAACCACGATGGATAACTCCGTCACTCACAAGGAAAATTCCGCTCGTATCCACTTTGCTCACCTTAATAGAAGCACGATTCTTCTGTCAAGATTCGCTCAGCACACATGACCCGTGCCGGTATGCCCCCTAAAGGAGTCAACAGCTTGACTTTGTTTCCTTTTCTGCCCTACCATCCCCCCCATGCCCCACAGCCCAATTATTACCTCTCCGATCCACAGCATGGCGGACGTCTGGGAGGCGTACCGCGATGAGTTGGAAGGGATGGAACGACAGGCTCGAACGAACCTCGACTCCAGTGTGGCCCTCGTCAATACCGTCGCCGTGCACATTCTCAACAGTGGTGGAAAACGAATTCGACCATTCTTCCTCGTACTCTCTGCACGTCTCTGCGGCTATACCGGTCACGAGCATCACCAACTCGCGAGCCTGGTAGAGTTCATTCATACTGCGTCCCTGCTCCACGACGATGTGGTCGATGAAGCCGATATCCGCCGGGGCCGACCGACCGCCAGAAAAGTTTGGGGCAACCAAATCAGTATTCTTGTAGGTGACTACCTCTACTCCAAAGCCTTCTGTCAGATCGTCGACTTTCGGAACCATGGCATCAACGACGTACTCGGCGAGGCCTGCAAGAAGATGGCGGAAGGCGAAGTCCTTCAGCTCTATTACAACGGCAACCCTTCGATGTCGGAGGCAGAATACCTGAAAATCGTCGAATACAAAACGGCAGGACTCATTGCCGCCGCTTGTCGCATGGGCGCCATGCTCGCAGACGCATCAGAGGCCCAGCAGGAAGCGCTCTTCCGGTTCGGGCGACACCTGGGAATCGCCTTCCAAGTGGCTGATGACACGCTCGACTATACAGCCAATGGAGAACACTTGGGCAAATCTTTGGGACAGGACCTCCGCCAAGGCAAGGCCACACTTCCGTTGCTACATCTGCTGCATCATTGTTCAGAACAAGACCGGCAGATGATTATCGACCGGATGGAAACCAGGATCTTGACAGAGGAAGACCTCGGGCGGTTCATTCGCTTGATGGAGAAATTCGGCTCAATCACCTATGCGATGGATTGCGCACGATCCTACATCGCCATGGCCCAACGAGATCTCAATCAATTCGAAGACAGTACGGCCAAGCGAGCCCTCTCGGTGGCCGCCGATTATATGGTCACCCGCGATCGATAACCTCCCTCCCCGCGAATTCTATGCCTCCGGAGCCATCGGAAGACACGCGCAGCAGAAAAGGTTCCACCCTCAGGTCTTTACGCCACCACGACTTCAACCACTTATCGCAGTAGAGGACTTTGCTATGTCGACGATCATTCCGTTTCATGGCGTGCGATACGATACGACAGTTGCTGGAGATATCACACAGGTCGTGGCTCCACCCTACGACATTATCGATGAGGCCGGGCAGAAAGCCTTACACGATCGCCATCAACAGAACATTATTCGACTCGAATTGGGACTCGATCAACCCGGCGACAGTCCAACCCTTAATCGATACACCCGCGCCGCATCGACCCTTCGCGACTGGCTGAAGAGCGGGGCGCTGAAACGCGACGCGCAGCCGACTCTCTACTATCATACGATCGAATACACCGCGCCCTATGCTGCGCCCGGCTCGCCGACCAAAATCCTCAAGGGCCTTCTCACCACGGTCAAACTGGAAGCGCTCGATTCGGGGCATATCTATCCGCACGAGAATACTCGTTCGGCAGCTAAAACGGATCGTTTGAATCTGCTCGAAGCCTGCAAGGCGAACTTCAGCCCTATTTGGTCGCTCTACTCCGACCCTCAAGGAGTAGTGATGAGTCTGCTGGAAGGGGCCGTGAAGGGGAAACCCGCGCAGGTCGATTTTCGTGACGATGTGGGGTTGCGTCAGCAACTCTGGGCCGTGACCGATCCATCCGTGCTGAAGCAGGCCGTCGAGACCCTACGCAGCACACCGCTGTTTATTGCAGACGGTCATCATCGCTACGAGACCGCGTTAAGCTATCAGAAACTCCGTCGGCAACAGAACGGATCACTGGCCGACCGGCAACCATATGACAGCGTACTGATGCTCCTGACCGCCCTCGAAGACCCAGGCTTAACCGTCCTCCCGACACATCGGGTGACAACCACACCCCTGCCTCCGTATGACCATGTGCAATCATTGCTGAGTGCTACATTCGACCTGCAGGAATTTCCCTTTACTGCGGCTACGCAGGCAGCCACTCGCGCGAAATTTATCGAGACGATGCGTTCGACCGGACGAACCATCCCGGTCTTCGGGCTGGCGCTGAAGGGGGATCATTGCTACGTCACACTCAGCCTGAAGCCAACCCATCGTCCATCCGCACAAGCCTCTCCTCGCGCCAAACTCGATGTATCGCTACTCCAACAGCTCGTCGTCGCAACACTGTGTCCAACGCAACAAGAGCAAGAGGCCATCCTCTATACAAAGGACGACCATGAGGCCTTGGACTGGGTCGCGAAAGGAACTGGCACCGGAGCTTTCCTACTCAATGCGACCAAAGTCACCGAAGTGCAAGCCGTCGCGACAGCCGGTGAACGCATGCCCCACAAATCGACATACTTCTTTCCGAAACCGCTGACTGGTTTGGTCGTAAACGTCATGGAGTAGAAGTGAGAGGGTGAGGACGACTCCCTTGCTCGCGGAGCCCCCACGGTGAAACGGTGGTCGCTCGACGCGCGCAGTCGGAATCATCCTCACCCTCCCACGAAGGGAAGGATAAGATGAAAGCCAAAATCCTCATCGTCGACGACGATCCCGATATTGCTACGATGCTGGAGGATCGCCTGCAGGCTTCCGACTATGGAACCGTGATCGCACGCGATGGAGTCGAAGCGCTCGAGCTGATTGAGCAGGAAGCTCCGCAGCTCATGTTGCTCGATCTCGATATGCCGCGCCTGACTGGCATCGAGGTCCTCAAACGGCTCCAGAAAGTCAGGCCGACGGAAGATCTCCCTGTGATCGTCATGACCGCCCATGCCTCGATCGATGCCGCCGTCGAGGCCATGAAAGCCGGCGCCTA
>JBGTMB010000329.1:0-2502 GCA_041743755.1 Nitrospiraceae bacterium | reverse complement strand
CGACATCGCCCATAAAAATCTTCGCCGGAGGGAAATTATGGACAAGAAACCCCGCTGCTGCAGCCGCTTGCAAGGTCGCGATGAAAGAGATCACGGGATGATGCGCCTGCCAGCCCAAATACCCGAGCAACCCACAACCGATCACCGTCATACCTCCAGCAAACCCATCCATTCCATCCATAAAGTTGTAGAGATTCGTGAACCATATGAATAACAAAATAGTGAGAGCCCCCCCCAACCATCTGAGTTCGATTGTTCCAAGGAGTGGGATCTCAATGGCCGGAAGGATAAGCTCCGCGCCAAGAACGAGAATTGCCGATGCAGAAAACTGACATCCGAGCCGAAACCAAACTGGTACGCCCCCACGGTCATCCATGAAAGACACGAGACCCAACAGTATCGTCATGCCAAGAATCCAGCTTTCAAGATGAACACACCCCGACCATGATAGGCCCTCTCGCATAACCAGAAGTCCAAGTGCATGGGCAGCGATAAGCCCAAGAGAAAGACTCCCGATAATCGCCACACCACCTGTGCGCGGAATCGGAATATCGTGAAGAGAACGCTCATTCGGGTGATCCAGTTTAAACAAGAAAGAGTCACGGCAAGACAACCGCTTGGTTAGCCACCAAGCCAGAGCCCCTACGCCAAAGACAAGACCAATGAGCATCATTGTAGACTTTCGCGATAGAATCGGATCATCTCTGGAACTGCGTCAGTGAAGGCAATGAGCGGGTGGTAGCCTAAATCTTGTGTGATCGCATCGGAACTGTACCAGGCTGACCCGATTAGCTTCTCGAGCATCGGGGATGTGAGCGGGCTTGATCGACGAGTTAAAAGCTCAAGCACATCTCCACAACGCGCCACAACCTGCAACAACCTCGCCGGCACCTGCCATCGGGCACTCGGCTTTCCCATCCCCTTGCGCAAGGACTCATAGATTTCTGTAATGGAATAGGGGCGCGCATCCGTCACGACATAACAAGGTCGTAACGGCCCGCTACTGCGAATGGCTAGAAGCGTCGCATCAATCAAGTTCTCGACGTGCAGCAAACTGCGACGATTCAGTATATACGGTAAGGGTGGGAATCGCCCTCGATCGATCGCGGCAATCATCCGAAAGAGATTGCCCTTGTGACTGGGACCATACACCATGGGGAGACGAAGACTGGACAATGTCAATCCAGCTCGTGCGCCATGCTCGTTCAACAGCTGTTCAGCTTCCCACTTTGAACGTCCGTACGGGGTAGCAGGTTGGGGCGGGACGGATTCATCTATGCACCCCTGCGAGCTTTCCCCGAATACCTTCACGCTGCTGAAGAAAATGATCCTCCGAGCCCCTCCTGCAACAGCCCCATCTAGCACATGGCGAGTACCTTCCACATTGACGGCGTGATATTCATCTTCGTCCGCACGTACCTCATGAATCGCGTGCGCCTTTCCAGCAAGGTGCACAATCACTTCGCACCCTGAGGCCGCAGCTTTCATAGATAATCGATTACGTACATCACCTTCGACCACTTGCACTTCGGATGGAACCGAAATCTCTGGATGGCGACGATGCACGCAGGCTCGAACCTGATACCCTTCTCGCGCCAACCGTAGGACAAGGCGCTCACCAATAAATCCCCCTGCCCCGGTGATCAGAACTCGCATATCGCAGAGATCAAGATGTCATCGGTTTGCCTGACAGATGGCCCATCTTTTTCGAACGGCAATCCCCTTAGAAATCATGAGCAACTATGGAGCAGCTCACGATACAACGCCAATGTTTGCCCGGTCACTGCAGCCGCAGAAAACTCTTTCACCGCAATTTCTCTCCCACGACGGCCCAGCTCACACCTCAACTCTTCATTTTCCAACAACATCGCGACCGCATCGGCTAAGGCAACCGCATTCCTGGGTGGGACCAGGAGTCCATTCACACGATGGCGCACAACTTCGCGACAGCCTGGGACATCCGTGGCAATGATAGCTTTTCCACAGGCAGCAGCCTCAAGGAGACTTACCGGAAGCCCTTCGCGATAGGAAGGCAGCACGACGAGCGCGGCCTCCCCCAACACTGTTGGCATATCGTGTCTGTGTCCCCACCACTCGACCACTCCTTCCTCTTGCCATTGATGCAATTGCTTCGGCATGATGCTCGCCGGGTTGTCTTGATCACACCGGCCGGCCAGTACGAAACGGGCGTTGAGCTTTCGTCGACTCAGTAGTCGAGCAGCTTCGACGAATTCCCCCACCCCCTTATCCCACAGCATCCGGCACGCCAAGAGGACAATCGGCTCTCGATCCCTATCGACCGTGGGCTTGAACCTTTCGATATCAACTCCCATTCCTCGGATTACCCGCGTTTGACTCTTCTTCACAATCCGATCTCGCGTTAACTGGGCACAATCCTCCTCATTTTGAAACACTGCGATAGACGGAGCATGCATGAAGGCTGCCTTCAACCCACATCCTAAGAACAGACGAAGCAGTCTTGCCTTGAGGCCTTCACTTGTG
>JBGTMB010000328.1:0-4354 GCA_041743755.1 Nitrospiraceae bacterium | reverse complement strand
CACGGAGAGATGGGTCACCTCCGCGATCGACTGTTTGGCCAATTTAACGGACAAACTTTCAGGCCGGAGACGCGCGCCCCTGCAGACTTCGCAGGGTTCCAGTAACGTGAAATCTTCATCGTCAGCAGAGCCGGGTGTCATGGCGTAGCCGATGCCGTCGCAAGCCGGACAGGCCCCATGTGGGCTGTTGAATGAAAAGACGCGCGGCGTGATTTCTGGATAGCTGACACCGCAGCGGATACAGGCGAGTGTCTCGCTATAGAGCGACACGTTCCCATTGTCCGTGAGCACCCCGACCAGCCCGCCGGCGAGTTTCAACGAGGTCTCCACTGAGTCGGCCAACCGTCGAGCCATAGCCTCGCCCTGTTTCATCACCAGCCGGTCGACCACGATTTCGATGGTGTGCTTCTTTTGCTTATCGAGCCCGATGTCCTCACCCAAGTCCACCAGCTTGCCATCGACCCTGGCCCGGACGTAGCCGGCCCGACGCATCTCAAGTAGCTCTTTTCGATACTCTCCCTTCCTGCCGCGGATGATCGGGGCCAAGAGCTGAAACTTGCTGCCCTCGGGCAGTGCGCCGATGGCATCGACCATCTGCTGGACGGTCTGCGCGGTGATTTCCTCGCCGCACTGAAAGCAGGAGGGGCGTCCGACTCGGGCAAAGAGGAGGCGGAGGTAGTCGTAAATCTCCGTGACGGTGCCGACCGTGGAACGGGGATTGTGGCTGGTGCTCTTTTGCTCGATGGAAATGGCGGGCGAGAGCCCTTCGATCGAATCGACGTCGGGCTTGCCCATCTGTTCGAGGAACTGGCGAGCATAGGCCGAGAGCGACTCGACGTACCGCCGTTGCCCCTCGGCATAGATGGTGTCGAAAGCCAGCGACGACTTGCCCGATCCACTCAGCCCCGTAATCACGACGAGCCGATCGCGGGGGATCGTCACATCGATGTTCTTAAGGTTGTGCTCCCGCGCCCCTTTAATGACAATCGAGTTGTGCATAGGGGCGGGATTATAGCATGCGAGAATCTGGGAGCGGAGAGTAGACACCAAGGTGAACATGGAGCAGAGAGGCTATGCCCGCAGTCTTTTGTCTAACAGGTTTCTGGCCCATGAACTATTTACTGGGCGGCTCTTTATCTTGATGCGATCTCTCCGGCTTTTTGCCGGCAGAACGAATATTGATCAGTTTATTCAAGACGTCAAACCAAAATGGGGCGCCAAGAGAAACTGCGATCGCCGTCAGCGAGAGACCGATAATCTTCAGTGCCCATCCCCCAACCTCAGTAGGAAGAGACTTCGTGTCATTGGGCTCACGTGACCATCCAATCGGGAGTCCCAACTTTTTAATCTCGGCAGACATCTGCTTGATTCGTTCCCTCTCCTGTTCGGCAGTCTGGGGCAGCGGTTCTTTGGCCGTGACCTCAGCCATCGCAACCAGTGATGCTCGCAACGTTGCGTCATGGGCTAGCGTATTCGCGATCAAAACTGTATCGGCATTGACCGACAAGGTGACCGCTAATGCCCATACTAAGATGAAGACCTGCGTTTTTCTCTTATACCATCCGGACACACGATCCATTGCGTCGTCATACCACCGCTCCACGTTTTCCCGTGCTTTCTTCAGGTCACCTTCAGCGTCATCAATCAAGGCAACCAAGGCGCTCTTTACTTGTTCATTTGAAATGTTGGCGACCGAACTCCGAATGTCTTGCAGCGTCCTCGTGGTCGTCGAATCGTGTGCGGGGGCGACAAGGTCGAACAGAGCTAACGCGAAGGCCCGAGAAGGAACATACGAAGGGAGCGTGCCGGATTTTCCCAAGTTCTTGACCAATGCATGGTCGTACAACTGCTTGGCTAGCCCTGTTCCCTCCGAGTCATACAGTAAATTCCGCACTCCTTCCCAAAGATTCTTTGCCCGCATATTCAGGATGCCGGCCATCCATTCGTTCAGCACGGAGCACATCAACCCTAACAACAGATAGAGCAACGACAGGCTGATCGCAATTTCAAGCGCGAGGGAACCAAACATGGAGCCACCTCCTTACTCATCCTACGTAGGGGTACGCCTCATCCTCAACCTGGCGGCGGTAGTGTATTCCTCTCGTCCAGCTTGGACAAGAGACCGCTGTCTTGTACCTCACCCAACAGCAGCACTTCTCCCTCTATTCCATCGTCTTGACAAACCTGGAAGCCGGGTGCTACCACGCTAGGATGGTACATGTGGATACACCGCCTGTTCAGAAGGGGGCCGGCTCCCCAGCGGCTCCGATCGCTGTTTCGACTTGGACTGGCTCGGCCCGTGAACAAGCCGTGCAGCGGATGTTTACGTCGATCGCAGGCGTCTATGATCTGAACAACACGCTTTTGAGTTTTGGACTGCATTACCGGTGGAAGAAAATTACGGCATCCTATGTCCCCGTTACCACGGGAGGCCGGGCACTCGATGTCGGTTCCGGTACAGCTGATCTCGCGCTCTTGGTCGAACCACGTATGGGGGACAATGGCCGTGTCATTGCCTCCGACCTGAACCATGCCATGCTCGTCGAGGGGCTAAAGAAAGTCACTGGGCGAGGCCTGGGGAAGAAGATTACCTGTCTCGAAGCCAACGCCGAGCACCTGGGATTTCCCGATAGGACTTTCCATGCCGTGACCACAGGGTTTTGTATGAGAAACGTCGGTGATCTTCGGCAAGCACTCACGGACATTCACAGAATTTTGCAGCCAGGCGGCCGGTTTGTGTGCCTGGAGTTTTCCCGACCTGTTTTTGGGTGGCTGCGGGCCCTGTACGATTGGTACTCGTTCCGGCTTCTTCCGTGGATCGGCACGAAAGTGGCGCATGACACGACTGGCGTCTACGAATATCTCCCAGCCTCCATTCGGAACTTCCCGGACCAGGAACGATTGAAGCAGATGCTTCTCGACGTAGGCTATCGGCAAGTCACGTATCGCAACCTGAGCGGCGGGATCGTAGCGATTCATGTGGCAACCAAGTGAAGTACTGAGTCCCGAGTGCTAAGTTGTTGAAACTCATAGCTCATAATTACTAGCTCAGAACACTCATGGAATCGATTCTTTATATTTTTCTCCCCTGCAAGAAGGTCTATCCCATCGGTGTGACTTATCTCGCTGATTTTATTCATCGACGCAAGCCGGATGTACGGCAGCGTATTCTCGATCTCTCCCTCTTTCCTGACGGCCAGCGAATCAGGGCAGTCCGCGATGCTACCACCGAGTTCAAACCGGACCTCGTCTGTTTCTCCTGGCGCGACATTCAAATCTTTTCCCCGCACGAGGGAGATTCTTCGCTGGAACATGCCTTCAATTTCTACTTTGCGAGCAATCCGATCAAGCGGGTCGCCGCTTCGTTTGCTGGGGTGAAGCAGCTCTACCGCTACTACAGTCATATCCGGGCGGCGCTTTCCTACCCCTGGTTGATCGCGAAGGAGTTCCCGAAGGCGCAGATCATGATCGGTGGCGGAGCCTTTACCGCTTTTGCCGACCAGCTCATTCAGAAACTTCCGGAAGGCGTCATCGGGATTCTCGGGGAAGGTGAAGATGCCATCCTCAAGGTGATTGAAGGCCAGTCGCTAGAGAACGAGCGCTATATTCTCAGAGAAGGAAAGACGGTGAGAAAAGGTCAGCAGGGTTCGCCGGCTCTGCTCGATGCGTTGACGGTCGACTTGCCGTACCTGACCACGATTTTCCCGCAGCATCGGGAATATCTGGACGAGTCCATCGGGGTCCAATCGAAGCGAGGCTGCCCCTACGATTGCGCGTTCTGTCTTTACCCCTATATTGAGGGGAAGCGAGTTCGCTATCGGCCGCCCGCCATGGTCGTGAAAGATATTTCTCAGCACTATCATCAATGGGGTGCCAGGCGCTTCTGGTTCACGGATGCCCAGTTCATTACCGGGAAAGAGGCCTATCCCCAATGCACCGAGATTCTTGAGCGGATTCTCGCTGAGAAGCTGGAGATTGAATGGTCCGGCTATATCAGAACTTCGCTGATTACCCCTGAACTGGCCAAGCTCATGGTCCGGTCTGGCGTCGGCGATCTGGAAGTGGCCATTACGTCGGGCTCTCAGATGGTGCTGAACGATCTCCACATGGGATTCAAGCTTGAGCGGCTCTACGATGGTTGTCGCTATCTGGCGGAGGCGGGATTCAAGGGGAAGGTCATCCTTAACTATTCGCTGAATAGTCCAAAAGAAACCGAGGAGTCTTTGCTCCAAAGCGTGGAGTCCTATAAAAAGGTTGCCTCAATCCTGGGTGAAGAGCGAGTGTTCCCTCTCATGTTCTTTTTGGGCATTCAGCCGAATACTGATCTTGAAGCGCGGCTGTTGGAGGAGGGCTA
>JBGTMB010000327.1:0-4276 GCA_041743755.1 Nitrospiraceae bacterium | reverse complement strand
ACCTCCAGATCCTGGGCGAGGGCCACAAATTCGCAATCGTAGGCCGAACAACCTGACCGGCTGGCAAGCTCCAACACCTGCCACGAGACCACGCTATACTCATTTCCAGTCATCGACCGTTCAGCTTCATCAATGATCGCGAGCGCCTTTTCAAGTTGAAGAGCATCTGTACGGACAAGTCTAAACAGAGCATTACGAAACTCTGACCGCCACAGTAACGGAGCAGCCCACAGCGCATCCCGCTGCAGCACGGCCTCACTCTCTTGTGTCCGTTGGCCTTGGACATAGAGATAGATCAAGAGGTTCGTGTCAGCCACAATCACAGTCGCCCTGCCACTTTGAGTTCATCGAGCAGGCGATCAGTCAGTCGAACACCTTTGGGAGTCCCGCGGATAGCCCGCGCCCGCGCAAGTAGGGCGTCAGCCTCAATAGGAACACTGTGTGTCATCTGCTCAAGATAGGAGATGACTTCGAAGTTCAGACTCCTACGATGCGCGGCGGCTTGCTGCTTCAACCGTTTAACCAGGGGCTCAGGAATATTTTTGATCGTCAGGGTTGCCATAACAATCTCCGGTTAGATGGTATCCATAACGCTACCACTATGGATACTATCCGGATAACCCCTAGCGGTCAAGCCTGAGCGGATAGAAGACCGTGGAACTCGTCTCTCGTCGTTCGTGAAGCGTATCTCGAAGAATTCTCGATCATCGACCTTGAAAAACTCTCGCCGGTATCCGAACTCCCTGCAACCTCGCCATGCGCTTGTTAGCCGGCCTGCCCCTCCTGCAATCTTGACATCGCCGGTGCCGATTCTAGTTTCGTCGAGGATTGCTTGAGCACATGCCAACCCGCCCAAACGCCGGATCCCGCAATGCCACGAGCAGCGCCACCGAAACTGCCGCCTGGGTTTGCAACTGCGGCATTGAGCCAACCAGCCAAATTGTCTGCGATAAGATCTCCAGAAAATGAGTCGCTGTACGGCGATCGAGTGAGAACGATCGGCGCGTTTCCTCCCTCTGGGTCGATCAGATTCCGCAAATTCTGTTCGTTGTTGCGTCGAGAATCGTCGTCGCCACTGAGCTTGTCTGACACCACCGTCATCGCTAAGCGGTCGAAGCCGTACCGCTTGTTGGAGACGATGTCCTTCTTATAGAAGATGTACTGATCGGCGACAAACCACGACATGAAGAGCACGACGAGGATTTGATTCTCTAGGCCTTGGATCTTGTGGTGTCCGCCCATGTTAATAAATGAGTGTTTCATTCTAAGACGCCCACTGTCGTCGAGCCATTCTTCAAAGCCGATGCCGCGACCCTCAATGCCGCCGATGTGCTGATTATACGAGGCTAGGAGGGCGCTCTTCGAGCTCCGAAGGGATTTTTCCTGAAATGAGCATGCCGACACTATGGGCTTGATCGAGGCGGCCACATCCGCGAATGCGCGACAGAATCTTGACTGGTAGCTTGGGGAGGTCTTCCACTTCTTCAGCTTATGCGATGGCAGGCCCGATTCCAGTGCGCGAACCAGATCCATGTATGTCGCGTCCAGCGCCAGAAGTTCCATGTGAGACGCGCCATTCTCAACTTGCGGCTGCACATCCGGCGAGGATTGAAAGACGAAATTCACAATCGTGTGCCACGTGTCGTCCTGCCCGTCCACGAGCCAGTCACTGGGACAAGCATCACTGAAGAGATACAGATGTGCAGTTGGCATTTTCCTGTCGGTCCGGCTAACTACTGAGTATACTGGTAGGATTCTCCCGATGAGTCGAAGCCTGGTCAACGGTCTCCCCATACGAGGTATCCGCGAGTTATTCCTCCACCCCTAAGCAGGATGCTCAAAAAGGCCGTCAGCAAGGCCGCAGCGAGTGAAGACCGGAAGCGTACCCTCTGGGGTACGTTGAGGATCTGAACGACGCGAGAACGATGCTGGCGGCATTTTTCAGCACCCTGCTAGTCCGCCATTTGGCCTTCCTGGAACAGCTGATTCAAAATCATGTTTCTCTTTTCTGGATCTTTGTAGTACTTCAGCGCCTTGGTGAAATTGTCCAGGGCGCTCTCGCGCTTTCCCTTCTGGGAATAATACTCGGCGATGCCGTGATAGGCCCGAGGGTCTTGATCGTTGGACTTGAGGGCTCGATTGAAGGCTTCATAGGCGGCCTGCATGTGCTGTCTGCCCAGTGCTAACCAGCCGAGAGCTGAATGCGCCGGACCGAAGTTTGGATCGGCGACGAGAGCTGCATCATATTCTTTTTGTGCCAGGTCCAGACGGCCTCTGGTTTCATAAAAATCTCCCAGAGCGAAATGCACGGCTGCATCCTTGGGGTTCAGGCGCAACGCCTCCTTGTAGGACTGCAAGGCTGGCTCGAACTTGCCCTGCTCGGCAAGCGCGCAGGCGAGGTTGGCGTGGGCGGTCGCATCGTGCGGCTTCAGCTTGATCACCTCGCGATATTGGGGGATCGCCATCTCCAGACGGCCCTGTTCTTGATAGGCCACGCCCAGATTGGTCCGCCCTGGCACATGGGAAGGATCGAGTCGGACAGCTTCGCGGTATTCCTTGATGGCCATTTCCAGATGGTCGGCTCGCTCATGGATCTGTGCGAGAAAATAGTGGGGATGGGCGGACTGTGGCGCGAGTGCGATTGACTTCTTGTAGGCCAGGATCGACTGTTCAGATTGGCCTGACTGGGCCAGAAATAATCCCATCACAAGATGGGCGTGAGCCTGTTCAGACTGTCGTGCCACAAGCCCTTCGATCCACTCTTTGACTTGGGCAATGTCTTCGGATTCATCCAGGCACTTGGCATGAGCCTTCCAGGCCTCGGCAAATTCTCCCCGGAGCAGGTAGATGATGTTCAGAGCGAAATGGGGTCGAGGGTCTTGGTCTGTGCCGGCAGCAGGGTTGCGGGCCCAAGCCAACGCAGCCTGCCGGGCCTGATCCCATTGGCCTTCCAGCAGCCTCGCTTCACATTGGGCTTGGTAGTCGGTCATCGGGGGCAGTCTGACTATCTGGTGAGGGTGTCTTCAATATCCGGTGAGGTGGCCTGAATGCGATCTCCGAGTGCTGGATAGCGCGCCGCAAGTTTTTGCTTCATCAACCAAGCAATAGTCCTGTACGACCAGTGGCCTTTCACACCGGAACGAAGCCTGGCGATGTACTCTGCCTCGGCATAGTCCATCTTAAAGAGGCATCGCACTTTGAATCCGAACGGCGTAGCATAGAGCGATCCCTCCGCGCTGGTTTTCTTGAGCGCCTCGATGTCCAAACGGACCGCGTCCATCGCCTGCCGATACTCCTGATCCAGCCCTGCCTGCACAAGCGGAGGGGGGACTTCATATCCATGCAACGTCGTAAAGTTCTGCTGAATTTGCTGACAGCGCCGGTGGCGATGCATGTCACGCCAGCCTCCAATATCCATCAGCACATCGAAGGAGAATGCGTAACCGCTGCGGAACTCTTTGATGAGTTCGTCGTAGGGGCCTCGTGTGCTCATGGCCACGTCGATGGCCTCCCGCTTCTGTTTCTCCGTCCAGGTTCGGACGACCGCGAGGAGGCTCCGATAGGGCGCATGGGAGACACGATACAGCAAGGTGGTCACAAGCTCGTCCAACGGATCGTGGGGTTCGATGAGATCCACGGGTGTCGGCTCACCCCATGACGCTGGTTGATCCAAGCCGGTGCCGCGGAGCGCGTCCTTGGCGTATCTGGCGAGATCCTGGTAGACCGAAGCTTGATAATCGTTCGACTTGGCATGGCGCGCAAGCGTAGGCGCCAGAGGTTCGTGCGTGCCGCCTGGTTGACCGCACAGTTCGCCCCATAGATTCACGGGTGACCGTTGGCAGGCATCCTTGAGTTCGTCTCCGATCGATCGTAATTCAGGGAGTTGCGACGACAACAGTCTGGTAATTTGCTTCTCCAGCGTCCTGATGCTGACGACTTGCCCGACGTTTGTCCTGGCCGCGAGGGGCAGGAGATACCGCGTCACATCGAACGCGCGCGCGGCAATCGTTCGTTGGTAATCAGCCGGCTTCATCGACTCGGGGCACGGTTCACGTTCAGAAATAAACTCGGTCAACGGTTGGTGTAAAAGCCGATAGATTTCTGCGAGGCTGCGAAGAATGCCGTGGTAGGTGCCCTCCGTTTCAGTCCCTCGAATGGAATCCGGCACGAACCACCCCCCGGAGGCAAAGTTCTGATATCGGCTCGATTTGGCCTGGCCATCCCATAAAGGCTCGTCTTCAAGTCGAATAGCCGCAAGCTCTGAGATGTCCTCGAA
>JBGTMB010000326.1:0-1816 GCA_041743755.1 Nitrospiraceae bacterium | reverse complement strand
GAAGCGGATTTGGTGATCGGATCCTGCCGTAAGTTGATAGATAATCTCTTGATATTCATCCATGCCGACCAAGCTGGATTGAGGGAGTACGCTCGGTGGAGAGGCGCCGGTTACGTGACCGGTCTGGGTCGCGTGTGGAGGGAAAAACAGAGGAGCGACTTCTTTCACCAAGAAGACAAAGATACCGATAATGCTCAGAATGACGGCGAGTCCACCCATGGTGATGATGATTTGAGCAAGCCGGTCGAAAATGCGACGCCACGTCACAGCGGCTGAGTGTCGTGATATCGTCGGCACGGGCGTATGGCCATACGCCCCTGCCGCAGCAGGGGCGGGGGCCGGAGCAGGATATCTGTCGCTAGACTGGCTATTAGACAACGTTCACCTTCAGCCCATGACTCCTTCCTATCATTCCAACGCCAACGCGTTCACGGTTACGAGTGGAAAAAGAACGGGATCGGATCGTCATCGCGTGCTATCACGGTGAACCGGGAATTCACAACCCGCGATTTCCCGATTTCCTAATTCTCTCCCTTATCGGGGAGTCTGAAAATCATGGTTACCTTCGTTTATGTGCCCGTGCCTCAATATGTTGCGATGTTCGTCTGCCAACACGTCGGCTGCTACAGCTGCCTGCTTATATAAGTCGGCAAGGGCCTCATAGTGCTGAATAAGTTCGATTTTGCGAGAGGCTATGGGATTCATGGGGTCTGGATTTTTTCTATACGCATCCGCCATTACCAACTCGTCCTTCGCGCTTTGCCGAAGTTGGACCGCTTCCTGCTCATACCAGGTTGACAATTTAGAGTGATCATTAGCGGCAATCTGAGCTACGGGAGGATGCTCTACCATCGCGCAGGCGGCTAACCCTCCCAGCACCAAGCCCGATAAAACACCACACTGAATCCATCGATTCCACATCGTCATGATCTCCTCCTGTTAATGTGTACACTCCATCATCGGGTCGGCATCTGCCGATCCTTTTCGGATGGCCAAGGTCTGGCAGTGATGCTGATTCGTGCCTATCGGAACCTGCCGTTCACTACTATCCATCGTCCCCGAGCCGCGACTGTATTTGTATTCCGTACGGAATTCCCATCTTTCGGTTCATCTGCGCCATCGTGACTCAACCTGCCCAAATACGGTTAAAAAATGCCCTTTAGTCAAGCTTCTTGAGTTCCTTCTCGATCGTCTCGGCCTTCAGCGGGAAAAAGCCGTCTTTCACCACCACCTGCTGTCCTTCTTTACTGTAGATAAATTTGATGAATTCTCCGACGATCGGATCCAGCGGTTTATTGGGCGTCTTGTTGACATAGAGATAGAGGTGGCGCCAGAGCGGGTACGACCCGTCGCCCGCGTTCTGTTGGGTGGCCTCTTTAAACGACATGCCGTCTTTCTCCGCGAGTGGAACGGGGCGCACGTTCGATGTGAGGTACCCAATGCCGCTGTAGCCGATGCCGGATTGATCTTCGCTCACGCTTTGGACCACGGAAGCTGATCCAGGCTGTTCTTTGACCTCGTCTTTATAATCTCCGTTCTTGAGCGCTTGGTCCTTGAAAAATCCATAGGTGCCTGAGGCTGAGTTTCTTCCATAGATACTGATGGGACTGTCGCCCAGGTTTCCGTCCACACCGGCCTCTTTCCACAACTGAATGTTCTGGGTGTGGCCGAAGCGGCGGCTTTTTGAAAAGATCGCATCGACTTGCGGCATCGTGAGTCCTTTGACTGGGTTGTCCTTGTTGACGTAGACGGCGAGCGCATCGATGGCGACCGGAATCGCAGTGGGTTTATATTTGTATTTTCTTTCAAAGGCATC